>JBATND010000067.1:0-1885 GCA_049290175.1 Flavobacteriales bacterium | reverse complement strand
ACCTGCGGCAAGACCTACGAGGTTGACGTTCGCGTGAGCTTCGATGGCGGCAGCACCTGGTGCCACAGCAGCGACCCCTACGGCGATGTATGCTTGCTCACCACAACGTGCAGCTTCGGCATGGCCGAGGAAGGCACGAGCGGCACGGCAACCGAAGCCCGCGTGGCCATGTACCCGAACCCGAATGCAGGCAACGAGCTCTTCGTGAACCTCACGGGAATCGACGCATCGATCGAGACGGTGAACGTTGAAACCTACGATGCCTTCGGCAAGCGCGTGGCACAACGCACAATCGGTGTGAGCGATGGATTCGTGAACAGTGTACTTGATGTGAACGGCTTGGCCAACGGCATGTACACGGTGAGCATCACCGCTGGCACCAGCACGTTCAACGAGCGCTTGGTGATCCAGAAGTAGCGTAAGCGATTCAACTTTGTGAGAGGCCCGTCACCCAGTGTGACGGGCCTCTTGCGTTGGTCCTTAACAACAGCTTCCCGATCGGATGACTTTACAGAGAGGCTGTGTTCACGCATCGTTAGCCACGTGCTAACACTGCCGCCAAACGGTGCCGATACGTTCGCCGCCGAAATGAAACGACGCATACTCCTCCTCGCGCTGCCATTGCTTGCCGCATGCGTGAAGGACCGGACATTCACACCAAGCACCGGCGGCGGCGGCAATGGATCCATCGCCATCACGCAGGGCCTGCTCAAAGTGAACGAGCTCGTTGCAGCGGGCAGCACCAACGTGAATGAATTCGGGACGGCCGAAGACTGGTTCGAGATCTACAACACGCATACGGAAGCCATTACCCTGCAAGCGGGACAATGGTTCGTATCAGACGGCGGTCCATCCGTTCCAATGAAGTATGAGCTGCCGGAAGTGACCATTCCCGCGCTTGGCCACCTGGTGATCTGGTGCGACAACCTGAACACGGTTGAGACGCAGATCCACACCAACTTCGCGTTGAGCAGCGCGGGCGAGCACCTCGTCATCTACTACAAGAGCGACACTGCTGAATTCGTCGTGGACGATTACGCCTACGGTCCTTGGTCAACGCCCGGAGCCAGCTTGGGGCGATCGCCCGATGGCGGCGACAACTGGATCACCTTCACCAATCCCACGCCGGGCGCGCCGAACCCATGAGCGCATCTTGGTTGAAGGGCGGCGCGGCGCTGCTGCCTGCGCTCCTATGCGTAGTGCAACATGTCAACGCGCAGAAGGCCGAGCGCCTGAAGCCCACAAGCTGGTTGAATGTGAAAGTGCCGGAGCCGAGCGACATCGCCGCGATCCCTGGCACCAACCGCTTCTACTGCGTGAGCGACAACGGGCACGTGATGGAGATCGGCGCCGATGGCCGCGTGATCCGCGAAGCGCGCAACATCGCATACGACCTCGAAGGCCTCTTGCTACAGGACGATACGCTCATCGTGGTGGACGAGCGCTCGCGCAACCTGATCTGGCTCACCACCGCGGATCTGAAACCCGTGCGCCGCTTGACCATCCCCTATCACGGCGGGCGCAATCGCGGCTACGAGGCCATCGTGTGGAACCCGGTGAAGCAGCGCTACCTGCTCATCACCGAGCGCGACCCAGTGCGCATCATCGAGCTCGATGTGCAGATGCGTGTGGTGAACGAAGTGCCCTTCGATGCCGGCGTGCGCGACATCTCTTCCGCTGTTTGGCATGATGAACAGTTGTGGCTGCTGAGCGACATGGACATGCATGTGCTGCGCTGTGATCCCATGAGCTATGCGATCAATGCGCGCTGGAGCGTGCCCGTGATCAATCCGGAAGGCATGGCCATCAGCAACGGCAAGCTGCATGTGCTCAGCGACGACCGCCAGCGATTGTACACCTATGAACTGCCCGGACATGCGCATTG
>JBATND010000066.1:0-2632 GCA_049290175.1 Flavobacteriales bacterium | reverse complement strand
AAACCACATCGCGACTGCCTTGGCTGGCGTTGTTCGCCAAGAGCTTACGCATGTCATTCTGAAAGACGCTGTATCGCGATGCGAAATCAGGGTCCTTGGCCATCTCTTCCGCCATGCGGCGGTCAGTATCGCACCAATGGGTGTGCTGGGCCAATGCAGCTACGGTGGTGAGGATGAAGGCCAAGCTGCTGAGTAAGGTACGTTTCATGGGTACGCTTAGGGTTGAGGTCTTTGGGTGCCTTTGGGAAAGACGCCCGCAAGATAGAAGCGGCTTCGATCGGACAAAGCCGCCGGTCCTTGTTCTATCCATGCCGTCCGTGGAATGGAAATGAGCGCCCCTTCAGGAGAAGCCGCTGCGGACAAGGGGTTCCGAAATTCTTGGGTGACAGGCCGTTGGTTCGGCCTTGTTAAGAACGCCTTGTAATTGGTGCCAGACTCAGCCCTTGAGAGCGCTCAGGATCGCCTCGCAGGCCTTTCTCACCTCATCCGCAGTAATCACCAGAGGCGGTGCAACCCGGAATGCCGTCGGGCAGCTCAGGAACCAGAAGCCCAGCACGCCTTCCTTCAGGCATTGGTGTACCACGCGCTGAACCAATTCGGCATCGCCGAGGTCAACAGCCAGCATCAAGCCCTCGCCACGCACCTCCCGAATACGGGGATGCACCAGCAACTCCTTGAACAAGCGACCCATGCGCTCGGCATTGGCAGCCAAGCCTTCATTCTCAAGCACTTCAAGCGCGGCCAATCCAGCAACGCAGGGCAGAGGGTGCCCCCCGAAGGTGGTGATGTGCCCGAGAACGGGATCCTGCGTGAACAGGGCCATGCGGTCCTTCGAACTCACGAAGGCGCCCATGGGCAACCCGCCGCCTAAGGCCTTGCCCAACACGAGGATGTCCGGCAATACACCGAAGTGCTCGTAGGCGAAGCGCTTGCCCGTTCGCCCGAAGCCGGTCTGTACCTCATCGAAGATGAGCAAGGCGCCAACTTTGTCGCATCGCTGGCGCAGCGCTTCCACCCAAGCTTGGTCGGGCACGCGCACTCCGGCATCGCCTTGGATCGATTCAACCAGTACGGTGGCCACGCGCTCATCGACCCGGTGCAGGTCCTCCAGAAGGTTGAAGGCGATGTGGTCCACATCGGGCAGAAGCGGTCGGTTGCGGTACTTCTTGGCTTCGTTGTCGGTGAGGCTGAGCGAGCCGTGGGTGCTGCCGTGGTAGCTCTTGCGGCAGCCGATGAGCCGGGTTCGGCCTGTTGCGCGCTTCGCCAGTTTCAGCGATGCCTCGATCGCCTCGGTTCCGCTGTTCACGAAATAGACGCAATCGAGGCTTGGCGGAAGCAAGCTCGTAAGCCTTTCGGCGAACCGAACCTGCGGCTCTTGCACGAACTCTCCGTAAGGGATCACATGCAGGTAGCGGTCGCTCTGCTCTTTGATGGCCGCCACCACCTTCGGATGCCGATGACCCACGTTGCACACGGCCAGGCCAGCGACCAGGTCGAGGTAGCGTTGGCCATCGCGCGCGGTGAGCCAGCAACCTTCGGCATGCACAATGTCCAGCGCCAAGGGCGAAGGACTGGTTTGCGCCAGATGATCGTGGAAGCTGGCCCGCAGGTGATCCATGGGCCGCGAAGTTCGTAGGCCCTGGCTTATCGTCGGCGAGGCGGAAGGCCGCGTTCTTCGCGGATCTCATCGCGTCGTTCTTGGAAGCGCTTGATCACCTCGCGGTGGAAGTCACGCTCAGCACGACCTAGTTCCACCATGCGTTTGGCGCCGATGATGCGCTTGCCGTCCGCTTGGAACTTCTTCAGCAGGTCCAATTCCTTCTGCCGATTGGCAATCTCCTTGTCCATGTGGGCTTGGGCCTCACCGTCGGTAACGGCATCGCCTTTATCGCGCAGCGCGTGGTCCGATTCGCCCAACTCCCGGCGAAGGGCATCGGTCTCTTCATCGAACTTATTGTACACCGGCCAGAACTGCTGGGCTTCTTCTGGGGTGAGCGAGATCTTGCTGGTGAGGTAGGCGGCTTTCTGTGCGCGCAGTTCCTTTTTCTTCTCGGGCGAGAGATGCGGGGGCGGGCCAGGCGGTTGCGCAAGGGCTGCAAAGGCCGGAGCCAGCAACACGACTGCGAACAGGAGGGTGCGTAGGGTCTTCATTGCAGTTCGGTGATGTAGTCCATGGCATTGCTCGCCATCAAGTAGTCTGCGAGTTCGTCGGCGGTGAGGTCGTGCTGAACGCCGGGGGGGCGATTGCTCTCTGCGGCCAACTCGGCGAGCAGGTCGTTATCCACCAGCACCCATTCGTCATCGGAGCTTGCCAACGGCGATTCAGGTGCGGTTTCAGGTGCGCTCGGCCGGTTGAACCAAGCCAACGCGGCCACGAGCACGGCAGCCGAGGCCCACGCCACCCGAAATGCGGGTGTGCTCGGCAGCAATCTGCTCCACCATGAAGCTGCTTTCTTCTTGGCAATGGCAGCCTGCACCTGATGCGGGAATTGCTCGAAGAAGCCTTCGGGCACCACGAATGGATCCACTTTGGGGATGGAGCGAAGTAGGGGCGCCTCGCTCAGTGGATCGGTTTCAGTCCTGTGGTCCATCGTTCGTCGGGGTCTTGGATGCGTTGGTGGCGCCTTTGGTT
>JBATND010000065.1:0-14535 GCA_049290175.1 Flavobacteriales bacterium | reverse complement strand
ATCTAGCACAGTCCTGGACCGCTTAATGCTTGCTGCCTGAGCAAGGGGTATAGGCGCTATCGTCCTGCCGGTGTTTCAACCACCTTCGCCCCATCATGCGCATCGACAAATTCCTTTGGTGCGTGCGCCTCTTCAAGACGCGCAGCCTGGCCACCGATGCCGTGCGCCGCGAGCAGGTGCAGGTGAATGGCCGTGTGGTGAAACCAAGCGCCGAGGTGAAGCCCGGAGACCGCATCGCGCTACGTGAGCCGCCGATTTGGCGCAGCTGGGAGATACTAGCGGTGCCCGCATCGCGTGTCGGCGCCAAGCTGGTGCCCACGCTCATGGCCGAGCGCACCGACTTCGCCGATCTGGAGAAACTCGAGATGGCGCGCCTGGTGAAAGCGCAGCATCGCGAAGCAGGAGAGGGGCGCCCCACCAAACGCGATCGCCGCGACATCGAGCGCTTCACGGGCGAGTGACTTCTCGAACTCCACGGTGATTGCAGAAATGCAAGACCACTGATGCACACGGATGACACGGATGCTGGCTCACACAGTTCTTGAGCAGCCGGACATCAACTTACCCCAAGGACCTACTTACCTCTGCATTTATCCGTGGCTATCCGTGTGCAGCCGTGGTTCCTGGGGTTCCCCTTTCGCGCTGCCAGGCGTCTTCTGTTCGCACCATGGCGAACCATCCGCCCCGCCGCTTAACGTTCTTTCAAGTTCCGAGGGAACAATGCGGCACTACGCGCCGATAGCTTGGCACCACTAAACAACCCGCGCCATGCTCAAGACCTTCCTCTTCCTTCCGTTGGCAGCGGTGATCGGCTTTCAGCAAGAGCCGCAAGTGCCTGTGCCCGACCGCAAGGTCCGCATCGAAGTGGTGACAACCGAGAACGGCGAGACCAAGCGCGTGACCAAGGAGTTCGACGCCACCAACGACGCCCAGGTGCAGGACGCGCTGCGCGAGTTGGGCGTGCTCAACCAGATGAAACTCGGACCTGGTGAGCGCGACATCACCATCGATATCCGTGGCTTCGGCGATGGTGACGATGGTGATGTGTTCATGCGCATGGCGCCCATGGCTCCTATGCCGCCATTGCCACCCGATGCGCCCGTGGTATTCAGCAATGAGCCCACGGCCTATTTGGGCGTGAGCACGCGCAACCTCACCGATGCCGACAAGAAGCCGAAGGGAGCGAAGCAAGGCGCGGTTGTGATCGAAGTGAGAAAGGAAAGTCCGGCCGTGAAGCTGGGCTTGAAGGAAGGCGACATCATCGTTGAGGTCGAGAACAAGACTGTTGAAGGGCCAGGCGGCCTCGCAGAACTGATTCGTGCACGCAAGCCCGGCGATGAGGTGAAAGTGGTGTGGCTGCGCGATGGCAAGACCATGAAGGGCGAGGCCAAGCTCAGCGAGCGCAAGTCGGAGGCCTATGCCTTCAGCTTCGATACGGAAGCGCTGAAGGAGTTGGAGAAGCTCGGCGAATCGAATGCCTGGACGAGCGACACACGTGCCTTCTTGGGCGTGACGCCTTCCGAAGAAGAGAGCGAAGGGCAAGGCGTGGTCATCGGCCATGTGGAAGAAGGCAGTGCCGCTGAGAAAATGGGCTTGCAAGCGGGCGATCGCATCACGTCGATCAATGGCGAATCGGTGAGTGATTTCGATGCGCTGGCCGAACGCATCCGCAGCATGAAGCCCGGCGACCAAATCACTGTGAACGCGCTGCGCGATGGTCAAGTGCAAGAGCACAGCGGCAGCTTGGGCGAACGGAAATCGCATCGTTACCACAAAGGCACCGAAGGCATGGAGGGCTTCCGTTGGAATGGTATGGCCCCCGAGGATCGCGTTGCCCTGCGACGCGAGATGGACCAGCTGCGCCAGGAGATGAATGAGCTGCGACGGGAGCTCGGCAAGGAGATCCGTCGCGAAGTGCGCGTGCGTGTGGAAACGCGCAAGCCTTCGGATGAGGAATTGGCGCTGCTCCGCAAGAAAGGCGTGGCGGTTGACAAAGAGCTTGCGCTCGATGGGCTGCGCGCCTTCCCGAATCCAAGTAATGGGTTCTACCGCTTGCAATTCGAGCTGGCCGAGCGCGGCGACTTGGCCGTTGATGTGCATGATGCCAAGGGCGAGCGCGTTTATCAGGAGCGCATCGTGGGCTTCAGGGGCCGCTACGAGCGCACCCTCGATCTCAGCGATCAAGCTGCGGGCAATTACTTCCTCGTGATCGCGCAAGGCGGAAAAGCCGCCACGGTGAAATTGGTGAAGGAGTGAGGTCGCGCGCCTTACTATGGGAAGGGGCCGCAAGGCCCTTTCCTATTTTTAGCGCATGAACGTCCTGCTCCGCATCCTCATCGGCACCATCGCCGTGCTCGTAGCCGACCTGCTCCTCAAAGGCGTGAGCCTTGGCGACATGGAGACCACCAATGGCGTGCTCACCGCCATCCTCACTGCGGCCGTGCTGGCCCTGCTCAATGGCTTCGTGCGCCCTATCCTCATCCTGTTCACCTTGCCCATCACGCTCTTCAGCCTGGGCCTATTCCTGCTGGTGATCAATGCCGCCATGGTGATGCTCGCCGATAGCCTCATCGACGGCCTTACCATCGAGCAGCCGCGCTTCTGGTGGGCGCTGGGCTTCAGCCTCATCGTCTCCATCGTGCAGAGCATGCTCAGCCGCATGGACCGCAAGCCCTCCCAAGAGCAGCGCTGATCCTCTTATCGGCCTTCCAAGAGCATCCGTCAGGTGGGTGTCATGCTCCGTCCGGGCCGCCCCGCCGTGAACGGTTGGACACCTAAGTTTGTCGTGAACCAGCTCCGACAATGAACCGACTCCTGACCCTTCTTTTCCCGGCGCTCCTGCTGCTCCCCTCGGCCAGCGCCCAGCTCAACGATACCGAGTACGTCCCCGGCGAATTGCTGGTGATGACCCGCCTCGGCGCCGACCCCTATGCCATCGCCCGCGACTTGGCCACGCTCGACGGCCAGCCTACCGGCATGCAGGTGGTTGAGGAGGTGAGTCCGGAGATGCGCGCCTGGCTGTTACGCTTCGATCCTGCAATGCAGTCGCAATGGGCCATGTTGCGCGCCACTTGGGCGCATCCCGGCATCCAGCTCGCGCAGAACAACCACATCGTGAAGGAGCGCATCGTGCCCAATGATGCGCAGTACGGACAGGTTTGGCATCACCAGAACATCGATAGCGAGGCCGCATGGGACATCAGCACCGGCGGCGTCACCGCAGCGGGCGATACCATCGTGGTTTGCATCATCGAGAATGCCGATCTCACGCACCCCGATCTCGCCGCCAATGCGTGGATCAACTACGATGAGATTCCTGGAAATGGCATCGATGATGACGGCAATGGCTACATCGATGATCGCCGCGGCTGGAACACACCGAACAACAATGACAACGTGTACAGCGGCAGCCACGGAACGCAATGCGCGGGCATGGTGGGCGCCGTGGGCAACAACAACTTGGGCGTCGTTGGCGCCAACTGGAACGTGAAGATGGTGCCGGTGAACTACGGCGGGACGAGCGAGAGTGCCGTGGTGGCGGCATACACCTGGCCGCTGCGCATGCGCAGGCTCTATCGCACCAGCAATGGTGAACGTGGCGCGTTCATCGTGGCCACAAGTGCGAGCTGGGGCATCGATGGCGGCCAGCCTTCCAATTCCCCCATGTGGTGCGCCATGTTCGATACGCTCGGCACCGCTGGCATCCTCAATTGCGGCGCAACGGCCAACAACGCTGTGAACGTGGATGTGGTCGGTGATCTACCTACCGCTTGCGGCAGTGATTTCATGATCAGTGTAACAGCGACCGACGTGAACGATACGCGCACCTTCAGCGCATGGGGCCTGACCACCATCGATGTGGGCGCACCCGGCTCCAGCGTGCGCACCACGAGCATCGGTGGCGGCTACGGCAATACCAGCGGCACCAGCTTCGCCACACCGCTCACGGCCGGCGTCATCGGCCTCATGTACAGCGCGCCTTGCCCTAGCCTCATGGCATTGGTTGATGCAGATCCCGTGGCCGGTGCGATGTACATCCGCGCCAAGCTCTTCGAGGGCGTTGAGCAGGTGGGCAACCTGCCTGGCAACACGGTCACGGGCGGACGCATCAGCTCTGGCAACAGCATGCAGCTGATCATGAACGAATGCAGCTCGTGCCCAGCGCCCTTCGGCGGACAAGCCACGCGCCAAGGCACGTCTGCCACCTACACATGGAACACTTCGGGCAGTGGCCCCTTCACTGTGCGCTACCGCGCCGTGGGCAGCACGGATTGGACAGAACTCACCGACATCGACGTGAACACTGTGACCGTGGACGACCTCGACCCATGCGTGGCCTACGAGTTCCAGGTTGAAGTGGAATGCGATGAGGAGACCAGCGGGTTCTCGCAGACCACCTTGCTTGCAGGCCCGACCGGCGTGGCACCGAGCATCAGCACCAGTGCGTTCCCCACCATCTGCGAAGGGCAGCCGCTCACGCTCACCAGCAGCATTGCCAGCGATGTGACATGGAGCAGCGGACAGACCTCGGCTTCGATCAATCCCACGCAGGGCGGCACCTACACCGTCACCTACGACATCGGCTGCGGGGCGCTCACCTCGGCTCCGGTCACGGTAACAATACTCGATGTGCCCACGGCCCCCACATCGAACAACGTACAGCTGCCCGCGCCGGGCACCGCCACGCTCAATGCCACGGGCGACAACATCTTGTGGTACAGCGCGCCTACCGGCGGCAGTGCGATCGGCAGCGGCAATACCTGGGAAACGCCTTTCGTGAGCAGCACCACCAGCTTCTGGTGCTCCAGCGCGAACACCAACGGCGCGGTGAGCAGCTATGGCGCCAAGGCGGACAATTCCGCGACCGGCCAGTACCACACCAACGCCAACAACTACCAGCTCTTCACGGCGAATCAGCTCTTCGCCATCCGAAGCGTGAAGGTGTATTCCAATGCTGCGGGCAACCGCACCATCGCGCTGGTTGATGCTGGTGCCAACGTGATCCAACAAGGCGTGTTCAACATCCCCAACGGTGAGAGCCGCGTGAACGTGAACTTCATCGTGCCCGGTCCCGGCAACTACGGGCTGCGCGTTACGGGGGGCAATCCTGGCCTCTGGCGCGATGGGACGGGAAGCGCGCAGAGTTATCCTTACCCGCTGGGCACCTTCGGCAGCATGACGGGCTGCACGGCCACGGGCGGCAACGCCACCGCGTTCTACTACTTCTTCTACGACTGGGAAGTAAGCCTTCCGTTCGTGGCCTGCGAGAGCGAGCGTGTTGAAGTGCTGGTGGAATTGCCGCAGAGCATTGCTGAAAGCGAGCAAGGCGGGGTGCGCATCTACCCGAGCCCAGCCGACCGCGACTTCTTCGTGGATGCGACCGGCGAATGGGCGCAAGGCATGCTCTCGTTCGAGCTCGTTGATGCCACCGGTCGTTTGGTGCTCACCAAGCCCGTGATGAACGGCCGTGCTACCATCACCACCGCTTTCCTCGCCAACGGCTTGTACGGCTACAGGCTGATGCGCGATGGACAGGCCGTGCGCACGGGCCGCATCGTTGTGGAACATCTGTACTGAGCAGCAACTCAAGGCCGATCGGCGCATCCGGGCATCGGCCCCGATGCGCCGATTAGCTTTCCGCCGTGTTGGTATCCGTCGTTATCATTACCCGCAACGAGGAGCGCAACATCGCGCGCTGCTTGGAGTCGCTGCACGGTGTTGCCGATGAGGTGATCGTGGTGGATGCCGAGAGCACCGACGCCACGCGCGCGATCGCGGAGGCGCATGGCGCGCAAGTGCATGTGCGGCCATGGAAGGGCTACAGCGATCAGAAGAACCACGCCAATGCGCTGGCCAGCCACGATTGGATCCTTTCACTCGATGCCGATGAAGTGCTGAGCGATGCGCTGCGCGATGATTTGCTGCGCCGCAAGCAGGAAGGATTCAAAGGAGCCTATCGGTTGAAGCGGCTCACGAATTACTGCGGCCATTGGGTGCGCCACGGCGGCTGGTACCCCGATGCCAAGGTGCGCCTCTTCCCGAAGGACGGCACGCGCTGGGAAGGCGATCACGTGCATGAGGAGTTGGTGCTCCCGCACGGCTGCGTAATCACCGATCTGCGCGGCGATCTCTTGCACTACAGTTATCACAGCGTGCAGGACCACGTGGATCGCATCGAGCGCTACAGTGACCTGCACGCGCGCGCCATGCACGAGCGTGGGCGGCGCGCGCCGCTCTGGAAGCTTTGGCTGGCGCCTGCGTTCAAGTTCGTGCAGTGCTATGGCATGCTGCTCGGCTTCCTCGATGGCTGGGCCGGCTGGCGCATCGCGGTGCTCAGCGCACGGGCCGTCCGCTTGAAGTACAGCAAGCTGCGGGAGCTGCAGCGCGGTGACCATAAGGGTTGAGTGCAACCGCGTTCGCGTGCTACCTCTCTAGCAATGGGTCGCGCGCATCACGCTCGCGAAGCCTCGGCATCAAACCCGGCGCGCGGTGCGGCGAAGACCAACAACGCATAGTAGAGCGCGAAGAAGGTGGCTCCGGCCTGCGTCTCGATGGTATCATCGGTGAGGCAAGAGATGCCGAAGGCGATGGCCCATGCGACGAACAGTGGAGCGCGCCACGCGCCGTGCTTCCATGCGGGCCACCACCATGCGAGCAGCGACACGATCAATCCGCCTGCACCGAACGAGATCAAGAGCGTGAGGTACTGGTTGTGTGCGCGCAGCCTCCACTTCGGAGCGAGCGAACTGCTGGTGCTTTCGTAATGCTCGGCGAATGCGCCCTTCGTATCGCCGGTGCCCACGCCGGTGAGCGAATTCCGCTTCGCAATGGCCCAGCCCGCGCGCAGGAATTCGATGCGCATCGTCACGGAATGGCCATCAGCCTGTCCAGTAGAACGATATTGATCCAGCTCGAATAGCACTTCATCCACGCGCGCGCGCAGCGACCCGCGGCCACGTTCAGCATTCGGCACGCCTTGCTCGATGGCGCGTACATCATCAGCGGTGAGCGACATCACGCCCAAGCTGTCCTTGCGCAATCCCTTGGACGAGAGGTAGCGCGCCAAGGTGGAGAGCATCGGATGGCCGAGCGCATCCTCGCTGTAGAGTCCGGTCTTGCTGCGGAGGTTCCACGCGCGATCAAGCTCACCCCAAGCGACGTAGGTCCAAACATGCGTGCCATTCTCCATCTGGGTGCTCAGGGTGTCGTGGCTGTATGCTTCGCCACCGGCGGTGCGCGCTTCGAGCGTGCCGACGACCGGCGGCACGCGTGCGCGCCATGCGCTGCGGATCAATAGTGCCGGTGCGATGGCCGTTGCAAGGAGTGTTGCGCGCATCAGCCATCGTGCCAGCAAGGTGCGGCCCGCTGTCCAGCGCCATGCCGCCAGCAACGCCATGATCCCGAGAATGACGAAGCCTTGGATGCTGCCCAGCCGTGCGACCAGGTACATCGCGGCGATTGCGCCCAGCCCATGACCGATCCGTTGCCACGCGGGCTTCGGCATGCGCCAAAGCAGAACAGCAACCGCCAAGCATAGCAGCAATGCCAAGCGGATATGGCTGATGAACATCGAGATGCTGCGGTAGTCATCGGCACGGGCACCGCTGAAGAGCAATCCGAACACGCCGCATGCGATGGCGCTCCAAGCACCTAGGCGAAGGATGATGTTGAACTCGGCTTCGCGCAACCGATCGCTACCGCTGAGGATGACGCCGAACACGACTACCGGCGCCAGGATGCGGCAGAGGTCGAGGCCCCAACCAAGGTCATCGGTCCATAGCAGGCCTAAGGCATGCAGGGCATAGAAGGAGATGAAGGCCAAGGAGGGCGCGCTCAATGCGCCACGCCACCGCATGCGCCAATCGCCCAAGGCAATGCCTGCGAAGATCCAGTTCGCAGCGAGCAGCATCTGGGCCATGCTGAGGAATGCCGTGCTCCATGGGAGGAAGACCACGCACAGTGCGAGCGCGGCCACATGCGTGCGGCGAAATGCGATGCGCAGTCCGTCTTGCGGCATCGCAGGCCCGACTCAGTTCTTGGTGCCTGCCAGGATGGGCGCAACGCCGCCTGCGGCGAACAGCTCGATGGCCTTCTTCACGTAGGGGTCGGTGGACATCGCTGCCTTGGCGCGCCCGGTCTGGAAGTGATAGCGTGACACGATCTCGTTGCGCAGCACCTCTTCGATGTCCGTGCGGAAGCGTGCGAGATCCTCCGTGCGGTCGGGAGCGAGCTCTTTGCGCAAGGCTTCGAGGGCATCCTTCGCGTGATCGTAGTAGCGCTCCTTCTTGGCCTGCTCGGTGAGGGCGTTCAAAGCCTCCATGCTCTCCGTGTCATACTCGAAGCGCTTGTCCTTCACGAATTCAACGAAGGAGCGGTAGAGCGCTTCGCTGATGGTGAAGTCCTCCGCTGGCCCGATGTCGGCATGCTCTGCGCGGTACTTGGTGGCGAAGTCGAAGAAGAGGTCGGCCTCATACAAGCCGCCCACCACTTTGGCCAGTTCCGGTTCCATCACGTCCACATCGGGCTGTATGCCGCGGCCTTCTTCAACTTGGCGCCCATTGCGCGTCTTGAATGCGGTGGCCTTCACCACTTGCACTTCGGTGGCCTTGCCCGTGCTGTCGCGGTGCGCGTAGTCGAGCTTCTGGATGCAGCGGCCGCTGGGAATGTAGTACTTGGCCACGGTCACCTTCAGCTTGCTGTTGTAGATGAGGTCCTTGGTCTGCTGCACAAGGCCCTTCCCGAAGGTGCGGTCGCCGACGATCACGGCGCGATCGAGGTCCTGCAAGGCGCCGCTCACGATCTCGCTGGCGCTGGCGCTCTGGCCATCGACGAGCACCACTAGCGGCAAATCGGCGTCAACAGGCTCGCTCAAGGTCTTGTAGGTCTTGTCCCATTCGCTGATGCGGCCGCGCGTCTCCACCACGAGCTGGTTCTTGCCAACGAAGAGGTTCACGATGCTCACGGCTTCGCGCAGCAGCCCGCCGCCGTTGCCGCGCAGATCGAGGATGAGCTTGGTGGCGCCCTGGTCCTTCACCTCCTTCATGGCGGCGCGCACGTCGGCGCTGGCGGTCTGCGTGAACGCGTTCAGCTTGATGTAGCCCACTTTGTTCGCTTGGTCAACGATGCCTTTGTAAGGCACATCGGGGATCTTGATCTCCTCGCGGGTGAGCGCGTGCGTGCTGGTGTTGCCGTTGCGCCGGGTGATCACCTTCACCGTGGTGCCGCTCTGACCCTTGAGCAATTTGCTCACTTCATCGGTGTTCATGCCGGTCACCGCGCGGCCTTCTACTTCAATGATCTCGTCGCCCGCCCAGATGCCCGCCTTCATGGCCGGGTAGTTCTCATACGGTTCGCTCACCACGACAAGATCGCCCTTGCGCTTGATCAAGGCGCCGATGCCTCCGTATTGCCCGGTGGTCTGGAAGCGGTAGTCCTCGATGTCGCTCTCGGGGATGTATTGGGTGTAGGGGTCGAGCGAGTTGAGCATCGCATCGATGCCGGTCTTCATGAGCTTGCCGGGCTGCGTGTCATCCACATAGTAGATGTTCAGCTCCTTGTAGAGGTCGGTGAAGATCTCGAGGTTCTTGCCGATCTCGAAGTAGTTGTCGCCCGCAGCGATGGTGAAGGCGCCGCCCAATGCAATGGCGACTGCTGCGATCCAAGTGCGCCAGCGCGGCGCGCGCGAAGTGCTACGCGTGTTCATGCTTCTCGTGTGATTCGGGAACGGGGTCGTATCCGTGGCCGCCCCATGGGTTGCAAGATAGAAAGCGCTTGAGGGTGAGCCAGCCGCCGCGGAATGCGCCGTGGCGCTGCAGCGCGAGCAAGCCGTATTCCGAGCAGCTCGGCGTGTAGCGGCATGCACCGGGCAGCAGCGGCGAAACCGCGCCTTGGTACAAGCGCACCAATCCGATCAACGGCCATGCGAGTGCTCTAGCCACCATGTTCGTTCATCCAACGGTCAAGCGCGCGTGTTAGTCTGAGGCGCGTTTCGGAATAGGTGATGGGCGCGCGCCCTTGGAAGACGAAGAGCCAGGCGCATTGCACCTCGCGAGCGGCCAGCGCGTCGAGGTGATTGCGCTTGTGCAGGCGATAGGCTTCGCGCATCAAGCGCTTCATGCGGTTGCGGTCAACGGCGCGCTTCAGGTTGCGGCTGGGCACTGCGAAGGCGGCTTGTGCGGCGGCCGTGGTGGGCAAGGCCATGCGCTTGCCGATGAGCCGTATCGGCGCTTCGTTCACGGCTTTGCCGGTGGTGGCTACTTCCTTCATGCGCAAGCGGCCGCAGAGATGCTCGCTCTTGGGGAAGGTATGCCGCTGCTCTGCCATGGCTGGCGCTGGGTACGCGAGCGGTGCGCCAGATGACGGACCGTGCCTATTTCTTCTTCGCCTCGCGCTTGATGAAGAGCTCCATCGCACCGGTCATGCTGGGTGCTTCGGGTAGCGGGGCCTGCAGGTCGAGGCGGAAGCCGTGGTCGGTGACCGCCTTCGCGGTGGTGGGGCCGAAGGCCGCGATGAACACGCCATTCTGCTTGAACTTCGGGAAGTTCTTCTTCAGGCTCTCGATGCCGCCGGGGCTGAAGAACACGAGCATGTCGTAGTCCAACTCCTTGATGTCGCTGAGGTCGCTCGCCACGGTGCGGTAGAAGACCGCGTTGGTGTACTTCACGCCGGTCTTGTCGAGCAGCTCGGGGATCTCGGACTTCTGGATGTCGCTGCACGGCACCAGGTACTTCTCGTCCTTGTGCTTCTTGATCACATCGATCAGGTCGCCGAAGGTTTGCTTGCCGATGAAGACCTTGCGCTTGCGGTACACGATGTACTTCTGCACGTAGTACGCGACGCTCTCGCTCACGCAGAAGTACTTCATCGATTCCGGCACCGTGAGCCGCAGCTCCTTGCACATGCGGAAGAAGTGATCGACCGCGTTGCGGCTGGTGAGCACGATGGCCGTATGGTCGAGGATGCTGATGCGCTCCTGGCGGAAGTCCTGGCCGGCAACAGCCTCGATCTTGATGAAGGGCCTGAAGTCGATCTTCAGGTTGAGTTTGCGCGTGAGCTCGTGGTACGGCGATTTCTCGTCCGTGGGCGCGGGCTGCGAAACGAGGATCCGTTTGATCTTCAAGGCCGGTCGGCTTAGGAGAGGTGGGCAGTGCTGCTCCGCAGGGCGCTCAGGGCCAGCGCCAAGGGTCCGATTTCAGCGGCGCAAATGTAGAGCAGAAGGAATCGCAGCGGCACCCCCTCACCGAGGCTGATCAGCGCACCGCGCAGCCAACGGTACAACAGGCCCGCAGCCAGCAGGCCCAAGCCCAAGGCGATCAACCAGAAGCGCAGCACCGGCTGATAGGCGGCCAGCACCGACACCGGCAAAGCCACGATGCCAACCGCCGCATGGAGCAACGCCCCGGTATAGATGTACTCCGTGATCCCGGCATCGGCCCGGGCGATCGCCGCGATCGTGCGCAGGAGCAGGGCCTGTCCGAACAGCACGGCCACCACCATCAGGAACACCTTCCAGTAGTCGGGGGCATGCCCGCTGAAGACGAACGCCGATTGCCAGAGCAGCATGGCCATGGCCGCTACCCCAACAGCCAGCAGGCCCAGCACATTGCGGTCGCTGGTATCCACTTCCTCGCGCAGCGTCTGCTGGCCCAATCGCGCCCGGAATGCCGCCTGCCTGAGCACGCGCCACTTGCGAGGCGATCCTATGTTCACGGTGGCCAGGATCAAGACGCAACTCAGGAATAGCCCAGCCACCCACGAGGCCGTGAGCGGATCGATGAAGCGCGCATCACCTTGCATCGGCGGCAAATGTATCCGGGGGCGTTCCGTCGGAGAGCTGCCTACTTTCGCGCCTGCTTTCCGAAAAGAAGGCCCGTAACGCAACGCAATGAGCACCACCACCGCACAGCCGAAAGCCGCCACCGACCTGTTCCAGAGCCACGACCATTACTTGGTTGATGAGTTGCTCACCGACGAGCAGAAGCTCATCCGCGATACGGCGCGCAAGCATGTGAGCACGCACCTCAAGCCCATCATTGAGGAGCGCTTCGAGAAGGCCGAGTTCAGCAAGGACATCATCCCCGGCCTAGCGGAGATCGGCGCTTTCGGGCCCTTCGTGCCGGAGGAATACGGAGGCCCCGGCTTGGACCAGATCAGCTACGGCCTCATCATGCAAGAGATCGAGCGCTGCGATAGCGGACTGCGCAGCCTGTGCAGCGTGCAAGGCTCATTGGCCATGTATCCCATCTGGAAATACGGCAGCGAAGAGCAGAAGAAGAAGTGGCTGCCCGATATGGTGCAGGGCAAGAAGATCGGCTGCTTCGGCCTCACCGAACCCGACTTCGGCAGCAACCCCAGCGGCATGGTCACCACCTTCAAGGATGCCGGTGATCACTACGTGCTGAACGGCGCCAAGATGTGGATCAGCAACGCGCCCTTCGCCGACCTCGCCATCGTGTGGGCGAAGGCCGAGAACACCGAGGGGCGCATCCATGGCCTCATCGTGGAGCGCGGCATGGAAGGCTTCAACACGCCCACCACGCATGGCAAGCTCAGCCTTCGCGCCAGCCCCACCGGCGAGCTCGTGTTCGATAACGTGAAAGTGCCCAAGGCCAACTTGCTGCCCAACAAGAGCGGACTCGGCGCGCCTATGGGTTGCTTGGACAGCGCTCGCTACGGCATTGCTTGGGGGACGCTCGGCGTAGCCATGGAGTGCTACGACACGGCGCTGCGTTACAGCAAGCAACGCATCCAGTTCGGCAAGCCCATCGGTGCCTTCCAACTCACGCAGAAGAAGCTCGCCGAGATGATCACCGAGATCACCAAGGCGCAATTGCTCACGTGGCGCCTCGGCGTGCTGCGCAGCGAAGGCCGCGCCACCACGCAGCAAATCAGCATGGCGAAGCGCAACAACGTTCACCTCGCGCTCACCGTGGCGCGCGAGGCGCGGCAGATGCTGGGCGGCATGGGCATCACCAACGAGTACCCCATCATGCGCCACATGATGAACCTCGAGAGTGTAGTGACTTACGAGGGCACGCACGACATTCACCTGCTGATCACGGGCGCGGAGGTCACGGGCTTGCCTGCGTTCAAGTAAAGCATCACCTCTTCGGCTGCAACCGCATCACCCATGGCGCCGGGTCGATGGGCACTTCCACAGCCTCTCCTCGTGTGAGCGGCGTGAGGTCAACTTCCGCAGGTTGATCCCTGAAGCGCTGCGGGCCAACGAAGATCACCGTTTGCGCTGCCCACCAGAGCAGCATCGCGCTGGCGAATGCCGTTGTGCGCTTGTGTTCCCAATTCAGCCGCGATAGGATGGCCCATGCGCTCATCACCACGGGCAGATAGAAATTGCGGATGCCGGCATAGTAGGGCGAAAGGAATTCGGGTAGCCCGCGATAACTCACCAGCACGGCGGTGAATTGCAGCGCAGCCGCCACGAGCAGTATCCTCGCGAACGCATGCTCTCGGCAAGTTCGCCACAGGAGCACGATTGCACCAAGTCCGAGGATCAACAGCGATATCCCCATCCAGAGCGGAACCGCATGCACGCCCTTGCCGATGAGCGGGTACCACAACTGGAAGAACGCTGCTTGCACGAAGCCTGGGTTCAGGGGGTCGAACTCGCCATCCGTTCGCTGCACGGTGCCATAGCCCGCGAGTGAAAGGGCAATCGCGATTGCAGCGATGAGCAAGATGGCCGTGTTGATCTTCAACCTGCTGCTGTCTGCGTCATGCGCATTCCATTTCCGCCACGTTTGCCAGAGCGCCAATGGCAGAAGTATCAGCACGTAGGGTCCGGTGAGGCAGGTGAGCAGCAGCAGCAATCCATCGGCCCAACGCTGCCGTGCGTGCGTGGGTGCTTTGCCGAAGAGGATCAGCACGATGAGCAAGGACATGGGCCATTGCAGGTTCGTCTGGTTCATCCACAGCTCGTTGCCCAAGGGCACCCATGTGATCGTGAGCACGGCGAAGACGCGTGCGATCGACGGTGCTGGGAATCGCGTCCAGGTGTAGCGCCAAACCGCGAAGTAGATGAGCAGTACGGCCATGAGATTGACCCAAGCCATCTGCAGCACCGGCACGCCCAGCGAAAGGCCTAAGTTGGCCACCAGCCGCGGGTACAGATGGAAGTAGCCGTTGGCCGTGTGGAAGAGCGAGGCCCAACCCATGTTGTACGCATCGGCCAGGAACTCGCGCCCCTCTTCGCCATAGAACCAAGGCATGGTGAAGGCATCTGGGCGGCGGTAAGCCAGTGCGGCAACCGACGCCATCAGTACACATACGAAGAGGAGCGAATCGCTCCTCTTCGTGGCCACGGGGTTATGCTGAGGGGTAGCGGTGGCCATGGCCCGGCGAAAGTAGCCGGGCGTCGAAATGGTATTACTCGGCTGCCACCACCTTCAGCGTGTGGCGCACTTTGGTGCTGCCGGTTCCTTTGTTGAATGCGAGCGAGCCAACGGGTCCATCGTAGGAGCGCCCCGGCCGCTTGCTCTCCGGCTCCAGCACCACATCGAACTTCACCTTGCTGTTGGC
>JBATND010000064.1:0-4865 GCA_049290175.1 Flavobacteriales bacterium | reverse complement strand
GGTAGGGGGGGACCATGTGGCCTATGCGGAGTTGGTTATTCTTCTTCTTGGTAGCGGTGCCTCATGGTGTTGGTGCGCAGCTTCACCATGGAAGAAACCACCGTATGGTCGCGTTCCCGGCAGGTTGCGAAGCGCCGATCTACACGGTGGGATTGGATTTGGAGGCACACCATGCACGGTTGACTGATGTGGATGAATTGCTGAGTCGAATGCTTGTGCCGCTTGATTCAGTCCTGATGCTGGCAGGCGCGGTTGTGGATCTGCCGCAAGAGCAACGGTCGTGGTTGCGGTCGCGCAAGAGATGTTGTCGAAGAGAGGCGCGAATGCAGCAAGTAATTGACGGCAAGAATGCGAACATCATTTGCCTCGAAGCAGCGGCCATGTGTCGGCTGGAGGAGTTGTTGCGGCGCTATGATGAAGCAGTTGATTCAATCGAGAAGAGGCCGTGATGCCTTTGGGTTCAAGTGGAAGTGGCTTATGTGCTTCACCCTCACAAGCCAATGGAATATGTTCGCCCTCCAAGCCGCTACACCCTCATCAAGCTTTCCGCCATCATGCGCTCCTTCCCGATCAACCTGCTCCTTGGCCTTGCGTGCCTGTTGCCCTGCGCTGCGGCCATGGCCCAAGCCGACGATACCCAATTCCCTCCGGTGGAATGGAAGGCCGGCGACGCGCGCACCGTGGATCTCGTGGCCACCTCAATGACCACCCGCAACGATTCGGTGCTGCTCGCAACGGAGTCCAAGAGCCGCTACCGCTTGAAGGTGCTGGCCGTGAAGGACACGCTCTACGAAGTGGAGTTCCAGGACATCACCCTGAGCGATGACGTGAAGATCAGTTCCGATGCCGGTGACATGAGCGCCGTGAAGGACATGCTGGACCGCTTGATGGCCGACCTGCAGAAGAAATTGCGTGGCTTCAAGTACGTGCTGCTGGTGGATCGTGGATCGGCGCAGGCCTATGCCGTGAAGAACGAACAGGCCATGGCGGCTTTCGCGGAGGAGGTGGTGATGGTGGTGCTAAAGGTCTTCTTCGATGAAGCCAAAGTGGAGCTGAAGGCCGACGAGCGGAAGCAGATGGACCTGAAACTGAAGCAGTACATGAAGGAGCAGATGCCCGCGGCCATGCAAACCGTGGTGAATTCCTTCAACTACATCTTCCAGAACTACGGCAGCCCATACAAGCCCAACGGTACGCGCACCAACGATGTGGAGATGTACTACATCGATGCGATCAAGTACGGTGACAAGGAGAGTTTCGCGAAGCAGGTGATCACCGCCAAGCAGACCGCCGATAGGCTCACGCTCGATGTGGTGATGAATGAGGACCAGCGTGCATCGTACCAGCTTTATGTGGTGGACAATGGCATGGAGGCGGAAGTGCCCTTCTCGAAATTCTCCTCCATCCAGAAATCAACCACGGTGTTCGATCGCCGCACCACCTGGATCCTGCGGCACGAATCCGTTATCGAGGTCAAGCTCGACAAGCTCCACTCGGTGGAGAAGGAGGTGTCGGTGTTCAGCCCGTGAGGCGGGTGCGCTCGTCAATCTGCTGGAAGCATGAGCGCTGCAGTGGTGGCTAGTCCCTCATTCCGTGCGCGGAATCAGCCTTCAACACCAAACCACTACATTCGCCCCCGCAAGTAGGCGGAAGAGGAAGAGGGGGCCGCCCCTCTTTTTTGTTCCAGGCCATTGAGGAACAGGAGGATATGATCACCGAAGAGCAAGTGAGGCAACTGGTCGAACGGCACTTGGAAGGCACCACGCATTTCCTGGTGGCGGTGGAGCTGCGCCCCGGCCACAAGCTGGTGGTTGAGGTGGACGACGATCGCGCCATCACCCTCAACGAGCTCGCCGCACTCAACAAGGCCGTGCGCGATGCATTGGGCCCCGAGGCCGACGATTACGAACTGTCCTTCAGCAGCCCCGGCATGGGCCGCCCCTTCAAAGTGATGCGCCAGTACCAGAAGCACATCGGCCGCATCGTCGATATCACCCTCAACGATGGCCGCGCCCTCCACGGGCAATTGGCCTCGCTGAACGGCAGCACCTTGGGCTTGCGCATACAGCACCCCAGCAAAGTGAAAGGCCGTCTTCCGAAACTGGACGAGGAGGTTACCACCGTGCCCCTCGCCGACATCAAGAGCACCCAAGCAACCATCACGTTCAACTGATCCCTGGCCATGGCCACTGTTAACCTACTCGAGTCCTTCGGCGAATTCAAGGACATCAAGAACATCGATCGCGTCACCATGATGGGAATCATGGAGGATGTCTTCAAGGGCGTTGTCAAGCGCCGCTTCGGAGAAGAAGCCAAGGTTGACATCATCATCAACCCCGACAAGGGCGACTTGGAGGTGTGGCTCAACCGCGTGATCGTGGAGGATGGATTCAGCGAGGACGACAACCTCGACATCGAGCTGAGCGAAGCACGCAAGATCGATGAGGACTTCGAGGTGGGCGAGGAGGTGAGCCAAGAGGTGAAGATCGAGGACTTCGGCCGCCGCAACATCCTTGCGCTGAAGCAAAACCTGCAAGCCCGCATCGTGGAATTGGAGAAGGACCACCTGTACAACAAGTATAAGGAGCGCGTGGGCGAGATCATCGCCGGCGAGGTCTATCAGGTGTGGAAGCGCGAGACCCTGATCATCGACGACGAGGGCAACGAGCTGCTCATGCCCAAGGACCAGCACATCAAGACCGACTTCTTCAAGAAGGGCGATACCGTGCGCGCCGTGGTGTGGAAGGTGGAGATGATCAACAACAGCCCCAAGGTGATCCTGAGCCGCACGGCGCCGGAGTTCCTCGCGAAGCTGTTCGAGCAGGAGGTGCCCGAAGTGGCCGATGGCCTCATCACCATCAAGCGCATCGTGCGCGAACCGGGCGAGCGCGCCAAGGTGGCCGTTGAGAGCTACGACGACCGCATCGATCCAGTGGGCGCATGCGTGGGCATGAAGGGCAGCCGCATCCATGGCATCGTGCGCGAGCTGCGCAACGAGAACATCGATGTGATCAACTACACCGCCAACGAGCAGCTGCTCATCCAGCGCGCCCTCAGCCCTGCCAAGGTGGGCGACATCAAGCTGAACGCAGAGACCAAGCGCGCCGAGGTGTACATGAAGCCCGATCAGGTGGCGCTCGCCATCGGCAAGGGCGGCCACAACATCAAACTGGCGGGCCGTCTCACGGGCTACGACATCGATGTGTACCGCGATACCGATGAGGTCACCGACGACGTGGCGCTTGACGATTTCGCCGACGAGATCGACGAGTGGATCATCACCGAGCTCAAGAACATCGGATGCGACACGGCCCGCAGCGTGCTCGATATCCCTGCCGAGGAGCTCGTGAAGCGAACCGACCTGGAGGAAGAGACCATCGCGGAAGTGCTCCGCATCCTGAAAGCCGAATTGGAGGCCTAACGGAAAGCAAGCGCCCGGGCGATACGGGCAAACGAAAGGAACCTAGAAAGCCGAACCAACCACCGCATGAGCGAAGCGACGGAGAAGGGCATACGATTGAGCAAGGTGACGCGCGAGTTCAACCTCGGGCTGCACACGGTGGTGGAGTTCCTCGCCAAGAAGGGCCACGAAGTGGAGAGCAACCCCAATGGGAAGATCTCTGCCGCGCTGTACGACCTGCTATTGGCCGAATTCGGCAAGGACAAGGAGATCAAGGCGCAGGCGCAGCAGACCGTGCAATTGCGCCAGGAGCGCGAATCGATCGTGCTGGGTGCTAGTGCCGCGAAGCCCGAGCCCAAGGCGAAAGTGAAGGAGGAGCCCGAAGTGGTGATCCACAATGTGCCACCAGCGGCTGCCCCCGTGGAGCCCGTTGTGCCCAAGGCCGAGGTGCCACCTGCAGCGCCCCCCGCACCAGTTGCACCTGCTGCCGAACCCGAAGTGATCAAGGCCAAGGTGGAGAAGACCATCGGCCCGAAGACCTTGGGCAAGATCGATCTGGATGCGCCGAAGAAGGGAGCGAAGAAGAAGGCCGAAGCGCCCGCCGCGCCGCCTGCTGAGGTGCCTGCTCCTCCCGTTCAGCCCGCCGCACCTGTTGCCCCTGCTGTGCCTGAAGCGCCTGCCGAGCCGGAAGTGATCCGCGTGAACGTGCAGAAGCTCGCCGGCGTGAAGCAGATGGGCAAGATCGAACTGCCCGTTGAGCGGGAACGAAAGCCCGCCGAGAAGCCCGACCACGAGCGCGGCAAGCGCAAGCGCCTGGTGAAGCCCGGCCCGGTGAACGTTGATCGCGCCGTGCAGGCCGAACAGCGCACCGCCCCGCGTCCCGGCGAACTCGACGAGAATGCGGTGAAGAAGAAGGTGAGCGAGACCCTCGCGCGCCTCACCGGCGGCAAGAGCCGTGGTGCCAAGATGCGCCGCGAGAAGCGCGATCAGCGCGGTCGCCGCTACGAAGAAGAACAAGCAGCACGCGAGTTGGCCGGTCAGACCTTGAAGGTGACCGAGTTCGTGACCGCGAGCGAATTGGCCAGCATGATGAGCGTGCCGGTCACCGACATCATCAAGGCCTGCTTCGCGCTGGGCATGATGGTGAGCATCAATCAACGACTCGATGCCGAGACCCTCGCCGTGATCGCCGAGGAGTACGGATTCAAGGTGGAATTCGTGGGCGCCGATGTGCAGCAGGAGATCCCGCAGGAAGAGGATGTTGCCGAGCGCATAGCCGCGCGTCCGCCCATCGTTACAGTGATGGGCCACGTTGACCACGGTAAGACCTCCTTGCTCGACTATGTGCGCAAAGCGAATGTGATCGCGGGCGAGGCCGGTGGCATCACCCAGCACATCGGTGCTTACAGCGTGGGCCTGCCCAGCGGCAAGCAGATCACCTTCCTCGATACGCCGGGTCACGAGG
>JBATND010000063.1:0-25259 GCA_049290175.1 Flavobacteriales bacterium | reverse complement strand
TCTTGAAGGTGGCGGTGAACTTGCGTCGGTCTCTTCTGCTCATGGTTGGAAGTTAGCTAGCGCCTTCTTCCTGTCCAGGTTTAGCCGACCACCTCATGGTCGGTGACACGGTGATGTTTGGCTACGATGTGAATGGACTTCCGGGGCCTATTGGCCTTGAACTGTGCATGATGCTCCCCATGCCGAATGGAGTGAATGATTATAGCAGCGCAAAGGCACTAGTGACGTACCCGAACCCCAGCTCTGGCCGCTTCTCCATCACATTCCTGGAGATGCTCACGGCTTCGAGTTCCTATGGCGTATACGATGCGTTGGGCAAATTGCTCGTTCAGCAACCGCTGCAGCTCGGCCAGAACACAACAGAGGTTGATCTATCGCGCTTCGGTGCGGGCAGCTATCTGATCAAGGTGAGCAGCGCCAAGAGCATCTGGCACGCCAAGGTGCTGTTGGAGTAGCTCGGGCGTCTCAATCACGCTGCCATCAATCTCCGCATCCTCTGGATCAGCTCTTCCTGATCGTACGGCTTCTGCACCAGGTCATTGGCGCCAACCCCGCGCACAGTGGCGTGCAGGTGCGGCAGCTCGTAAGCTGTAAGCACTAAGATGGGCGCCACAACGCCTTGCGCACGGATCTGCTCCACCAGCGTAAGGCCATCGGCGCCGGGCAGGCCCAGGTCGACCAGGATCATATCGGCGGGGCGCTCAGCGAGCGTTGAGGCCAAGTTGCTGCCATCGCGCAGGGCGGTCACCTCCCAGCCCGCGAGCACAAGGCGCTTCTCCAGCAGCTTGCGCACCAGGGCGTCGTCCTCGATCAGCAGCACGTGTGGCATGGCCGTTCGTACGGCGAATACGGCACCCAGGTTAGTGAGACACCGTATAGCCTCCTATCGTCGGCTTCCGGTGTGACGCTCCGCGAGGGGCTACTTGAAGATGGCCTTCAACAGATCGTTGCCGTTGGCAAAGAGGATGAGGCCGAGCAGCAGCACCATGCCGATCATCTGCGCCACTTCCAATACACGCTGGTGCGGCGGACGCCCGGTGACCATCTCGTAGAGCAGGAAGACCACGTGCCCGCCATCGAGCGCGGGAATGGGCAGGATGTTCATGAACGCGAGGATGATGCTGAGGAAGGCCGTCATGCTCCAGAACACTTGCCAGTCCCACGTGGGGCTGAAGAGCCCGCCGATGGCGCCGAAGCCGCCGATCTGCTCCGCGCCCGATTTGCTGAAGAGGAACTTGAGCGAGCTCACATAGCCGCCAAGTGTCTCGATGCCGTTGCTGATGCCCGCTGGGATGGACTGCATGAATGAGAAATCCTCGTGTACGGTGTTGAAGCCATGACCGAGCGCGACCAAAGAATCGAAGGCCATGCTCTGCACACCGATGGTGCCGCGCTTGTCCACCTGCACAACAGCGAGGTCGTGCGCGCCATTGCGCTCGTATCCGATCACCGCGAAGTCGTTCTTGCGTTCGCGCACCGCTCTGCGGAAATCCTCGAACCAGGGCGTTGACTCGCCTTCCACCGAAACGATGCGATCGCCATTGCGCAAGGCGCTGCGCGATGCACCCGCTCCTGCCACAATGCTGTCGATGAAGAAGGGAATGCGCACTTGCATCAAGGCCTTCTCGCCGCTGTCCACCGCCATTTGGCTGAAGCCTTCAGGCAAGGTGATGCGCACCTCCTCGCCGTCGCGATCGATCACCAGGTCACGCGCATCGTCGAGCATGATGGCGGCTTGCGCTTCACCGATGGACTTCGGAGCCTTGCCATTCACGCTGATGATGCGATCGCCATCGCGCATGCCTTGCGCCTCGAGGGTCTTGCTCACATGCACGCCATAGATCACGTTCTCGTTGGGCAGGTAGTCGCGGCCCCACACCCACAGGATGCCGATGTAGATGAGCATGCCCAGCAGCAGGTTCACGGTGACGCCGCCCACCATGATGATGAGGCGCTGCCAGGCGGGCTTGCTGCGGAACTCCCACGGCTCGGCGGGCTTGGACATCTGCGCCTTGTCCATGCTCTCGTCCACCATGCCGCTGATCTTCACGTAGCCACCGAAGGGGATCCAGCCGATGCCGAACTCGGTGTCGCCGATCTTCTTCTTCACCAATGAGAACCACGGATCGAAGAAGAGGTAGAATTTCTCCACACGGGTCTTGAACCAGCGCGCGGGGAGGTAGTGGCCCAGCTCGTGCAGCGTGACGAGGATGCTAAGGCTGAGGATGAGCTGTGCTCCTTTGATCAGGATCTCCATGCGGAAGGGACTCTCTCACGCGCCAATCGCCGGGCTTCGGCGTCGCTGGCCATGAGGTCGGCAAGTTGCGGATCGGGGGTGAATGGGACGTGGGCGAGGCAGTGCTCCACGAGATCGCTCATCTCCAGGAAGCCGATAGCATCCTTGAGGAAGAGCTCGACAGCGATCTCGTTGGCGGCATTGAGGACACAAGGCGCGTTGCCGCCACGGTCCATGGCATCGAGGGCGAGCGCGAGGTTGCGGAAGGTGGCGAGGTCGGGCTGCTCGAATGTGAGCGCCGGGTACTTCGTGAAATCGAAGCGCGGCCAATTGGTCTGAAGGCGCTGCGGATATGAGAGCGCGTACTGGATCGGCAATTTCATGTCGGGCAGTCCCATCTGCGCCTTCATGCTGCCATCGCGGAATTGCACAACGCTGTGGATGATGCTCTGCGGATGCACCACGATCTCGATCTGCTCCTTCTTCAGGTTGAAGAGCCACTTCGCCTCGATGGCTTCCAAGCCCTTGTTCATGAGGCTCGCGCTGTCGATGGTGATCTTGGCACCCATGTCCCAATTGGGGTGCTTGAGCGCTTGCGCCTTGGTCACGGCGGCCAGCTCTTCGCGGCTCTTGCCGCGGAACGGACCACCGCTCGCGGTGAGCACGATCTTCTCGATGGGGTTCTCCCATTCGCCCGCGAGGCATTGGAAGATGGCGCTGTGCTCGCTGTCAACCGGATAGATGTTCACCGCCTTCTCGCGCGCTGCCTTGGTAACGAGCGCACCAGCAACAACCAGCGTTTCCTTGTTGGCGAGGGCGATGGTCTTGCCCGCTTCGATCGCAGCCAATGTGGGCTTCAATCCGGCGTAGCCCACCAAGGCCGTGAGCACGGTATCGATGCCTTCCATGGCCACGCTCTGCTCCAACGCCTCTGGACCCGCATAGGCCTTTATCCCCTGCGGGAAGAGGGCATCCTTCACCCTCGGCAGTTGGGCCGCATCGCCGATCACCACCGCGTTCGGCTTGAACTCCAGCGCCTGCTCGATCAGCAGATCCACGCGGTTGCCGCAGGTGAGCAGCTCCACTTGGAACTGCTCGGGCTGCTCGCGCACCACCTCCAAGGCTTGCGTGCCGATGGAGCCGGTGGAACCGAGGATGGCGAGTTTTTTCATGCGGGGCGCAAAGATCGTTGTTGCGTTGACGGGGCCGAGAAGCGATTTCTCACGCAAGGAGAGTTGCGTGCGCATCTACTGAAAGCCCCTTCGAGGGATCGGGCCTTCAGCCCTCAGTGGCACGGGCGTTCACTCTTGCGATGCGCGATGCGCATCGCGGATATCGTGTCGGGCCTTCAGCCCTCCTGTTCCAAAGGCCGTTCGATCTTGTCGAAGGGCACAGACTCAGAACCTGTATCAGTCCTGCATTGCCCCGAACAACTCCAATAAGGCAGGCCAGCATCTCGCGCGCGAACACATGGCCTTCCGTTGAGCCGGAAGACTTGCCCCTGCCTACCGAGGTCCGGCACAACGACTGCGAAAGAACCGTTTGAGGGCCAAAGGCCCGGCGCGATACCAGCCGATGCCTCCGGCATCGGCTGGAGGCACGAACAGCACGCACGGAGGGCTGAAGGCCCGACCCGCATTCGATTCGTTGCAACGCCTTGAACCGAATCCCGGAAGCCGGGTACCAATCGCACGATTCCCTGCGTTCACGAGCCATCAGCAAGCCCGCTATGCGCATCACCATACCCAAGCCCTGCCACGAGAATTGGGATGCCATGCAGCCCGAAGAAGGCGGACGCCATTGCGAGGCATGCGCATTCAAGGTCCAGGACCTTTCGTCCGCTTCCGATGCCGAGCTCATCGAACGCATTGCCGAGGGCCAGATGCCAAAGTGCGCACGATTCAGGACATCTCAGTTGAATCGACTGTTGGTGGCAACGGCGGCGGTGGGGTTGACGGAAAGTGCTGCCGCCTCGAAAACCCACCCCAACACATCACAGGTTAATCCACCGGATTTCCTTGCTGTGAGCATAGAGGATTGGACCTTCAAACAGGAGATGTTGCGATTCCTGAACGAACACTACTGGGCTTCACAACTCTACGTGAAACGCCCTGCGACATTCCTCCCCATCCCACGCAATTAGAGCCGAAAGAGCCCACGGATTCCATCTCAGAAGCGACCCCTGCCGCCCCGAATGCGCCACCCTCCGAACCGAATCCGCTTCCCGCCATCGGACCGGCCGCGCTTCGCCTGCGCCGCGAAGAGGAATAACCCGTGTGCGATCCGCGGAACAATTGCATCCACCCTCAAAGCCCACCATGAAGCTCACCATCATCATACCCAAGCCCTGCCACGAGGACTGGAGCGCCATGACCCCGCAGACCGACGGCAGGCATTGCGCCAGTTGCGCCACCACCGTGGCCGACTTCAGCCGCCTGAGCGATGCCCAACTGATCGCACGCTTCGAGCAGGGCGACATGCCCAAGTGCGCGCGCTTCAGCAAGGACCAACTGGACCGCGTGATGAGCAAGCCCGCCGAGCCAGCGCCCAATCTGCTCGCGGCGGCGGCCACGGGTGCTGCGCTGATGCTGGTGGCACCGGAGTTGGCGGCGCAGCAGGGACAAACCATCATGCTCGGCAAGCCGGCCATCGTGCAACCTCAACCTGTTGTAGCCGAAATGTTGGGAGTTGTTTTTGTGCCGCAAACACCTCCTGTGGAGATCAAGGTGCCACTAAAGGACGAAGAAATCGAAACCATCGAGGTCGGTAGGCCCAGCGACACGCACTACTACGTCGATGGCGTGCGCGTAGATGGTGTTCCGCTCAATGAGGAAGGAATCTCAATCCGTGGCGGCAAGGCCGTTGTTGAAGTCATAGAGGATGAAGAGTCCGATGAGCCAAACGCGGCGGAGCAGGTCCGCGTGATCACCGGAGGATTACCCGGCACGTACAGCGACGTGCCTTGGACCAACGCCGATGTGAGCACCATCTCCGGCCGCGTGATTGATGAGAACAAAGAGCCCATTCCATTCGCGAGTCTGGTTTGGACCAACGGCGAGCTTGCCGGCGCAACCGACTTCGATGGGCGCTTCAGCATCCGACGCACACCACCGCACCGCGATCAGAACCTCCGCGTCATTTACGTTGGCTACCGTCCGCGAGAAGTCGCGCTGCCCACTTCTTCGCAAGCCTGCGAGGGCACGACCATCTTCGGTGATGCGGTTGACGCACATGGCAAGCCCATGCCCGGCGTGGTGGTGCAGATTGAAGCGCTTGGGATTAGCTGCACGACCGACGAGCAAGGCCGCTTCGCATTCGACCTGCCGAATGAAGATCTGCCGGAACACATCCTGCTGCAAGCAAAAGGACTTGTCGGCCTCGGTGGAAACGTGAGCATCGCATCCGCTTCCTTGCCGCAATGCGTGCAACTCGTGCTCAATGGCGAGGCGAAGCACACGCAGCTTCAGGCCAAGGACATCGACTTGGGCGACATCGTTATGGACAACGGCGAAATTTTCATGGGCGAGGTCGTCATCATGGAACCCTTCGCAAGCAAAGCGAAACGTCGTATCGTGCGGCCCTTCCGCTGGATGGGCAAGCAGATCGCGAAGCCCTTCCGCTAACTCGCCTTACGCTGCGCCTCGGTGAGCGTGTAGATCAACGAGGCCGGCTCGCACAGCACGGCCTTATCGCCTTGCAAGGCGATGGGCGCTTTGAGCAAGGCCGGATTGTGCGTGAGCACATTCAGCCAGCCCTCGCTATCGAGGTCGCGGCCGCGCAGGTTCTCCTGATAGTATGGATGCGCGCGGTTCAGCAGATCCTTCGGCCGCAGGTTCAACTGCTTCAGCACCTGGCGCACGAAGGTGGTGCTCAGGTTCACCTCGCTCACATCCTGCTTGTTCACCTTCGGCGCGAGCGAATACGCATAAGCCAGAGCCTTGCGTCCCTCGGTGGTGCTGCTGTCGAAGACGAGCGTTAGCTCCTTAGAGTTGAGTGTGGTGCTCATGGGAGAGGGTTTGGTGGCAGGGTGAAGATAAGCGGGCAACGGTGGGAAACAAGGATTCTTGCCCCGGAGCAGCCGGTGAAGCGCAAGGGTATCGACCAAGCCCAGACGTGGATCGCTCAGCGCGAGGCAGCCCTCCGCAACCGGTCATTGATCGCGCGGCCCAGTCCTTCGTCGGGGAAGCGCTCGGCGAGGATCACCTCGCAATCGCTGTTGTCCAAGTGGCGCAATGCGGCGAAGAGATTCCGCGCGGCTTCGCTGAGATCACCGCGCTCGCTGAGCGCCACGCAACGGTGCGCCGCATGCGCTTCGCGGAAGCTGATGATGCCGATGCGCTTGCCAGCGAAACGCGGCAGCAGCGCTTCGATGTCGCCCACATGCACAGGCGTGCGCGGCGCGTAATGGCTCTCGAGCATGCCGGGCGCCGCGGGCAGCACCTGCTTCACGGCCTGCGCCACGGATCCGATCACCGCTTCGATGGCTTCCAGCGCGATGCCGCCGGGCCTGTACAGCACCCAGCGATCACCCTCCCAGCCGATGATGGTGGACTCCACACCGACCTCGCACGGCCCGCCATCGAGGATGTACGGGATGCGACCGCCGAGTTGATCGGCAACATGCTGCGCGGTGGTGGGGCTCACGTAACCGAACGGATTCGCGCTGGGCGCGGCCAGCGGGAAGTCGAGCGCGCGCAGCAACTGCAGCGTGAGCGGGTGCGCGGGCATGCGCACGCCCACGGTGTCCAGGCCACTGGTGACGATATCGGGCACGGCATCGCGCTTGGGCAGCACCAATGTGAGCGGCCCTGGCCAGAAGGCATCGATGAGTGCTTGCGCTCCGGGCGGCAGTTCGCGCGCTACGCGATGCACATCGGCTTGCTGTCCCACATGCACGATCAGCGGGTCGAAGCTGGGGCGCTGCTTGGCCTCAAAGACCTTCAGCACGGCGGCTTCATCGAAGGCGTTCGCTGCAAGGCCATAGACGGTTTCGGTGGGAATGGCGACGATGCGGCCTTCGCGCAGCAGGTGCGCAACGGTGCTCAGGTCATTGCCGATCGTGGCCATGCCGCAAAAGTCAGCAATGCTCCGCTGGCAACTGGAATCGTGTGAAGCGCAAATCATCGCGCCGTCAATCAATCGTGACATTTGCCGCCGATGCCGCGCCATTTCGTCCTCTTGCTGAAGCTGCTGCTCTTGGGGCTGCTCACCGGCCAAGCCTTCCGCATCGCGCTGCTGCTCCTGCATCGCGACCAATGGCACGATGCCACCCGTGCCGATGTGCTCACCGCGCTCTTCGACCGGGGCTTGATCTTCGACCTGTACTTGACCTCATGGCTGCTGATCGTGCCCGCCGTCCTGCTCGGCGCTGCGCATGCGTTGGGCGGGACACAGCGATGGGCCTGGGCCGCAGCCCGCTGGTGCTTCACCGTACCGTTCACGCTATGGCTCTTCCTCGCGTGCGCCGACATCCCCTACTTCGATTACACCAACATGCGCATCACCTATGCCGTGCTGGTCACGCTGCACGATCCCGCGCAAGCATTGAAAGAACTCGCGACCACGCCGGCCTACTTCGGCACCTTGCTGCTCTTCGCACTGGCTGCGTGGCTGGTAGCTCGTGCCACACGCCGCTTGTTCCAAGCTCCTATTCAGCACAACGAAGGCTCTATTGCAAGACGCTTGCTGCTGCTTCCTGTTCCCCTTGCACTGTTGCTCCTGGGCATTCGCGGCAGTGCCGATCCCGACCAGCACCCGTTGATCGCGCAGGATGCCTTCTTCAGCGACACACCCTTCCTGAACCAGTTGGGCACCAATGCGGCCTTCTGCTTCATGGAGAGCTTGGGGCATGATCATGTGCAGTTGATGGATGATGAGCAAGCCTTCGCAGAGGTGCGCGCAGAGCTGGGCATCGAGGAGGCTGGCTACGCATCGCCCCTCGCACGGATGTCGCGCTACGAAGCGCCGCGGCGCAAACTCAACGTGGTGCTGGTGCTCGTGGAAAGCCTCAGCGCACAGCGGCTGCACCGCTACGGACATCCGAAGCGACTGATGCCCTCGCTGGAGCAACTGATGGACTCTTCGTTGACCATGGACCGTTTCTTCTCCAGTGGCATGCACACCGCCAACGGCATCTTCAGCAGCCTCTATGGATTCCCGCCCATCGGAGCGCAGCACCCCATGATGCATCCGAGCATGACCGCGCAGCGCTTCCATGGCCTGCCCGGTGCTTTGCGCGACAACGGCTACCGCACCTGTTTCATCAGCCCCGGCGATCCGCGCTTCGACAACCTGAGCGGATTCCTGCTGGTGAATGGCTTCGAGGAGTTGGTATCCGAAAGTGACTTCCCCGAGACCGACGCGCGCAACAGCTGGGGCGTCACCGATCATGCGTTGTACAGCATGGCCTTGCGCAAGGCCGATCAGCATCACATCAACAGCGAGGCGCCGCTCTTCCTCACGCTGCTAACAGTGAGCAGCCACAAATGGAGCACGGCGCCTAACGACATCGCGGGCTTCACGCCCACGAGTTCCGATGATGATGAGGCCGTGTACGAGTACGCAGACCGCGCATTGGCCGAGTTCATGGCCGAGGCCCGCACGCGCACGTGGTTCGATAGCACCGTGTTCGTGATCGTAGGTGATCATGGACAGGCCTTCGACCCTTTGCATGAAGTGCCCATCGCCTACCACCATGTGCCCTTGGTCATACACGCTCCGGCACTTTTGGAACCAGGCAGGCTCAGTGGCTACGGAACGCAGGTGGATCTGCCGGAGACCATCCTCGCGCTGCTTCGTATGCCGCACATGAACAACACGCTAGGCAAAGACCTGGTCGCTGGCGGACATGCAGCGGCCTGCTTCTGCGCCGATCACCGCATCTGCGCCATCAACGACCGCGGTTACCTGATCCGCGACCGTGATGTCGTGCGGCTCTATGACCATCGTGCTCGCGGCACGCGCGATCTCAGCACGGAGCAGCCCGCGCTGCGCGATTCGCTCGTGCAACTCGCCGCTAGCATGGTGCAGGCCACGCAAGCCATCGTTGCACGAAAGCTCGCTGGCGTTGATGGCATGCGACCGATCGTGCCCTGAGCATACATTGGCGGATCAAACAACATCCGCATGGATCGCCGCGACTTCCTCTTGAACGCTTGCCGGGCCTGCGCGGCCTTGGCGCTCGCACCCGCAGCCTTGTCACTGGAGAGCTGCTCATCAACCAAGGCCCTCGCCGTGAGCGATGGCCATCTGGATGTGCCGCTCGATTCACTCGACAGCCGGGGATCCGCGATCGTGAAGGCCCAGGGCCTCGACAACAAGCTCATGATCATGAGGCGCGCCGATGGCAGCTACACCGCGCTTGAGCTGCGTTGCCCGCACAAAGGCGGCCCGCTGAAGGAGAAGGAAGGGCAGCTCGTTTGCGGCTGGCATGGCAGTGCCTTCGACATGGAAGGCGCCTTGGTGAAAGGGCCGAGCAAAGCGGGCCTGAAGAGCTATCCGGTGGAGGTCGGCAACAATGGCTTGCGGGTGAAGGTGGCTTGATCAGCGCAGTGGGAGCTCACGCACCCGCGCCATATTCCGCGCAAGGACGATCAGAGCGCCTCGCTCCAAATCATGGGCGAAGCTTGTCAGCGCGTGCAATATGGGCTCGAGAATCACCTCCGGATGCATTTCCGAACCGCGAACTATGATGACGCTTGGACCCGATTGATTCGTAAGGAAAAGAAGGTCGCCGAAATCCAAATCGTGCGTCAAGACGATACTGCCTGATTCGAGCGCATGCTCCATGATGGCGGTATCGCTTGCTTTTGGCGGACCGATACTCGCCCAGTGCTCCGCTTCATGCCCGGCTTGTTGAAGCGCCAACGCCAACTGCGGCGATAGGCACATATCGACAATGACCTTCATGCCCGTTCAATGGGCAGGTCCTTGTCTCCAGTGAGGCGAGTGGCGAAATCGAGCGCAGCGGTGATGTCCTCGTCCTCGAGGTAAGGATACAAGGCGAGTATCTCAGCCCGGCTCCTCTTGGCGGCCAGCAAACCGATTACGGTGCTCACCGTGATGCGCATGCCTCGGATGCAGGGGCGACCGCCCATCGTTCCGGGCACAACTGTGATTCGAGGCGCTACTTCCATAGTGGTTCAAAAGTAATGTGACCGTGCATCTACCCCAACCCCTCCACATACCTCCGGTCGTTCGCCAGCCTGGGCACCTTGCTCTGCGCGTCGTTCATGCCGCGCGCCTTCATCCAGGCTGCGAACGCGCCGCGTGGCAAAGCGCGGATCACCAGCGGTCGAAGCACCTTGCCAGTGATGAGGTCGCGGTAGTAAGGGTTGCGTTTCTGCAAAGCCGAATCGATCGCGCTTGATAGTGCCGATATATCTGCAGGCAGCGCGGCGAACTCGATGAACCATTCGTGATGCGGCAACCCTTCGATGGGCGCCAACTGCGGTGCCACAGTGAACTCGGCCACCTCGCACGGCACTTGTGCCATCGCATCCTTCAGCGCGCTTTCCACTTCCTCCGCGATCACGTGCTCACCGAATGCGCTGGTGAAATGCTTCGTCCGGCCTGTGACCACGATGCGCGGCGGTGACAACGAAACGAAGCGCACGGTATCGCCGATCTCGTAGCCCCAGAGGCCCGCGTTGGTGTGCAGCACGAGTGCGTAGTTGATACCGACCTCGACCTGCGCGATGGACAGTCGCTTCGGCGAGGGTTTGCCCAATTCGCCCGTAGGGATGAACTCGTAGTAGATGCCGTTGTCGAGCACGAGCAGCAAGCCTTCTTCGTTGCTCTTGTCCTGGTATGCGATGAACCCCTCACTCGCGGGGAATAGCTCGACGCTTGGCACGCTGCCGCCAATGAGCGATTCCATGCGTGCGCGGTAGGGCGCGTAGTTGACGCCGCCATACACGAAGAGCGAGAAATTCGGGAACGCCTCGCGCACGTTCTTCTTCCCGGTGCGCGCCAGCAAGCGCTCGAAGTACATCTGCACCCACGCGGGTATTCCGCTGATCAGGCGCATGTCGGCGTTGATCGTCTCGCTCACGATTGCCTCCACCTTCGTTTCCCAATCGGCGATGCTGTTGGTGGCGAAGGAGGGCAATCGGTTCTTCAGCAGATAACCGGGGACATGATTGGCCACGATGCCGCTGAGCCTTCCGGTTGGTATGCGGCCCTTCGTATCGAGCACCGGGCTGCCTTGCAGGAAGATCATCTTGCCATCGACGAAGTCGGCGCGGCCGCTATGCGCGATGTATGCGAGCAAGGCACGGCGCGCGCTGCCGATGTGATTTGGCAACGACTCGCGCGTGATGGGGATGTACTTCGCCCCGCTGGTGGTACCGCTTGTCTTGCAGAGGTAGAGCGGCTGGCCGGGCCATAGTACGTCGCTCTCGCCAGCGATGATGCGGTCGATGTAGGGCCTGAAGCCTTCGTATTCGCGCAGCGGAACAGCCTGCGATAGTGCGACGTGGTCCGCAACATCGTGAAGCTTGTGATCGCGCCCGAAAGCGGTTGATGCCCCCTTGGCCAACAATCCGCGCAACACCTGCTGCTGCGTTTTGGCGGCATCCAACGTGCGGCGCATCACTGCGTTGGTGACGAAGCGCGCGTACGGTTCTGCGATGATGCGTTTGAGGGACACGCTGCGGTTGGAGCTGGGGGTTGGGGCTATTAGGGGTTGGGCAACCTGCAACGTTCAACCCTCAACCATTCTATTTCCTACTGAAACACCATGTATGCTGCCGGATCAACCGCCTCGCCATTATGCCACAGCTCGAAGTGCAAGTGCGGGCCAGAACTGTTCTCGCCGGAATTGCCAACAATGGCGACGGCCTCGCCCGCTTTCAATCGATCGCCCGCCTTCTTCAGCAGCACACGGTTGTGCTTATACACGCTCACCAAGCCATTGGTGTGCTGCACGGCGAGGACGTGACCAGCATCGGCAGTCCAGCTGGCCAGCGCCACGGTGCCTGCCAAGCAGCTCTTCACAGCCGCATCGGGTGCGGTAACGATATCGGTGCCCAAGTGGCCCTTGGAACGGTCGAATACGCTGGTGACGATGCCTTGCACGGGCGGCACGAAGAGCACACTGGCCAATTCGCGGCGCTCGCTGGCGCCCCTTCCTTCCACCAAACTGTACTGCTCTTCGCGTTGAATGCGCGCGCGCAACGCACTGTCAGGAGCGCTGGGGCCAAGCTCAGAGGGGTCCTGTTTCACCACGGCAGGCCGTTTCAACGCGGCGCTGTCGAGGGTTGCTTCTCCCGTGAGCACAGCCTGCAGGTTCAGGATGAATGCCCGCTGCTCTGCAAGAGCCAACTGCAGCGAGTCGGTCCGCTCGGTTGCCCGGATCGCCTGGAGTCGAGTTTCCTCGTCGCTATAGCCTGGGATGTACCGCTTCAAGGGCGTGAAGACGATGAGGGCAGTCACCAATGCACCATACAGGATGAAGGCCACCACCGTGAACACCAGCACACTGAGCCGGTTGAGCCTTGCGCTGAACCGTTCCTCGAAGGTGCGGTCGTCGATGAGCACCAGCCGGTACCTGCTGCGCAACCGCGCGAGCAGCCCTCGTTCGGGCTTTCGGCTGGGATTCTTCTCCGGCTGGGCCATGCGGCGAAGTTCGCGCACCTGTCGTAGGCGGCCATGAAATAACTTCGGCCGCTCGCAGTTATCCACGCCGGATGCGCATCTCCTTTCGCTGGTCCTCCTTCACCCTGCTCTTGGCGGGCACTGTCCTGCTGGTCGCCTGCAAGCAGGACAAGGACAGCTTCGTGAACCGCACCTACCATAGGCTCACGGCGCGAGACAATGGCTGGTTCAACGCCAACGAGAAGCTGAAAGAGACCGTGATGGGCATCGAGGACGCCCATGTGGACGACTTCGACCAGGTGCTGCCCCTGTTCATCTACGGCAGCGAGCAGCAGGCCAAGAGCGCCACGCCCGATTTGGAAAAGTGCATCGATAAGTGCTCGCTGGTGATCGAGCGGCACAGCATGGATATCAAGGGCAAGGAGAAGAACTCGTGGATCGACGATGCGTGGTTCGTGATCGCACGCAGCCAATTCTACAAGCGCAACTATTCCGAGGCCGAGCGCGGCTTCACTCACATCACGCGCCAGTACAAAGGATTCAACCGGGAGTACGACGCGCAGATCTGGCTGGCGCGAACGGCGATCGAGCTCGACCAGTTCGGCAAGGCGAGGAGCGCCCTGGATCAGGTGGTGAATGCCAAGAAGCGCCCCAAGAAGCTCGATGAAGGCCTGCTCGCCGCCGTGCAGGCCAACCTGGAGCTGAAGCGGGGCAAGGTTGACGATGCCATCCTGCACCTCGAACGCGCTGTTCCCTTGGCGCGAACCAAGCGCGAGCGGGTCCGATGGGCCTTCGTCCTGGCGCAGCTGTATTCGCTCAAAGGCTACGAGAAGAAGGCCATCGACCAGTTCGCGGCCGTTGCCAAGATGGGGCCGCCCTACGAGATGGCCTTCCACGCGCAGATCTTCCAAGCGCTGGCCTACAACAAGGGCGACACCAAGGCCCTGCGCAAGATGCTGAAGGGCATGTTGCGCGACGAGAAGCATGTGGACCACTTCGATATGATCCACTACGCATTGGCGGAGCTGGATCTGAAAGAACGCAAGAAGGAGGACGCCTTGGCCCACCTGCGCACCAGCGTGAAAGTGAGCACCAACGATACCAAGCAGAAAGCGAAGAGCTTCTTGAAGCTCGCCGACATCAATTTCGATGATCGCCTCTACCGCCCGGCGCAGCAGTACTACGACAGCACCAAGGCGCTCCTCAATCCCGAGCACGTGCGATTCGACGAGGTGGAGACCCGTGCCCGCGTGCTCGGCGACCTGGTTGAGCAGTTGGAGATCATCGCTCGCGAGGACAGCCTGCAGGCCCTCAGTGGCCTCGACCCGGAAGAGCTTCAGAAGAAGATCCGCGGCATCATCAGGCAACGAGAAGACGCCGAAGAAGAGCAGCGCCGCAAGGAAGAGGAGGCCCGAACCGCCCCGGAGCCTGAAGCCGGAAGACCTGCCGCGCCCGCCACTGGAGGACGCGGCAACTGGTACTTCTACGACCCGCAGCAGATCTCACGCGGCATGGCCAACTTCAAAAGGAAGTGGGGCAACCGGAAACTCGAGGACGATTGGCGCCGACTGGATCGTCGCGGCAGCGCTCTGGCGCAGATCGAAGACGAGGACGAGGATGAGTTGCGCGCCGACGGCAAAGAGGGTAAAGAGGCTGAGTGGAAGGACCCGGAGAGCTACCTGCGCGATATCCCCAAGGACGAGGCGGAATTGGCTGCGTCGAACGGAAGGGTCTGCGCCGCCTTGTACACCAGCGGTATGATCTACAAGGAGCAGCTCAAGGACATCGATAACGCCATCGAGAGCTTCGAGGTGCTCAATAACCGCTTCGATGAATGCCAGTACACGCCCGAGAGCCACTACCAGCTCTACCGCATCTACTTGGCCAAAGAGCGCGACGAGAGCTACTTCTCACCTGACGGCTTCGGCTCAGAGACCTACAAGAACATCATCCTGGAGCGCTGGCCCAATTCGCAGTTCGCGCGTTTGGTGCGCGACCCCAACCTGCTGCAGGCCGATGCCGAGCGCCGGGCAGCTGAAGAGGCTGCTTACCGCGATGTGTACCGCATGTTCCGCGACCGCGCCTACTACCCCACCATCACCGCCTGCGACCATGTGATCCTCGACGAGCCCAACAACCACTTCCGTCCGAAGTACCACTTCCTCAAAGCCATGGCCATTGGCGGCACGCGCAACGTGCCCGAATACCGCTCAGCACTCACCGTGGTGCGCGACGAATACCCCGGCACCGAAGAAGCTGCTCGCGCCGAGGAGCTGCTCGCGAGCCTCGATGGCGTTGGAGGTGGAGCTCCAAAGCCGAAGGCACCCAGTGGCCCGAGCTACGCCAAGGACGACGGACAGCAGACTTATGTGGTGGTGGTTCCTGTAGCGGGCACCGATCTGGATGTGATGCGCGCGGCCGTCTCGGATTTTAATGCCACCTACTTCGGCCATACCCCCTTGCAGGTCACTGGCAGCATGCTCGATACGGAGCGTCGCTTGATCCTGATTGCGCCCCTACCCTCGAAGGCAAAAGCCTTGGAGTACCACAACCTCTTCTATGGGAACGAGGACATGTTGCAGGGGCTGGCAGACCAAGGCTATCCGGCCTTCGCCATCAGCCAAGCGAACTACAATGCATTCTTCAAGGCGAAGGACGTGGACGGGTACCAAGCCTTCTTCCAACAGCACTACCTTGACGGTCAGTAGGATAAGTGAATGCCGGGGCTATATTTGCCCGCACGTCACTCAACCTCTCCTAAGCTCAGGAACATGTTCCGCAGCGATAAACCCGCCCCAGCACCCATGAGCAAGCCCAACGAACCCGTTAGCCCCGGCAAGATCAACAGCATCATGGAGGGCACCTCCATCGTGGGCGAGGTACACAGCGACAGCAACATCCGCATCGATGGCAAGGTGAAGGGCACGGTGACCGCGCGCGGCCGCGTGATCATTGGCCAAACCGGCGTGATCGAGGGCGAAGTGGTTTGCCAGAGCAGCGACATCGAGGGCACGCTCGTGGGTAAGATCAACTGCCAGGACCTGCTGAGCCTGAAGGCCACCGCCAAGCTCCAAGGCGACATCAATACCAAGAAGCTGGCGATCGAGCCCGGCGCCGTGTTCACCGGCAATTGCAGCATGGCTGGCGGCGTGGTGAAGGAGATGGACCCCGTGCGTTTGCAGAGCGCCCCGCGCCCAGAGCAAGCCGCGCAAGGCGGCCGTTGATTCGTTCCCAAGCATTGACCCCCTCACCCCGCACGGGTGATCACATGGCGCCCCGCCGCTGGTCCTTCCTCATTCCGATCTTGCTATTCACTGCAGCCATGGGCCTGCTGCTGTGGATTGCCTTCTATGGCCTTCAGCAACCGTTGGAGCCTGCGCATGGCATCATGCTGCTCTGGTTCGCGGCCATCACCACCGCGTTGCACCTCTGGCAAGAACACAGCATGGCCACGGACCCCAAAGGCTTCGTGCGGCGCTTCATGGCCGGCCTCATGCTGAAGATGCTGCTCTCGCTGGGCGTGCTGGTGGTGCTGCTCATCCGCGCGCCCAAAGAGACCGTGATGCCCAACGGCATCGCCTTCGCGCTGCTCTACCTGGCCTTCCTCGCCTTCAGCACAGCGCGGCTCACCGGGCTTTCGCGCAAGCTGCCGAAGGCATGAGCGGCACCGACGACCTGAAGAAGGCCCGCAAGGGCTACGACAATTACCTGCGCTACACCGGGCTGGGCTTCACCATGCTCGGCGTGGTGCTCGCATTCACCTTCGGCGGCTGGTGGCTCGATCAGCAATTGCACTGGCCCTTCCCGGTATTCACGCTCGCTGGCAGCTTGCTGGGCATCACGGGTGCCATGGTATACCTATTCAAGGAGACCGGAAGGCGGTGAGGCGCGCTTCACCCATGCATCGTTGTTGATGCTTTGCATTTCGTTGCTCCGCTGATCGAAGTGGATCCCTACATTCGCGGCCGCAAACAAGGGGGCAACCCCGTACGCGATGTCGCTGAAATCCTTGCTGCGCTTAGCTTCCCTGATGATTGGAGCCCTCTTGATGGGCCCTGTTGCCGCGCAGCATGATGGCCATGAGCATGGCCACGAGGGCCACGATCACGCGCATGAGCATGCGGTTGAAGCCGTAGCGGTGGCGCACGATGCCGCGCACCACGAAGAGGCCAAGGGCGGATTCGATGCCGGCCAGCTCATCATGGGCCACATCGGCGATGAGCATGGCTGGCACCTCTGGGGCCACACCAGCCTGCCGCTACCCATCATCCTGTACAACAGCGAGCGCGGCCTGAGCGTGTTCAGCAGCAGCCGTTTCGACCATGGCCACAAGACCTATGGTGGGTACGCGCTGCACGATGGACATATCGTGGCGGTGAACGACCCCGACGGCACCGATGCGCACCACGCCAGCATCAACGAAGAGCTGACCCAAGCCACGTGGGACATCAGCATCACCAAGAACGTGATGAGCCTGCTGGTGAGCGCGGCCCTGCTGCTCATCATCTTCATCAGCGTTGCGAAGGCATATACACGTCGCGCAGGACAAGCGCCCACTGGCCTGCAGAACCTGGTAGAGCCCATCGTCCTCTTCGTGCGTGACGATGTAGCCAAGAGCGCCATCGGCGAGAAGCACTTCATGCGCTTCATGCCCTACCTGCTCACGGCCTTCTTCTTCATCTTCCTCAACAACCTGCTCGGCTTGGTGCCCATCTTCCCCGGTGGCGCCAACCTCACCGGCAACATCGCGGTCACTTTGGTGCTCGCGCTGCTCACCTTCGTCATTGTCACGGTGAATGGCAGCAAGCATTACTGGCACCACATCCTGGCCATGCCGGGCGTTCCGGGCTGGGTGCTCTTCATCCTCACACCAGTGGAGATCCTGGGCATGTTCCTGAAGCCCTTCGTGCTCATGATCCGACTGTTCGCCAACATCACGGCGGGCCACATCATCGCGCTCAGCTTCTTCAGCCTGATCTTCGTGTTCGGCGAGACCAGCGCGGGCGCGGGCTACGGCGTGGCCATCGGCTCCTGGGCCTTCACCGTGTTCATGATGTGCCTCGAATTGCTCGTGGCCTTCATCCAAGCCTACGTCTTCACCTTCCTCAGCGCCATGTACATCGGTGCTGCCGTTGAGGAGCCCCACCATCACTAGAACCTTCACAAACAACCACGTTCCCATGTTCCTCTCTGTCCTCCTCGACCTCGGCACCGGTTACGGTATCGCCGCCCTCGGCGCTGGTCTCGCCGCCCTCGGCGCTGGTGTTGGCATCGGCCGCATCGGTGGCGACGCTGTGCAAGCCATGGCCCGTCAGCCGGAGTCGATCAACGACCTGCGCGCCAACATGATCCTTACCGCCGCTCTCGTTGAAGGTGCTGCCTTCTTCGCGATGGTGGTTGGTCTGCTGGTGGTGCTGAAGACCGCCTAAGCCGGTTTTCGTCGGTCCTTCTTTTCAACCCTGAACACGCACGCCCATGCTGCTCGCGAGTCTTGTAGAGCCCTCGTTCGGCCTCATCTTCTGGATGACGCTGACCTTCTTGACGGTGCTCTTCCTCCTGGCCAAATTCGCCTGGAAGCCCATCCTCAATGGGTTGAAGGAGCGTGAAGCCAGCATCGCCGATGCGCTGAATGAAGCGAAGAACGCACGGGAGGAGATGGCATCGCTCAACGCCAAGAACGAAGAGCTGATGCGCGCCGCACGCGAAGAGCGCGAGGTGCTGCTGAAGGAGGCCCGCGACATCCGAGACAAGGAGATCGCCGAGGCGAAAGGCAAGGCGAAGGCTGAGGCCGACGCACTGCTCAGCCGCGCGCGCATCGACATCCAGAACGAGAAGAACGCCGCCATCGTCGAGATGAAGAACCAAGTGGCCGAGCTGAGCATCCTCGTTGCCGAGCGCATCCTCCGGGACAAGCTCGACAGCAGCGCCGCGCAGCAGAGCCTGGTTGATAAAGTGATGGCCGAAGCCGAGACGCGCAAGTCATGAACATCGCCCCGGTCGCCTACCGCTATGCCCGCTCGCTGATGGAGCTTGCCCAAGAGAAGGGCGTGCTCGCAGGCGTGCATGAGGACATGCGCTTGGTGGCCAATACCTGCGCTGGAAGCCGCGACCTGCTGGTGCTGCTGAGCAGCCCGGTGGTGAAGGCCGACAAGAAGGACAAGGTGCTGGATAAGATCTTCGGAGGGAAGATCGGCCAGATCACCAGCGCCTTCATGGGCATCCTGGTGCGCAAAGGCCGCGAAGCGCTGCTGCCCCATGTGGCCGCCGCCTTCGACGAGCTGTACAAGCATCAGCGCGGCATCGTAACCGCGCATGTGAAGAGCGCCACGCCGCTGAACGAGGCCACCCGCAACAAGGTGCGCGCGTTGGCCGAGAAGCAGCACCCCGGCAAGACCGTTGAATTGGAAGAAGCGGTGGATGCGTCGCTCATCGGCGGCCTTACCATCCGCATCGGAGACGAGCAGTACGATGGCAGCGTGAGCCGCCGCATCGGTGACCTGCGCCGCAAATTCTCCGAGAACCCGTACATCCCCGAGATCTAAAGCATCAGCCCCATGGCCAACGTGCAACCCGCCGAAGTGACGGCGATCCTGAAACAAGAACTCGCCGGTTTCCGCAGCGAGGCCGAACTCGAAGAGGTCGGTACCGTGCTGCAGGTCGGTGACGGCATCGCCCGCATCTACGGCCTCAAAGGCGTGCAAAGCGGCGAGCTCATCGAGTTCAACAGCGGCCTGCGTGGCATCGTGCTGAACCTCGAAGAGGACAACGTGGGCGCTGTGCTCTTGGGCCCCAGCGTGGGCATCAAGGAAGGCGACACCGTGAAGCGCACCAAGCGTATCGCCAGCATCAACACCGGCGAAGGCATGGTGGGCCGCGTGGTGAACACCCTCGGCGAGCCGATCGACGGCAAAGGCCCCATCACCGGCGAGACCTTCGAGATGCCCATCGAGCGCCGCGCTCCTGGCGTGATCTACCGCGAGCCCGTGAAGGAGCCGCTGCAGACCGGCATCAAGGCCGTTGACGCCATGATCCCCATCGGCCGTGGCCAGCGCGAGCTCATCATCGGCGACCGGCAGACCGGCAAGAGCACGGTGGCGATCGACACGATCATCAACCAGAAGGAATTCTTCGACGCCGGCAAGCCTGTGTACTGCATCTACGTGGCCATCGGCCAGAAGGGCAGCACCGTGGCCGGCACCGTGAAAGTGCTTGAAGAGGCAGGCGCCATGGCCTACACCACCGTGGTGGCCGCGAACGCCAGCGACCCTGCACCGATGCAGTTCTACGCGCCCTTCACCGGCGCTGCTATCGGCGAGTACTTCCGCGATACCGGTCGCCCTGCGCTGATCGTCTATGATGATCTCTCGAAGCAGGCCGTGGCGTACCGCGAGGTGTCGCTGCTGCTGCGCCGCCCTCCCGGACGCGAAGCCTACCCTGGCGACGTGTTCTACCTGCACAGCCGCTTGCTCGAGCGTGCCGCTAAAGTGATCGCCGACGACAAGGTGGCCGCTGAGATGAACGACCTGCCCGCTTCGCTGAAAGGCAAAGTGAAAGGCGGCGGATCGCTCACCGCGCTGCCCATCATCGAGACGCAAGCCGGTGACGTATCGGCTTACATCCCCACCAACGTGATCTCGATCACCGACGGTCAGATCTTCCTCGAGAGCAACCTCTTCCTCAGCGGCGTGCGCCCTGCCATCAACGTGGGCATCAGCGTGAGCCGCGTGGGCGGTAACGCGCAGATCAAGTCGATGAAGAAAGTGGCCGGTACCCTGAAGCTCGACCAAGCGCAGTACCGCGAGTTGGAGGCCTTCTCGAAGTTCGGTTCCGACCTCGACGCCGCCACCAAGAGCGTGCTCGACAAGGGCGCGCGCAACGTGGAGATCCTCAAGCAGGGACAGAACAGCCCTATGCGCGTGGAAGAGCAGATCGCCATCATCTACTGCGGCACCAAGGGCCTGCTGAGCAAGGTTCCCGTGAAGAACGTGAAGCAGTTCCAGGACGAGTTCATCACCATGCTGCGCAACAAGCACAGCGATGTGCTGGCCGCGCTGAAGAAGGGCGATTACAACGACCAGATCACCGGCACGCTGGAAAGCGTTGCAGCCGACCTGGTGAAGAGCCTGGACAATTAATAGCGAAGACCCCGTAGCGTCGACCCACTGGGTCGGCCTGCAACCCCGAACCACCAGCACTGCACAATGCCCAGCCTGAAAGAGGTACGCAGCCGGATCGTCTCGGTGAACAGCACCAAGCAGATCACCGCCGCCATGAAAATGGTGAGCGCGGCGAAGCTGCGTCGCGCGCAGGACGCCATCGTGCGCATGCGCCCTTACGCCGAGAAGCTGCAGACCATCCTGGGCAACGTGAGCGCGAGCCTCGACAGCAGCGAGGGCGCTTACAGCGCGCAACGCGAAGTGAAGAAGGTGCTCTTGGTTCCCATCGTGAGCAACCGCGGCTTGGCAGGCGCCTTCAACACGCAGGTGTTCCGCCTCGTGCGCAAGGCCATCAACGACGCCAAGGCGAACGGACAAGAGGTGAGCATCCTGCCCATCGGCAAGAAGGCCATGGACCTTTACCGCCGCAGCGGTATGCTGGACAACGGCCTGCCCACCGACCTCGCCACCTTGTTCGATGGACTCAACTTCGACAAGACCGCGCCGGTGGCCGAATTGCTGATGAAGCAATTCGCCGAGGGCAACTACGACCGCGTGGTGCTCTTCTACAACAAGTTCAAGAACGCGGCGGTGCAGATCACCACGGAGGAGCAATACCTCCCCATCGCGCCCGCTGAGCAGAAGGCCGAAGGCGGCGCCAAGACGGATCACATCATGGAGCCCGACCGCGCCACCATCGTGGAGGGCATCATCCCCAAGAGCCTGAAGATCCAGCTCTACAAGGCGCTGCTCGATAGCCATGCTGCTGAGCACGGCGCACGCATGACCGCCATGCACAAGGCCACAGATAACGCCGACGCGCTGCTGAAGGACCTGAAGCTCACCTACAACAAGGCGCGCCAGGCCAGCATCACGAACGAGATCCTGGAGATCGTGGGCGGGGCCGAGGCATTGAAGGGGTAAGGCACAAGATGAACTGAAACAAGTTCATAGATTGCCGACGCTTCAAACCCAATCGATTCGATTGGACACAGACCTTGGCCAAACACTCTAACATGGCACAACAAGAAAAGCCAGCGAGGCGGCTGACCGCGGCCGACTTCAAGAAGGTCGAAGAGTGGGTGAAAAGTGAGGACGGCAAGCGCACGTTGCGTGAATCGCAAAAGCGCATCACGGAAGGCGTCGCAAAGGAGATTGCTAGATACTCCATAGTAGATCCCGCGATCCTCAAGGAGCCATACACCCTTTAGCGGCCTTCGGATGTTTCAGGTTCTCCGATACACTCCGGAGGGATTGAGTCACCTGCTTTCGGAGTGCTCGGAATCGCCGCCATATGTGGTGAATGGGAAGAGCCACTTGTGGTACTTGCAGAAGTACTTTGCTGAGACTGGTGCGCGCACGATTGTGGTCGAGAGCGCATATGTAGACCGAGATTATCTAGAGGATTATGCGGCCTACTATGTCCGGAGCTTTTACCCCTACAAACGATACTGTTCGCGCCTGCACTTCTTCCGGTCGGAATTTGACGAGTCACGGTTTCAATCCGAACTACTGGGCTGTGACAACCCGCTGGTGAAAGAAGAAGAGTACTTGGGCTACATCGTGGTCAAGCCACTACCTAGAACCATTATAGGGCGCACGTGCTTGCGGACGTACGATGAGACCAATGAGCGCCGTTTTCCTGTCGTTCGGAGGTACGAGATCAGTCTTTTCGGCCTTTCGCTCGGCATTAACGCAATCGCCTACCAAGAGCAGGACAGCACTGTGGCGGCATGTGCATCTACCGCAATCTGGAGCGCCTTTCAGCGCTCAGGCGCTTTGTTCCATCATACAATCCCTTCACCGGTTGAAATAACTCGCGCTGCTACAAAGCACTTCCCGTTCGCCAATCGCCACTTCCCCAACAAAGGCCTCAGTCCTGAGCAGATGGCACACGCCATCAGAAGCGTTGGCCTTGAGCCGCTATTGGCCAGCTATAAATCGCCCGCTCAGCTAAAAAGCCTGGTTTACTCATTCTTACAAGCCGAAATTCCAGTTGCACTTGGCTTCATGCTTTATGCTAACGACCACCCTCCTAGACCAGTTGGTCGGCATGCCGCATGCGTACTTGGCTACCGCATTGATACCCCCGCCACATCTCCATATCCAGGCGAGCCAAACTTCTTTTTGAAGAGCAGCAGGGTCTCTGGTTTCTACGTGCATGACGATCAAGTTGGTCCATACGCACGGATGAATTTTGAGAGTGGATTCGGCAACGGCTTAGCGGTCCTATCCACCTCATTCGGTCAGGTTTCCGGTGAACCGGAGAGTCATCTTGCTCTTCCAGAGGTCGCGATTATCCCCCTAAACCACAAAATCCGAATCGGACACGACCTTGTTCTAGACTTGATAATTAGGCTCAATACCATCGTTCATGATATAGATAGCTTCGTCCTACAAGGTGAGATCGGCGCAATAGAATGGAACCTTGAGCTTGGGTATAGCAATGTCATTAAGAGCGAAATTGCTGCAGCCGTTGAACTTGAAGCCCCTGTTCGAGTTCAATTGCTGACCAAGAGCATGCCCAAGTATCTCTGGCATGCAAAAGCCTCCGGGAAAGGCCGAAGCATATCGTTCTTATTCGACGCCACCGATATCGATCAAGGGTCGCTGCTTGTAGGAATTATCCCAAGCTCTGAGGATCTCATCGGGCTGCTACAAATTGCACTACTTCCTGAGACGATAGCAAACATTGAAGACTTTCAACTGAGGAAGGTTCTTCAAGAGATAACAGACTACCTCCGTCCGTCGGCAGAGGAGTTTCACATAGTTTAGACCCGCCAGGCCAGCATCACGAACGAGATCCTGGAGATCGTGGGCGGGGCTGAGGCGTTGAAGGGGTAAGGCCTGCATTTATCCTTGTTTTCTTCATTCCGAGTTCGGCACGCTTCCGGGCCATTCGTCTCGTTGTTGATCGGGTGCTAGGTTTGTTCTACCCCATGCGGCTCTCCGCATCGGCAGCAAGCAATCCATTCACTGAGGTGGTCGGCTAAACCTGGACAGGAAGAAGGCGCTAGCTAACTTCCAACCATGAGCAGAAGAGACCGACGCAAGTTCACCGCCACCTTCAAGAGCGAGGTGGTGCTGGAAGCGCTCAAAGAGCGCAAGACGATGAGCGAACTGGCCCAGCAGTTCGATTTGCACCCCAGCCAGATCACCACCTGGAAGAAGGACTTCCTGGCCGGCGCCAGCAAGGTGTTCGAGGACGGGGCGGATCCCGAGCGCGAAGCCCTGCAGCAGAAGCAGGATGAGCTCTACCAGCAGATCGGCCGACTGCAGGTGGAGAATGAATGGCTCAAAAAAAAAGTGCTGAGATGAGCCGCGCTGAGCAACGCCTGCTGGTGGTTCGCGGGCACGATGAATTCACCATCGGCGAGCAGTGCGCGCTGATAGGCCTCTCGCGCAGCACGCTCTACTACAAGCCGAGGCCCGCCAGCGAAGAGGACCTGCGGATCATGCGCCTGATGGACGAGCTGCACCTGGAGGATCCCACGCGGGGCACGCGCCGCTTGTGCGATGAGCTGGTGGACCTGGGCATTCGGGTGGGACGCGACAAGGTGCGCACGCTTATGCGCCGCATGCGCATGGCCTGCGTGTACCGGCGTCCACGCACCACAGTGTTCGACAAGGCCAAGTACAAGCACCCTTACCTGCTTCGGGGCTTGAAGATCGAGCGCGCGCACCAAGCGTGGGGGATCGACATCACCTACATCCCCATGCGGGGCGGGTACATGTACATGTGCGCGATCATCGACCTGTACAGTCGCTACATCGTGGGCTGGAGCATCTCCAACACCATGGAGGCCGAGTGGGTGTGCGCCGTTGTGCGCGATGCGGTGGCCGCGCACGGCAAACCCGAGATCATCAACAGCGATCAGGGCAGCCAGTTCACCAGCGATGAGTACCAGAAGCTCTTCAAGGAAGGGCAGCCCTGCGAAGGCGTGCGCATCAGCATGGATGGCAAGGGCCGCGCCATCGACAACGTGTTCATCGAGCGATTCTGGCGAACGCTCAAGCATGAGCACATCTACCTGCAACCGCCGGAGGACGGAGTTGATCTGTGCCGGACCTGTTCACAGTTCATCCACTTCTACAACCACCGCCGCAAGCACTCGGGCATCGGGAAAGTCCCGCCAGCCAAGCGTTTGCCGTTGGCCGCATGAGTTCTCAACAAGAACGCCGAGTTATGAGTCCCCTGGACCCCATGAAAACAACAGCACCAAACACATTAACCTTGTCTGAATCCTGTCCAGTTCAACCCGACCACCTCA
>JBATND010000062.1:0-4082 GCA_049290175.1 Flavobacteriales bacterium | reverse complement strand
CCGGAAGCCAGTCCGCAATGCCAAGGTCGGAACGACTCCCCGCCATCCTCCAGAGATCCTTCATCCGGTTGCTCGCCTCCAAGACCAGCCTGCCATCGAGCCAAGCCTCCAAGCGGAGCCGACCGTTTGCATTTTCCGGTCCGGTGAGCGCAGGATGGAAAATGGCCAGTTCACTCCGCCACGTCACTTCGGCATCGAAAATCCTCGCCCCACTCCACCCCCTCAACTCCACCCCCTTCCAGATCCCGCTCGTCACCAATCGCGGGCAGAAGTCCCAGCCGAATTGGTAGGCCGCCTTGCGGATGTAGGGGCTCACGCCGCTGGGATCGCTGTCGTGCGGCAGCTGGATGCCATAGGCCTCGCGCAGCTTCGCGCCTTCGGTGATCGGGCTTCGGAAGATCACCTTCAACCCGTTGTCGCCCTTGCGCAATGCGCGCCGCACATCCCACTCCCAGGTGCGGAACATGTTGTCGGCCTTGCCGATGAGCGAGTCGTTGAGATAGACATCCGCGAAGGTGTCGAGGCCCTTGAAGACAAGATCAAGGTGCTGATGGCGCAGTAGCGTGTCGGCTACGAAGAGCGTGCGCCGGTAGATCCAATCCTCGTTCTCGATCCATTGCACGCTGTCGATGTTGTTGCCCAGCATGAAGTCCGGGATCAGCTGGTGGCGCAGCAGATCGGTCTGCACCACGCCGGGCACTTCGGCGCTGCGCCAATCCCCCTTCCCTGCTTGGCAAAAGCTCCAGCCATCGTTCAGCGGAATGTGGACTTCCTGAGCCGAGGTAACAACCCTCAACCCCAAGCAACCGAGAACCCACAACCAGCACTTCATCGGAGCCCCGCTTTCACCAACGCGTTCAGCACACCTTCGATCTTGGCGCGATCCGGTTCCGTCTCGAAGCTCACGCCCGCATTCGCCGAACTCATGGATGCGCCGTGATGCTTGGCGGGCATGGGCCGTTGCGCTGCGAAATGCACTTCGCGGACACCGGTGCGCTCAACCAATTCAACCACGTTGGCTGGATTGATGCCACCAGCGGCTGCGATCACGCAACGGTCACCGGCATGCTCCACCATCGCCTTCAAGCGCGCTGCACCATCCAACGCCAACGTTTCACCACCCGAGGTGAGCACCCGGTGCAGACCCATGGTTATGCAGGCTTCCAGCGCATGCAGCATATCACTGGCGTGATCGATGGCGCGGTGAAAGGTGATCTCGCTCTCGGGGGCGGCGTGAAGCACGGCGCGCAGCACGCTCTCGGCCACGGATCCATTCTCCGTAAGCGCACCGGTTACCAAGCCCAAAGCCCCACCGCCGAAGACCTCGGCATCCGTTACCAGTGCATGCAACTCGGCGGGCGCATACACGAAACCGCCCGGTGAGGGCCTTATCAGGATCCGCGCGCGCACGGGCAACGCGCCTCGTATCGCATCAACCAATCCGGAACTCGGCGTAATGCCCCCGCAAGCGAGCCAAGCGCATACCTCAACCGTATCAACGCCTGCTTGGGCCGCAGCTTCCGCTTCGGCAAAGGAGGACACGCACACTTCAACGGCTACACGCATGTGGCGAACATACGAGTGGCCATGCAACATGCGGCCCCCATCAACGTAGCAAGGCCGCCATGTCGATCCGCTTTCTGCCTGCAGTGGTGCTCGCCCTCCTGTTCCTTCAGGGGGCCTCGACCGCATTGCGGGCCAGCAATACCAGCGACAGCCTGCGATACGTGCTCGATGCGGACGCCACGGCCGGCGAGCGCGCACGCGCTTTGTGCAAACTGTCAGGTCGCGTGCTGCCGCACGATCCCGCAACGGCCTTGGCCCACGCGGTAAGTGCCGTGCGCATGGCCGAAATGGATGGAGACCTGCGTTTGACCCATGAAGCGCTCGCCGCACAGCGGGCAGCACAGCTTCGGCTGGGCATGGTGCCCGAGCGGCTCTCAGCCACCTTGCGTTCGGTGCAGATCGCGAAGGCGATCAGCGACCCGGCGCTGCTTGCCGCCGATCTTCAGGAATTGTCTTTCGCCTATGGCGATGCCGAGCGCCCGGATCAGGCCGTTGAGCACGCAAGGCAAGCGCTTGCGATCAGCGTGCCCACGCAAGATGCGCTGGCGATCGCACACGCCGAACGAATCCTCATGGAGGCCTTGTTGCGAGCTGGAAGACACGACGAGATCATCCGCAATTCCGATCGGGCCCTTGCCAATGCAGAAGCCCTGCCCCCCATCGAGCAGGCCCTTGTGCGCAGCTTGGTTGCTCGCTCCTTCATGGCGCAGCGCCGCTACAGCGATGCGCTGCCCTTCTTAGCAGCGGCAGAGCGCGTGATTCAGAAGGACGGCACACCGCAGCAACGCTTCGACATGGCTGTTGACCTAGCGTCTTGGGCAACAAGCGTTGGCCGCATCGCCGAAGGCCAAGCGCAACTGCGCGATGCCGAGGTGCTTTCAGCGGAACTGCCCGAACAACAAACCGTGCTGCCGTTGCTGCACGCACGCCACCAACTCGCTGCTGCAACGCAGGATTGGAAAAGCGCCCATGGCTTGCTGGTTGCCATCGCGACCAAGAGCGATTCCGCGCAGCGCGCCACCCGCCAATTGGCCTTGGCCGGCATGCTGGTGGCGCACGACCTTGAAGCCAAGGAGAGCGATCGGAAGGAAATGGCCGACCGGGCCGCGCGCAGCGAAGCCTTATTGAGTGACCAACTCAAGAGCAATCAGGCGCTCATTGCCGCACTGGGGCTGCTGGCCCTGCTCAGCATCGCGCTGCTCATACTCGCCCGCCGCCATCAGCGATCAGCAAAACGCAGCAAGCTCAAAGGCATCGTGATCCAGCGGCAAAAGGAGGAACTACAAGCGCGCAGCCTCGAGCTCCAGCGCCAGAACATGCGGCTCGCCGAGACCATGATGCGCGAAGAGCGCCATGGCATCGCCTTGGGCGAGATGCACCACCGTTTGAAGAACAACCTGCAAGCCATCGACGCACTGCTGCAGATGCAATGCGGATCACTCACCGATCCGGCTGCCGAACGATTGCTGCGCGAGGCGCAAGGCCGCTTGCGCGCCATGGCCGTGGTGCATCAGACCATCTATCGCATGGGCGATGACAACGCGCTGCCCTTGCTCCCGCACTTGCAGGAACTCGCCCGCAATGTGCTGGTCGCGCATGGGCGCCACGACCGCGTTTCCCTCCTCATTGATGGAGACGGCGTGGAGCTGAACGCCTCGGACCTCCTGCCGCTGAGCCTGCTGCTCAACGAACTGCTCACCAATAGCTTGAAACACGCGATCGCTGCCGATGGACACGGTTCCATCCGCATCGTGGCCAAGCAAATGGACCAAGCTCTGGAGATCCGCTATTGCGACGACAGCGCCTTACGGCCCGCAAGCCTGAGCGAAGGCAGCTTCGGGATGGAATTGATGCATGCTTTAGCCAGCCAGCTGAACGGCAGCATCACGGTGATCCCGGGCTTACAGACCACCTTCTGCCTCCGGCTCGCGCCCGAGAGCATCGCGCTGCGCAAGGCCTCCTGAAGGCCCAGACTGAGCCGCCTATCTTCGGCCCGCTCAATCAAGAGCACTATTTCGCGCCGATCTGGCTAACGCCCGGCCCCCCCTTCCCCACATGGATTTCCATTCCCTCGGCATCAGCGACGACCTCTTGGAGGGCCTCGATGCCATGAACATCAAGGTACCAACGCCCATTCAGCAGCAGGCCATCCCGGCAGCGCTCGGGCACCGCGACCTGATCGCCTGCGCACAGACCGGAACCGGCAAGACCGCCGCATTCCTGTTGCCCCTTATCGATGTGATCACCGGATACAGGCCGAAAGAAGAAGGCAGCATCCGCGCACTGGTGGTGGTGCCCACACGCGAACTCGCACTGCAGATCGACCAGCAGCTGCAGGCCATCGCATACTACACGCCCATCACCAGCATCCCGCTCTACGGCGGCAGCGATGGCAACACCTTCGACCAGCAGAAGCAAGCGCTCACCAGCGGCGTCGAGGTGGTGATCGCCACGCCCGGCAAACTGCTCAGCCACCTCAACTTGGGCTACGTGCCCGTGAAGGGCTTGGAATTCCT
>JBATND010000061.1:0-11776 GCA_049290175.1 Flavobacteriales bacterium | reverse complement strand
CTGCACTCCGTTGAGCGTAACACCTTTACCAAACTAAGCTCACCCTGATAAAGTGCGCGCTGCCCAGAAGACCCGTCCGGCCAAGAAGCCCAAGACCAAGCGCCTTTAGCCTCTTCCGCTGCTTTTGTATAACACGCAACAGCTATCAGGCCTCAGGCGAGACCATCCTCCATCACCGCAGATATAACATAGAATATTACATTTGCGGTCATGGCAGCTCCCTCGAAACCCCGTGCGGAAGAGACCGATGCCTTGGCCGCGCTGCGCCGATCGCCTGCTGTGGGCATCCTGGGCGCACGGCAATGCGGCAAGACCACCTTGGCCAAACGGTTGGCGCGCGCGGTGAAGAAGGAGGTACTGCTCCTCGATCTGGAGAGCCCCGCCAGCGTGGATATGTTGCGCGACCCGGAGGAGTTCCTTCACCGCAACCGCAGCAAGCTCGTGATCATCGATGAGGTGCAACGCATGCCGTCGCTGTTCCCGCTGCTGCGATCATTGATCGATCGCGACCGACGGCCGGGCCGCTTCCTGCTGCTCGGCTCTTCGTCGCCTGAGCTGATCCGCCGCAGCGCGGAATCGCTCACCGGACGCATCGCCTACCTCGATCTGCATCCCTTCAGCATGCACGAAGTGGCCAAGGCGCATCGCGATCGGCTGTGGCTGCGCGGCGGCTTTCCCCGTGCATTCCTCGCTGTCAGCGATAACGCCGCATTCACGTGGGCGCACGATTACCTGCGTGATTTCGTGGAGCGCGAACTCGCGCTGTTGGGCCTCAATGCCGACGCCAATGGCACACGCGCCATGTTGGCCATGCTCGCCACCGTGCATGGCCAACCGCTCAACATGAACATGATCGCCAAGAGCATCGGCATGAGCGGACCTACGATCAAGCGCTACCTCAGTTACTTCGAGAGCGCCTATCTGATCACCGTGCTGCCGAGCTACCAGATGAACCTGCGCAAGCGCCTCACCACCGCGCCCAAGGTGTACTACGCCGATAGCGGGCTGTTGCACGCGCAATTGCGCCTGCCGGACCTGGAGAGCATAAGGACGGGCATCGTGGCCGGGCATTCGTGGGAAGGCTTCGTGATCCAGCAAGTGCGTGCCTGGTTAAGGCGCCGGGGCGAGCTCTACTACTTCCGAACCCACGACGGATCGGAATTGGACCTCATCATCACCCAAGGCCTAAAGCCCAAGGTGGCCCTGGAGATCAAGACCACGAACTCACCAGCGCTCAGCAAGGGCAACCACTTAGCCTTCGACGCCGTGAAGGCGCCCGTCCAGCTGGTGGTAACGCCCAATGCAGAGGACCATCCGTATGGCAAGGGAATCGAGGTGTGCTCGCTGAATACGCTCTGGGGGCATCTGGAGAAAGCCATGCGTTGACCGACTGCATCGACGCTCCCTCTAGCTTCGCCGCCCATGGCCTCCCGCCGCAACGCCCGCGCCTTCGACGACGCCCCGCGCCCCAAGCTCGACCGCGCCACCTTGCGCAAGGCCACGCGCGTGTTCCGCTACCTGAAACCGTACAGGCTCGCGTTCGCCGTTGGCTTGTTGCTGCTGTTCGTCACCACCGGATTGTCGTTGCTGTTCCCGCTGCTGCTGGGCCAATTGGTGGATGCGGCGCGCGGCGATGCCGGTGCGCAGAGCGAGTTGCTCACGCGCATCGATGAGGTGGCGCTCACCTTGCTGGTGGTGTTCGCGGCGCAGGCCTTCTTCGGTTTCTTCCGCATCTACCTGTTCAGCAGTATCACCGAGGGCATGCTGGCGCGCTTGCGCACCGATAGCTACAGCCACCTGCTGAAATTGCCCATGGCCTTCTTCGCGCAGCGCCGCGTGGGCGAGCTCAACAGCCGCATCAGCGCCGACATCGCCATGCTGCAGGATGCGCTCACCACCAACCTCGCCGAGCTGATCCGGCAATTGATCGTGGTGGTGGCCGGCATCGTGCTGCTCACGCAGGTGAGCATCGACCTCACGCTCACCATGCTCGCCATCATTCCGGTGGTGGCGCTGGTGGCGGTCTTCTTCGGCCGATTCGTGACCAAGCTCAGCAAGAAGGTGCAGGATCGTATTGCCGATACCGGCGTGATCGTGGACGAGACGCTGCAAGGCATCCAGAATGTGAAGGCCTTTGCGAATGAGCGCTGGGAAGCATTGCGCTATGGCACGGCTGTGAATGAGGCGCGCGTATTGGCGTTGAAAGGCGCGCGCTGGCAAGGCGCCTTCGTTTCGTTCATCATCCTGTGCATGTTCGGCGCCATCGTGCTGGTGATTTGGCGCGGCGTGCGCATGCTGCCCGCGGGCGAGATCAGCATGGGCGAACTCTTCACCTTCATCCTGTACAGCATGTTCATCGGTGCCAGCATCGGCGGCTTGCCCGAGTTGGTTAACCGCATGCTGAAGGCCATCGGCGCCAGCGAGCGTCTCATGGACCTGCAAGAAGAAGCCGCTGAGCCCGTGAGCTTGGAAGCGCGCACCACCACATTGCCGCTGAAAGGCGCCATCGCCTTCGAGCACGTGGCCTTCCACTATGCCTCGCGCGCCGATGTGCCAGTGCTGCGCGATGTGTCGTTCGCGGCAGAGCCGGGGCAGCGCATCGCGTTGGTGGGTCCGAGTGGTGCGGGCAAGAGCACGGTGGCCGCCATGGTGCTGCGTTTCTACGATCCCGTGAGCGGCCGCGTGCGCATCGACGGCCAGGACGCGCGCGACTATGACCTCAGCGCCCTGCGCGATCGTATGGCCATCGTGCCGCAAGAGGTGCTGCTCTTCGGTGGAAGCATCCGCGAGAACATCGCCTACGGCAAGCCCGATGCGAGCGATGCGGAGATTGAGGCGGCGGCGCGCAAGGCGAACGCGCACGACTTCATCGCTTCATTCCCCGAGGGCTACAAGACGATTGTCGGAGAGCGCGGCATACAACTGAGCGGCGGTCAGCGGCAACGCATCGCCATTGCCCGCGCGGTGCTGAAGGATCCGGCCATCCTCATCCTCGATGAAGCCACGAGCGCGCTCGACAGCGAGAGCGAGCGCTTGGTGCAAGAAGCGCTGGATGAGTTGATGAAGGGCCGCACGAGCATCGTGATCGCGCACCGCCTGAGCACCATCCGCGATGCGGATAAGATCCTTGTGCTGGATAAGGGCACGGTGGTGGAGAGCGGAAGGCATGATGAGCTGATTGCAAACGCGGAAGGGCTGTATCATGGATTGAGCAGATTGCAGCTGGAAAGCTGACATGCGAAAGCTGAAAGCTGAAATATGAAAGCTGAAAATCGCCCGCGATAGATGGGCTCTTTCAGCTTTCAGCTTTCCTCTTTCACATTTCGAGTTCCACCACTTTCTTCGTCGCGAAGAACTCCTCCGCGAAGAACTCGCTCAGGGCATGCACGCGGTAGCGCTGCTTCACGGGCAATAGCTCGTCGGCCAACTCGCCGCCCTTGAGGTAATAGAGCTTCCCCTCTCCTTTTGGCACCAAGTGCTTCGTCATGCTCAGGAACTCGGGCAGGGTGGTCACCGCGCGGCTCACGATGCAATCGTAGCGCTGCTTGTGGTCTTCGCTGCGCACTTGCTCGGCAGTGCAATTGGTGAGGCCCAGTCCCTCGATCACGCCCTTCACGGCCATGATCTTCTTACCGATGCCATCGATGCCGTGGAAGGTGCATTGCGGGAACATGATCGCGAGCGGCACCAAGGGGAAACCGCCGCCGGTGCCTACATCAACGATCCTTGATCCCTTCTTGAATTGCACCACCTTGGCGATGCCGAGCGAATGCAGGATGTGCCGCTCGTAGAGGTGCTCGAAGTCCTTGCGCGAGATGAGGTTCACGCGTGCGTTCCATTCGGCGTATAGTGGGCCGAGGCGGGCGAAGAGCTCGCGCTGGTGGGCGGTGAGCTCGGGGAAGTAGGTCGTGATCAGATCCACGCCGATCATGCATCAGTGATTCGTGAGACGCCGGTTAGCCTTCGCTCGCACCAGCCACTTCGCACGGCTTCCGGCGTGACGCTCACCACGCACTCAGATCGTGTCCTTGCGCGTATCGAGCAGGCCCATGAGGAATTCGCGGGCGCGGAAGAGCTGGGCCTTCACGGTGCCGAGCGGCAGGTCGAGCTCCTGGGCGATCTCCTCGTAGCTGTACTCCTTGTAGTAGCGGAGCTCCACCAGCTGCTTGTAGCGCGGCTTCAGCTTGTCCACCACTTCGCGCATGATGGCGTTCTTCTGCTCGCGGATGGCCACTTCGGCGGGGTCGAGGCCATGGCCCTTGAGCTCGATGGTCATCTCGTCGCCGTCGTCGGTGCCGATGGGCGCATCGATGGAGAAGGTCTTCTTCTTTTGTTTGCGGATCCAGTCGATGCAGTTGTTCGACGCGATCTTGAAGAGCCAGGTGCTGAAGGCGTAGTTGGGCGTGTACTGCTTCAGGCGGTTGAAGGCCTTGCCGAAGGCTTCGATGGTGAGATCCTCCGCATCGTCCTTGTTGTTGATCATCTTCAACAGCATGAAGTAGATGCTGTCGCGGTAGCGGCTCATCAGCTCGGCGTAGGCCTTCTGATCGCCCTTGTCAACGGCCTTGCGCACGAGGATGTAATCGTACCGGGCCTTCTCACTGAGGTTCTCGTTCACTTCCATCGCTTGGGCTTTACGAGGATCGTGCTGGTGTAGAGCAACGGATCCAAAAGTAGGAACAGCCATTCCATGGGCAGGGCGAGCCATGCGATGGCTCCGGCCTGCAATCGTCTCAAAGCAGCTATGGCCACGGGCTGGAGCAGTGCGAGCTGCGCGCCGATGCCGATGGCCGCTTCGACCCACCGCTCCTTCACAAGCAGCAGCACCAATGCGGCCCAGAAGGCCATGCGCGCCAAGGGCAGCAGCATGAGCAGCACTTGATGCCCGAAGCGGTAATGCACCGCTGTGGTGTAGTGCCTGCGCTTGCGGCGGATCCACATGGCCAGGTTCGGTGTGGGGCGCGTGGTGGTGAAGGCGCGCGGATCGGCCACCACGGCGGTGTTGCCGCGACAAGCCACCTCGTTGATCAGCAGATCGTCGTCGCCGCTCATGAGGTGGTTGTGGCGGCGCGGCCCCACCGTTCCGAAGAAGACCTCGGAGGCGTAACCGAGGTTGCGGCCCACGCCCATGTACGGGACGCCGGCCTGCGCGAAGCCCATGTACTGCATGGCCTTGATGGCGCCATCGTAGCGCTCGAGCACGCTGCCGAGTCCGGGCGACTTGGCATACGGGCTGTGGCCGATCACGATGCTGCGGCCGTTGCGGAAGCCTGCGGCCATCAGCGAGATCCAATCGTTGCTCGCCGGGATGCAATCGGCATCGGTGAGCAGCACATGCGGGTGCTTGGCCGAGCGCACGCCCACGCCCAGCGCGATCTTCTTCCCGTAGTTGAAGCGCTCATCGGCCTGGATGTTCACCGGCTTCATGCGCGGGTACTGCGGCTTCATCCATTGCAGGATCTCCCAGGTATCGTCGTCGCTGCGGTCGTTCACCACCACTACCTCGAACTCGCGGTGGTCCTGCTGCATGAGGGCTGGAATGAGCTCTTCCAAGGTGCGCGCCTCGTTGCGCGCGCAGATCACGACGCTGATCGGAAGGTCGCGATCGGGCTGCACCGTGCGCTTGCCGAAGGCCAGCCGCGCGAACATGAGCGCATGGTAGGCCAGCAGCACCAACAGCGCGCCGAGCATGATCTGGAATTCGATGGACAACATGGAATGGCCTCTCCGGCCTTGGAAGCGCTGGCGAAACTACCGGGGGGGCTATTCGCGGCACGAGGGTGCCAAAAGCAGTTATGAACACATCTACCCGGTGTGGCAAGTCGATAGGGCTAAGCATCCACGGCAGCACACGATTGCAGAGCACACAACCCACTCCCCAAGTGCGGGATTACCCAACTGCGCACGCTCGATCAGTGGCATGCGCCGCTTGACTTGGCGGCTCTGCTCGAATGGCTTCGCCAAGGATCGTAATCAAGGTGCGAGGAACCCATTGCCCAGCTAGGGCTATCGGGTCTCACGGGCCAAGTTGGCGCGCTACTCCGAAGACAATCACACACTGTGCTTCGCTGGCCTCGCACCGACATCATCACGGATATGAGCCGTTGTTTGCCCTAATGATCGTCCATCATTCCAGCACCAGAAGGCATTCCCATCCGTGTCTATCGGTGTGAATCCGTGGTTCACTGCAAAAAGTGCGATGCGCCGTCAGGCGCCGGATTAGAGCCGATAGCCCTGATCGTCCAGCTGGATCGCCCGTCCCGCTTCCCTTGGCTGGCTACCTTCGCCCGCCGCTTTTAACCACCATCCGTGCGGCCCATTGTTTTGCCCGAATCCATCCTCATCCTCGACCACGGTTCGCAGTACACTCAGCTCATCGCGCGTCGCGTGCGCGAGCTCAATGTCTATTGCGAGATCCACCCCTTCAGCAAGGCCCAGCAATTCGCGCACGACCCCAATGTGAAGGGCGTGATCCTGAGCGGCAGCCCCAGCAGCGTGCATGATGCCAACTTCCCGGATACCGACCTCACAGGCATCCTGGGCGTGAAGCCCGTGCTCGCGGTCTGCTACGGCGCGCAGCTCATTGCCAAGCGCGCAGGCGCACCAGTGGAGAAGAGCCGCATCCGCGAATACGGCCGCGCGCACCTGAGCACCATCACCGACAATCACCTCTTCGACGGCATTCAGGCCGGCACGCAGGTGTGGATGAGCCACGGCGACAGCATCACCGCGCCCAGCGAAGCCATGGAGGTGATCGCCAGCACCAAGGATGTGCCCGTTGCCGCCTACGCGCTGCGCGATCAGCTCACCTACGCCGTGCAATTCCATCCCGAGGTGTACCACACCACCGACGGCCTTCAGCTGCTGCACAACTTCGTGCTCGGCATATGCGGCTGCACAGGTGATTGGACACCCCATGGTTTCGTGGAGCATACCGTGGCCCGCCTTCAGCAGCAGATCGGCAATGATCAAGTGGTGCTCGCCCTCAGCGGCGGCGTGGACAGCAGCGTGGCCGCGCTCCTGCTCGACCGCGCCATCGGCGATCGGCTGCACTGCATCTTCGTTGACAACGGACTGCTGCGCAAGGATGAATACGCGCGCGTACTCGAGAGCTACCGCCACCTCGGCCTCAACATCACCGGCGTTGATGCGAAGGCCGAGTTCTACGCCGCACTGAAGGGCCTCGAAGAGCCCGAGGCGAAGCGCAAGGCCATCGGCCGCACCTTCATCGAGGTCTTCGATCGCGAAGCGCACCGCATCACCGACGTGAAGTGGCTGGGCCAAGGCACCATCTACCCCGATGTGATCGAGAGCGTGAGCGTGAACGGCCCCAGCGTCACGATCAAGAGCCACCACAATGTGGGCGGATTGCCTGATCGCATGAAACTGCAAGTGGTGGAGCCGCTGCGCCTGCTCTTCAAGGATGAGGTGCGCCGCGTGGGCCGCGAGTTGGGCCTCGATCCCAACATCCTCGGCCGCCATCCCTTCCCCGGCCCCGGCCTCGCCATCCGCATCCTCGGCGACATCACACCAGAGAAGGTGGCGTTGCTGCAAGAAGTCGATCACATCTTCATCCAAGGCCTGCGCGACGAGGGCTTGTACGATCAAGTGTGGCAGGCGGGAGCCATCCTCTTGCCCGTGCGCAGCGTTGGCGTGATGGGCGATGAGCGCACTTACGAGAACGCCGTGGCCCTGCGCGCAGTGAGCAGCACCGATGGAATGACCGCCGATTGGTGCCACTTGCCCTACGAGTTCTTGGCACGGATATCGAACAGCATCATCAACCGCGTGAAGGGCGTGAACCGCGTGGTGTACGACATCAGCAGCAAGCCGCCCGCTACCATCGAATGGGAATGATTGATCAAGTGAAGGAGTTGATGGTTGGCGCTGCGCGCGGTGCCGCCGCTCGTTGCAGGCTGCTCCTTGCATCTTGCCTCCTGCTCTTGCCATTTGCTTCCTGGTCGCAGGAGACGCGCATCATCGATGGGAAGAAGTTCACCGTCCATGCTGTGCAGCAAGGGCAAACGCTCTTCGCCATCTCGCGCGCCTTCGCTGTTCCGGTGGATGAGTTGCTCAAGGCCAATCCCGATGCGAAGGATGGGCTGCGCATCGGTCAGGAATTGCTGATCCCGCAAGCTGCGGTGGTGAAGAAGGAAGCGCGCAATGCGCCGGACCTCTTGAAGGATGGCGAGCTGAAGCACACCGTGGCGAAGAAGGAAACGCTCTTCGGCATCGCGAAGAAATACGGCCTCGACATCAACGACCTGCTCGAGCGCAACCCCGAACTCACCAGCGGCCTGCGCGATGGCATGGACGTGATCATCCCTGTGAAGAAGAATGCAGCGACTTCGGTCGATCCGGTGATGCGCACCGCCGAGCCAACGCACCTCATCGAGCATGTAGTGCTGCCGGGCGAAACGCTCTTCAGCCTGGGGCAGCGCTTTGGCGTGAAACCCGAGGAGATCGTGAGCGCCAATAACGGCTTACCCGAGGGCCTGAAAGCCGGAGCCACCATCAGCATTCCGCAGCGTGGCGCACCGCCTGAGCCGAAGCCGATCGAAACACCGGCCAAAGCACCCGGCGCCACGCACCGCATCGGTTTCCAGCTGCCCTTCTCCACCACCCGCAACGACAGCGCGCTCGATGCCACGGCGAACGCCACAAACGGCCCGCGCTTTTACGAGGCCTCGCGTATCGCGGCGCAGTTCTATGCAGGCGCCTTGCTCGCGCTCGACTCATTGGCAACCCTGGGCTTCAATGCCGATGTGCGCGCCATCGACGTGGGCGACGATGCACGCCAATGGAGCCCTGCCCTGAAGGATCCCGAACTCGCGGACCTCGACCTCTGCGTAGGTCCTTTCCACCGCGCCGCGATCGAGCAATTGGCACGCGCACAGCCACGGCTGCCCATCGTATGCCCCGTGCCGCAGAGCAATAAGGTGGTGCTCGGCTTCAACAATGTGAGCAAGGCCGTGCCCGCGCGCACCGATCTGGTGCGCCATGCCGCGCGCTGGTTGGCGGCCAAGCATGCACGCGACAACATCATCGTGCTGCGTCCCGAGATCGCCGGCGACAAGGAGATCCAGGATCCGATGATCAACACGCTCAACGCCGCAATGGCCAACCAGAGCGGGCGCTTGCGCGATAGCGTGCTGGTGGTGAAGGCGGGTCGGCGCGACCTCGGCGACCTCACGGCCAAGCTCGATCCGGCGCGCCTTAATGTGATCGTGGCGCCCAGTGAGGATGTGGAGTTCGCAGCCACGGTGGTGGTGAAGTTGAAAGCCCTCGTCGCCAAGCATCAGCTGAAACTGGTGGCCACCGAGAGTTGGCTCAGCATGGATCCGGTATCCGCAACTGATCTCGATGCGCTCGGCTTCTCCTTCGCCTCAGCCAGCCACTTCGACCTTGCTGATCCTGCCGCGCAGCGTTTCACCGCGCGCTTCCGCGAGCGCTACCAGCACGATGTGGACGAGTTCGCCCTGCTCGGATACGATGTCACTTTCCACTATGCCCGTGCGCTGATGCTGCACGGCCGCATCGACAGCGACGCGCCCACGGACGAGCAGCCTTTGCACACCGGATTCCGCTTGAGCCGCACCGGCCCGGAGAATGGCTTGCGCAACGAATTCGGCGTGATGCTGCAGCTGCGCGAGCTGAAGGTGGAGAAGGCGCAGTAGCCTATCCGATCGCCTCGTTCCAATCCGGCAGGCCGATGCGCTTCATCAAGGAGAAGTGCGAGCGCAGCGCGCTGAGCAAGGTGGGGTTCACCTGATAGGGCAGCCCGTACTCGCGGGCGGTGCGCTCAACGATGGGCGCGATGGCCGGGTAATGCACATGCGAGATGCGCGGGAAGAGGTGATGCTCGATCTGATAGTTGAGCCCACCCACGTACCACCCGATCAATGCGCTGCCGGGGCTGAAATCGACCGTGGTGCGCATCTGGTGCGCGGCCCAATCGTCGGCGATTACACCGCGCTCATCGGGCATCGGATGCTCGGTTCCTTCGACAGTGTGCGCGAGTTGGAACACGAGCGTGAGGATGGCACCCGCAATGAAGTGCATCAGCAGGAAGCCGAGCACCACCGTTAGCCATGGCAAGCCCAACGCGATGGGCACGCCGATGATGGCCACGAAGTAGAGCACCTTAAGCACAACGATGCGCAGCAAGGCGTTCCGCTTGACCTTCTCGCTACCGGGCATCACACCACGCTTATCGTACTGCGCGAATTGCACGAAGTCCTTCGCAAGCACCCAGTAGAGCGTAAGCAGACCGTAGAAGACCGTGGCGTAGAGCCATTGGAAGCGGTGGTACCAGCGCGTGCCGGTGTGCGGCGAGAATTTCAGTACCAAACGATCCGCTATGTCGTCATCGACGTGCGTGATGTTGGTGTAGGTATGGTGCAGGATATTGTGCTGGAGCTTCCAGTTGTGCGTGCTGCCGCCGCAGAGGTTGAGTGTTTGGCCCAACCACCAGTTCACGCGCTCGTTGGCCGAATACGCACCGTGGTTGGCATCGTGCATCACGCTCATGCCGATGCCCGCCAGACCGAGGCCCATGATGGCCCACAAGGCCAGTTGCACGCCGGGCGAAGGCTGCACGATGAGCAGCGCCGCGAATGCGCCGAGGTACGCGCCCAAGAGCACAACGGTCTTGGTGACCATGGCTGCGTTGGCATGTGGGCTGATGCCCTTCTCTTTGAAGTAGCCTTCGACCCTGGCCCTAACCGTTGCGTGGAAATCGGTGCGTTCGGTCGGGACGAACTTGATGCGGTGCGTTGCGCTCATGCATGACCTGCTGGGAGGGCTCTGCGCAGGCGCGGCGAATCTACCTCGTACAAGGCAAGGCGATTCCTGACGCCGCTCAAGGATTGCTCCGGCCTGACGGAAGCGGGATTGGCTGCCGCCAAGCGATCAGCGCTTCACCACCAAGCGCAGGGGCACGGCCTTCTCAGCGAGCAGGGTGTAGGCGCCGGTCTCCACTTCGTATAAGTCGATCGCGCAATCGGTGCAGCCATTGAAGCGGCCTTGCAGCACCGTGCGGCCTGTGGCATCGAGCAAGCGCCAGGGGCCATTGAGCGGCGATGCCGAGCGGATGCGTGCTTGATCCACTGCCGGATTCGGTGAGATGCTCAGTTGGCTCAGGCTGCTCTCTTCAACCCCCATCACAAGATCGTACGGCTCGGACAGGATCGGGTCGCATGCGTAAGCAGCGGCCACGGTGTATGTTCCGCCAACGGAGGGTACGAAGCAATCGCCCGCCGCGAAAGGCTCGCCATTGAGATGCCATTGGTGGCTCGTGGATGTTGGGTAATAGCAGAGCTGTCCCTCGAACTCGAAGATCACCGGCGGCGCCTCTTCCAAGAAGAAGATCGGGATCTCCACGCCAACGAACATGATGAAATCTGGGCAGACGCCCGGTGCACCGGATGCCGTATAGTAGCCCGGCTCGGTGACCACGAGCGATTGACCGTTGGCGCCAGGGATCGGATTGCCGTCCTGATACCATTGCAAGTTGGCCGTGATGCTGCCCAGCGTGAGTTGAACGAAAGCTCCAGGACAGTAGTAGCTCTCGCCATTGCCACCAATGGAAGCCGGCTCATCGCCCTCGTGGATCACGAAGGGAAAGAGGAAGGCCCAGCCATCGACGAGCACGGGCGGCGATGCTTCGGAGCAGCCATCGACCGTTGCAATAACCGTGAACTGCGAGCCGCCGTCGTCGGTGTAGTTCACGAGCAGAGTCTGCTGCGTGGAGCCGGGAATGGGCATGCCGTCCTTC
>JBATND010000060.1:0-1547 GCA_049290175.1 Flavobacteriales bacterium | reverse complement strand
CCAACGCACAGTTCGAGACCGGCAGCAGTGTGCGCAGCCTGATCAGCTATGTGGTGAGCGTCGTGCTCCTGCTCGTTGCGGGCTTCGGCATCTACAACATCCTCAACATGATGATCTACGAGAAGCTCGACAGCATCGCCATCCTCAAGGCCACAGGCTTCAGCGGTGGCGATGTGCGCGCCATCTTCATCAACCTCAGCCTCATCATCGGCGTGTGCGGAGGCGCGGTGGGCTTGCTGCTGGGCGCGCTCATGGCCATCGGCATCGATCACATCCCTTTCCATTTCGATGCATTGCCCACCATGACCACGTATCCGGTGGATCACAATCCGATGTACTACCTCATCGCCGTCGCATTCGCGCTGGTCACCACCTACATCGCCGGCTGGTTCCCGGCGCGCAAAGCCAGCCGCATCGATCCGGTGGAGATCATACGGGGCAAATGACATGAGCAACGTGGCCCCCATCATCGAGGCGCGCGCCATCACCAAGTCGTTCCGCGACCCGGTGGTGACGCCCGTGCTCAAGGGCGTGGATCTGCGGTTGATGCGCGGCGAGTTCGCCAGCGTGATGGGCAAGAGCGGTTGTGGAAAGAGCACGCTGCTCTACATCCTCAGCACCATGGACACGGATTACGAGGGCGAATTGCTGCTCGATGGCGAGCGCATCACCGGCGCGCCGCATGAGCACTTGAGCAAACTGCGCAATGAGAAGATCGGCTTCGTGTTCCAGTTCCACTACCTCATCCCCGAGTTCAGCGTGCTGCGCAACGTGATGCTGCCCGGCCTGAAGCGCGGACTGCTCAACGAGCGCGAGGTAGAGGAGCGCGCGATGGCGCACCTCACCACCATGGGCGTGGCGCATCAGGCGCACAAACGGGCCAATCAGGTCAGCGGCGGCGAGAAGCAACGCGTCGCCATCGCGCGCGCGCTCATCAACGAGCCGCTGATCCTCATGTGCGATGAACCCACCGGCAATCTCGACAGCCGCAACAGCGAGATCGTCTTCGGCATCTTCACTGAGCTGGCAGCGAAAGGCCAGAGTCTCCTGGTGGTGACGCACGATGAGGACTTCGCCAGGCGCACGCACCGCATCATCACCATGGATGATGGACGCGTGGCAGATCAGGGGCACCGGTGACCACCGTGATTAAACCCCTACCATCTTTGTGTTGTCCGAGAACCGCCATGAGAAGCCAATCACTCGCCCTTAGTGCCTGCCTTGCTTGGGTTTCGGCCTTGGCCCAGCCCGACTTGCTGCCCTCCATCGGCATTGGGGCGCTGCCCTCAGACAACGATCCAATCTGCACGCTGCCTTTCCAGACCCCTGCAATCACCTCGTGCGGAAGGCCCGAAGGCGAGCAGGCCGCCGACTTCAACTTGTTTGATATCGACGGCAATGCCTTCAACCTGGAGAGCGCGCTGCTCCTCGGCAAGCCCGTGCTCATGATCAGCAGCAGCTACACCTGCCCGGTGTTCCGCAACAAGGTGCCCGTGATCAACGACGTGGTGGCCACCTACGGATCCCAGCTCACCACCATCATCGTG
>JBATND010000059.1:0-4118 GCA_049290175.1 Flavobacteriales bacterium | reverse complement strand
TGGAATTCCTTGTGCTCGATGAGGCCGACCGCATGCTCGACATGGGCTTCATCGACGACATCAAACGCATCATCAAATTCCTGCCTGCCGAACGGCAAACGCTGATGTTCAGCGCTACCATGCCTCCTGCTATCCGCGAATTGGCCAAGCAGGTGCTGCACGATCCGGTGGAGATCACCATTGCGCTGAGCAAGCCCGCCGAGGGTGTGGACCAGCAGGCCTATGTCGTGTACGATATGAAGAAGGCCGAGGTGCTGGAGCACATCCTGCGCTCGAACGAAGCAACGAGCATCGTGATCTTCGCTGGCCGAAAGGTGGAAGTGAAGAACCTGAACCGCCATTTGCAGAAGCGCGGCTTCAGCAGCAGCGGCATGCACAGCGACCTGGACCAGAGCGAGCGGGAATCAACGATGCTGGCCTTCCGCAACCGCAAGCTGCGCATCCTAGTGGCCACCGATGTGGTGAGCCGCGGCATCGACATCGACGACATCGACCTGGTGGTGAATTACGATGTGCCCAAGGATCCCGAGGATTATGTACACCGCGTAGGCCGCACGGCGCGTGCCGCTCGAAAGGGCACGGCCATCACCTTCGTGAACGAGAAGGAGATGCGCGAATTCGGCCGCATTGAAGCGCTGATCGGATACGAGGTGAAGAAGATGCCCATGCCTGCGGGCCTTCCGCCGGGCCCTGCGTACGACCCGCAGAGCAAGAAGCGCGAAAACAGGAACGGCCACCGCCGAAGCAGTGGCCGTGGCCCGAATAGAGGGGGCAGGCGTTAGCGCTGCGAGAACTTGTCCTTGTTGGCGTTGAGCACGGCGACGGCATCCCATGCCTTGGCATTCTTGCCCACGCGCTCGATCACCACCTTCTGCATCACCACATCCTCATTGGGGCGGTCGCCGCGGCCGCGGGGCACACCTGCGATGCCATCCACCACATCCTGGCCCTGCACTACATAGCCGAACACAGCATGACGGCCATCGAGGTGGGGCGTAGGCCCGTTGGTGATGAAGAATTGGCTGCCGTTGGTAGCAGGGCCAGCGTTGGCCATGCTCAAAGTGCCGGCGCGCGTGTGCTTCAGGTCGGGGTGGATCTCATCGGCGAACGCGTAGCCGGGGTTGCCCGTGCCAGTGCCCAAGGGGCAGCCGCCCTGGATCATGAAGCCGGGGATCACGCGATGGAAGATCAATCCATCGAAGTAAGGCGTGCCCTCGGCCTTCGCGGTGTTCTTCATCTTCCCTTCGGCCAGTGCCACGAAGTTGGCCACAGTCATGGGCGCCTTCTCGTGCTCGAAGCGGATGAGGATGGTGCCTTTGTTGGTGGTGATGCGCGCGTAAACGCCTTCTGGTAATGTCTCCACTTTCTTCTTGGGTTGTTGGTCGTTCGCGGACGCTCCATCGCTGCTAGAGCAAGCCGTCATGGTGAGGGCCAAGAGCGCGGAGGTGATGTACGTGAGCGGCATTTGGTTGTGTGATTGGGTTTGAGGGCGCCAAATGTAGGAGGATGCACCACCGTGGCCGATACCGCTCGGGTGGCGCGGCGAAAGAGCACGCTTCAACTACATTCGCAAGCCCTAGACGAACCCCTGATCATGCAAGCCACCGACACCCTCGCCGGACTCAACTTCGAACTCAGTGAAGAACAACTCGCCGTGCGCGATGCCGCCCGCGACTTCGCCCAGAACGTGCTGAAGCCCGGCGTGATTGACCGCGACCGCGAACAGCGCTTCCCCAAGGACGAGATCAAGCAGTTGGGCGAACTCGGCTTCCTGGGCATGATGGTGAGCCCCGAATACGGCGGCGGCGGCATGGACACCATCAGCTACGTGCTGGCCATGGAGGAGATCAGCAAGGTGGACGCCAGCACCAGCGTGGTGATGAGCGTGAACAACAGCCTTGTATGCTGGGGCCTGGAGCATTTCGCCAACGAAGAGCAGAAGCGGAAATACCTGGTGCCATTGGCGAAGGGCGAAGTCATCGGCGCTTTCTGCCTGAGCGAGCCCGAGGCCGGCAGCGATGCCACCAGCCAACGCACCACCGCCATCGACATGGGCGACCACTACCTGCTGAACGGCACCAAGAATTGGATCACCAACGGCGGCAGCGCCAGCACCTATCTGGTGATGGCCCAGACCGATGCCGCCAAAGGCCACAAAGGCATCAACTGCCTCATTGTGGAGAAGGGCATGCCCGGCTTCGTGGTGGGTGCCAAGGAGGACAAGCTCGGCATCCGCGGAAGCGATACGCACACCCTGATGTTCCAAGATGTGAAGGTGCCGAAGGCCAACCGCATCGGTGAGGATGGCTTCGGCTTCACCTTCGCCATGAAGACCTTGAGCGGTGGCCGCATCGGCATCGCGTCACAGGCACTGGGCATCGCCAGCGGCGCGTACGAGCTGGCACTCGCCTACAGCAAGGAACGCAAGGCCTTCGGCAAGCCGATCAGCGAGCATCAGGCCATCGCCTTCAAATTGGCCGACATGGCCACCGAGATCGAAGCCGCGCGCCTGCTCTGCCTGAAGGCCGCTTGGCTGAAGGACCAGCACTTGAACTACGACCAGGCCAGTGCCATGGCCAAGGTGTTCGCCAGCGAAGTGGCCATGCGCACCACCGTTGAGGCGGTGCAGGTGCATGGCGGCTACGGGTACGTGAAAGAGTACCACGTAGAACGCCTGATGCGCGATGCCAAGATCACCCAGATCTACGAGGGCACCAGCGAGGTGCAGCGCATCGTGATCAGCCGCGGTGTACTTAAAGGCTGAACGAACGGCCACCGGCCATCACCCGGCGATTGTTGATGGGCAGTCGTCGGGTCTTTAGGTGCCTGCGTGCGCCCCCACCTATTTTTGGCCTTCCATAGCTGGCGCGGGCAGCGCCTACCCATACATGCGAACAACCACCAAGCTCCTGCTCCTGCTGGCCGTGCCGCTCATGGCCTCCTGCGTGAGCCGCCGCAGCGTCAATTACCTGAACGACCCTTCGCTGACGCCCGGTGCCAGCAAGCTGTTCGAGAACCAGAAGTTCGAGTACCGCCTGCAAGTGAACGATGTGCTCAGCATCCGGGTACTGGGCCTCGACGACCAAACGCACCGGTACTTCAACGTGGAAGGCCCCGGCGGCGGCATGGGCGTGAACGATGCCATGCTCTACGTGAACGGCTTCTCGGTTGACAAGTCCGGCAACGTGCATCTGCCGCAAGTGGGCAAAGTGAAATTGCAAGGCCTCACGGTTGGCGAGGCGCAGGACCTGGTGCAGCGCAAGGTGAACGAGTACTTCACCACCGCGACGGTGATCCTGAAGATGGTGAACTGGCGCGTGAGCGTGCTGGGCGCCGTGAGCCGGCCGGGCACTTACATGGTCTATAACAACCAGATCACCATCCTCGACGCGCTGAGCATGGCTGGCGGTCCGCTGGAATTGGCTGACAAGGGCCATGTGACGCTCATGCGCCAGAGCGATCGTGGCGTGCAGGCGCTCTACGTTGACATGAGCACCACTGATGTGCTGCGCTCCGAGTACTACTACCTGCTGCCGAACGATGTCGTATTCGTGCCGCACCTGCGCGCGCGGCCGGCGCGGATCAACCTCGAGATCCTTTCCATCATCCTCACCACGCTCAGCACCGCCGCTGTGGTGTTCACCGTGGTGCGGAACAACACCCAATAGGCATGGCCGCGCCCGCATCAGACATCATCGACCTGCGCGCCGTTGTGCGCAAGATCATGCGCCGCTGGTGGTGGTTCGCCATTACCGGCATCATTGCAGGCAGCCTCGGCGTGGCCTACCTGAAGACCACTCCGAAGACCTACATGGTGAGCGCACGCATGCTCATGGGCGAGGGCGAGCGCGGCTTCGGTGCCCGCCAAGAGGACTTCCTCAAGGGCATGTCGCTGGTGCGCGGCAACTCGCAGATCGAGGACGACATCGCGCTGCTCACCTCGCGCAGCATGATCGTGAAGACGCTCAATCGCCTCGACTTCGGCGTGAGCTACCACACCACCAAGCGCTACCTCACGCAAGAGACCTACAGCTTCCCTCCTTTCCGCGTGCAGCTCGATTCGGTGAGCGTGCAGGTGACGGGGATCCCCATTCACGTTAAAGTGGACCGTGCAGCAG
>JBATND010000058.1:0-6078 GCA_049290175.1 Flavobacteriales bacterium | reverse complement strand
CATCCACATCGATGTAATCCGTTCCTTGCTCACTGAGACCGAGCGAGCGGCGCAGATTGCGGCTGAAGAAGCGGTTGTCGATTTCGCTGTACAGGCGGTCGTAGTAGTGGAAGGGGAATGGGCTGTTGGGCAGCTGCACGATTGAGCTAGGCGCCAGCGAATCCCCAACGAAGTTCTCCAAGTGGAAATTGGACAGGCTGCGCGCACGGGTCCAGAGCCCTATTGGCGCCAGGTCATAGCGACGCTGAGTGAGCTGCTCATACTCGATGCCCACCATCACGGCGTGTTGGCCGATATCGGCACTGCCCAATGCGGTGAAACGGACCTGCTCATTCAGGCGCTTACGGAACTCCGAGCCGTTGGGGTCGTCGATGAAGCCCGGATTGTTCCACATCTGGTACAGTTCCACTGGGCGCGTGCCATTCAGCAACGCTCCACGGCGCTGAGCCTCTACAAGATTCTCATAGTATCCCACATAGGGGCCGCCGATGACCTGCGCCCCGAAGAGTTGCTGTATGGGGTATTGCTCGCGCTGCAGCGAACTGAAGTAGTAATCGTTGAACGCAGCGAGGTAGGGGTTCTGCGTGCCGGGTGAGAAGGTCACCAGCGTATCGCGCTCGCCCACCTGCACCCAGCGCGCACCGCGCAACTCGAACTGCGGCGCGCGGTAGGTCGTGAAGCGGCCGATGTAGCCATAATCGAAAAGGCGGTCGCCATGCACGAAATCCTGAACGTCATTCTGATAGCGGCTGTAATCGAGCTGCAGGCTGTAGAACGCGTTCTTGATGGTGCTCTTCTTCTCCTCCTCCGCTGTACGGTTCGTGAAGCGCTGCGTGTACTTGATGAAAGTCCTCCAGCTCAATTCCTTCGTGCGCACGTTCCGCTCGCTGTTGAGGAGCGAGTTGTTGCGGTTGAAGGATTGGCGGTTGCTGAAATCAAGCGAGCCGCCTACGGTGAGCTGCACGTTCTGCGTGGTGGCGATATCAATCTTACCCGAGGCGGTATAGATGATCTCACCGGCATTCTGTCGCGTGGGAATGGACTCCACATCGCCTGCACGGATGAACTCGGAGCTGTTCACCAGAGAATAGTCGTTGCCGATCTGCAGCAAACGCCCAGGATTGGCCATGATGCCATCGCGCACATCGTTGCGCAAGCGCACATCGCCGATATAACTGGGATTGTTGTCCACCACATTGGTGTACTGGCCGCTGAGGAAGAAGCCGATGAGGGGCTTGGCCTTGTTGCCCAAGCTGTCCTTGCGGAACAGTAGGGGGCCGCTCACGCTGGCTTCAACCTGGTTGAAGGCGAACTTGTCGAGGCCAATGATATCGGTGATGTCGTTGCCCACTTTGTAACCGGAGGTAAGGTATTCCGCCCCTCCGAAGAATTGCCGGCTCGGACCACGCGTGGTGATGTTGATCAAGCCACCGGTCACGTCGCCATAGTTAGCGGGAACGCCGCCTGTGATCACCTGCACTTCTTCAATGGCGCCCTTGGGAAGGCCGGTGCCCGCACCAGCAGGCACTTTCACGCCGTCGATGTAGTAGTAGGTGGCCTCGGTTCGCGCACCACGGATGCTGATGCCGCCGCCGGTGCCCGCATCGCTGGCGCCCGCTACGGTGGTGGCGATGCTGGCCGCGCTTCGGCCGGGCATCTTGGCGATGTCCTCGCGGGTAACCGTGCCGCCGCTGGCGCCGCCATCCTTATTGATGAGCGGAACCGTGTACTGCACCACCTCGAACTCCTTGAGCTCGATGCCCGCATTGAGCTGGATGTTGAGGAAGGTGATGATGTTGCTGTTGATCACCACGCCAGCATTCTTGTAAGGCTGGTAGCCTACATAACTCACCACCACATCGTAGGTGCCGGGGTCGATCGGCTTGATGAAGTAGTTGCCATCGAAGTCCGTGGCGCCGCCGGTTACCTGTGAACCGCGGTTCTCCACCACGATGTTCACGAACGGCAGCGGTTCGCCGGTCTTCTTGTCGGTGATCTTGCCCTTCAGGCTGCCGGTGCCCACTTGGGCGAGCGCCGGAGCGGCTGCGATGAAGCACAGGGCGATTGCGGTGGATAGCCTTCTCACCATCAACGGTCAGGTTTTGCGTTCAGCTGTTCTAATGCGACGAGGGGGCGCTAAACTATATGCTGCGTTCAAATAACCACCCACCACCATTAATTGCCGGTTGTCATTGCACAGGAAGCGGCGCCCAGGCACCTCTGGCAACGGCAATTTGTTATGGTGCGTGCTGGTCATGGCACCAAAGTACCGTGCGATCCCGGATGCGCATTCAATGTGCAAGGCCAACAGTTCGTCATTCTATACAGCCCTGCTCAGCGCTTGCGGCGGAATAGCCTGAAGGGGCTGCGGTCCCGATGGCCGCTGGGTCCTTGACGGTCGGCTCTGCGCGCATTCTTCTTCATGCGCTTCTGGGCAGCCTTGTCCTGAAGGCTCATGTGCCGCTTGTGGTTCTCCTTGTCCTGTTTCGCCTTCGCCTTCTTCTGCTCCTTGGCTTTCTTGGCCAGGATCTTCTCCTGCTTGCGCTGACTGATGCCCTCATCCTGCGCAACGGCCAACGTTGGCAGCGCGAGCAAGAATATCAGGGCCCAAGCGTTCCTCCAGCGCATGGTGCAAGGTTAAGGGCCAGTTGCAGACACTTCGAGCCTATGCCCCTGCCCTACCTTCGATGCCGCCTAAGGCCATGAATTCATCCACCGCCACCGTGCTCTTTGTCGCCAGCGCCCTGTGCATGGCCTCCTCGTGCCGCAAGCCCACCACCGGCGGCGTGCCTCCCGTTACGGTCGATATCGCCATCAACGTGAACAACCCCGCTTATGCCGACCTCGCCGTCACCGGCGGATGGCTCTACCTCAGCGGCGGCTCGCAGGGCCTGATTGTTTACCGCAGCGGCCCATCGGATTTCGTGGCGATGGACCGGCACTGCACCTACCAGACCGCCAACCTGTGCCGGGTGCATGTGGATAGCAGCCAAGTGATCGCGCGCGACACCACCTGCTGCGGCTCGGCTTTCCTGATAACAGACGGCAGTGTGGTGCAGGGACCCGCAGCGCTCAACCTGCAGCGCTACAACACCACCTTCAACGGCACCATCCTGCGGATCTTCAATTGATCCGGGTCAGAATCGGAAGCTGAGGCCCGCGCTGGGCAGCAGCGGCAGCTGGTTCACACGCTCGAAGCGCACCCGGTCGAAGTAGAAGATGTTCTCGCGGTTGAGCGCATTGGTCACGCCAAGGTCGAACTCCAGGCTCTTGTGCTCATCGAAGCGCCAGGTCTTGGTGACCCCGGCATCCACGCGGGAGTAAGCGGGCAGGCGTCCATCGTTGAGCGGGCCGAAGACAATGGCCAGATCGGCATTGCTCGTGGCATAATCGGTGTTGATGTCGCCATTGAAGGGCACCGAGCCATAGAAACCCTGGGTGCGGGTGAAGGGGAAGCCGCTGCCGTAGTTCCAGCGCAGGTTCACCTTCCAGGCGTCGAACTTTCCGAAGGCGTAGCTGGCCACCAGGTTCAGGTTGTGGCGACGGTCCCACACCGGGTTGTACACCTGCACGCCGTCGTATCGGTCAACCACGGTGTAGCTGTAAACGCCCCAGAGGTAGAGCTGGCCTTTCTCGTACTTCAGCTGCACATCGGCTCCATAGGCTCGACCGGTCTCCACGATGAAGTCCTTCTTCAACTCGTCGGGCTTGTCAGCGAACTCGGGCGTGTCGTTGAAGTACTTGTTGCGGTTGATGTTGGTGACCTGGCGGAAGTCCTTCAGATACACCTCAAAGTTGAGGCTGAGCTCGCGGGAGAAGTCGTGCTCGATGCCCGCCACGTAGTGATTGGCACGCTGCAACGGGTCCTTCAGCTCGCGCGAGCTTCCATCGCGCTCGTTCACGCGGGCCGGCAGGTTCTCTGGCGAGGACAGGAAGCCGTAGAAGAGGTTCACCACATCGCGGTCGTTGTTGGCGGCCACCAGGTTCTGGCTGTAGCGGCCAGCGGCCATCTTGAAGCGCCAATTCTCGCTGATGTTCCACTTGGCGCCCAAGCGCGGCTCGATGTTGCTCACCGAGAGCGATGCGTAGTAGTGCAGGCGCAGGCCGGGATCAATGATCACCTTGCCGAGCTTCTTGCGGTAGTTCACGTAACCGGCGATCTCGCTGGTGTTCTCCTCCTGCGTGAAGTTCCTGCCCAGCTCGTTGAAGAAGCTGAAATTCGTACGGAAGCCGAGCATCTCCACGCCGTAGCGCACCTCATCGTCGCCTTGGAAGGACTTGAAATTGAGGGCACCGTTGAACCCGATGATCTCACTGGTTCGCGGCGCGAGTTGCGCCTCCTTCATCTCGATGGCGTACTTGCTGAAGCAGAACACGCCGTCAATAAGCACGGCGCTGCCCGCCGGCACCAGCACGAAGTTGGTTCCGGCGCCCCAGTTCTGCCAATTCAGGTCGCTCACCCCACGGTAATTCACGCCATCGGTGAAGTTGAAGCCGAAGAGGTTCACCTTGCTGCCATTGGCGCCATTGAAGGAGAGCTTGCCATACGCATCGGTGAAGCGGAAGGGCAGGCCCAAGGTGTCGTTCACGTTCTTGTAGAAGACCTTGCTGCTCTGGTCCAAGTAGCTGTGGCGCAGGTTGAAGAGGTAGCTGCTGGAGCCATCGCCCGGCTCTTTCTGCGCCTTGATGGGTCCTTCGAGCAGCGCTTTGGCCGCGAATGTGCTGGCGCTCACCTTGCCGCTCATGCGGGTGCGGTTGCCATCGCGGGTGGTGATGTCCATGACCGAGCTGATGCGCCCGCCGAACTCGGCATTGAAGCCCGCCGTGTAGATGTCGGCATTGCGGATGATGTCGTTATCGAACACGCTGAAGAGGCCGATGCTGTGGAAGGGGTTGTAGAGCACCATGCCGTCCATCATCACCTTATTCATGATGGGTGAGCCGCCGCGCACATAGAGCTGGCCGCCTTGGTCGCCGGTGAAAATCACCCCCGGCACCACTTGCAGGTATTGCGCGAGGTCGGCCTCGCCGCCCACTGCCGGCATGCGCTCGATCTGCTTGGGCGTGAGCTTGGTAACGCTCATGCGCACCTGGGTCTGGGCCTCTTGCTTCTCGCCGCTGATCTCCACCACGCCGATCTGGATCGAGGCCTTCACCATGAAGAGCTTCTCGGAGACGATCTGGTCACGGCCCACGGTCACGGCCTTCTCCAGGTCCTCGTAGCCCAAGAAGGTCACACGCAGGGTCTGCGGACCCACCGGTACCTTGGAAATGGAGAAGTAGCCGTTCACATCGGTGGCGGCGCCGATGGTGGTGCCCTTGAGCACCACGTTGGTGAAGATGATGGGCTCGCCGGTGGCCTTGTCGTAAACGAAGCCGCGGATGGTGCCGGTTTGGCCAGCCGACTGAAGGGCCGCGAGCGCCAGAGCGCCAACGAGGCCGATTTGCTTGATGAAATGGAGCATGCTCGAGGACCTCCTTGCAGGAAGGGCGGCTAAAGTAGGCGCGCGCTCCCTACCCGCACGGGCCGCTTGACCAGCGGTGCGTGCCGATGGCTGGGCGGGAGGGGCATCTATACGAACGCGCATTCAGGCTGAACGGTGAGTGCATCAATCGGATAAGAGTTCTCTGGGACAGGTCTAGAATCCGCGGGAGCGAACAGCGAACATTCGCGGGAGCGGGGTGAGGCATACGCGGTTCAGCGGGTCGGTCACTTCAAGGAGCTGGCCTTTGATGTCGGACACATTACTGCTCCTCATCTAGGTTGAAGTACTCGGTTGCTCCTGACCTGAGGTCGTATGAGCATCGAGCCTTGTTCGCAAACTCACTCACCTGCGTCGCGCTTTCAATTTCTTTGCTTCGAGTGAACTCGTATGGATCCCGTATCCGTACCACGAACATTCGACCTTCATTGTCAATTATACCAATAACATGTATGAGGTCTTGCTCGAAGGTGAAGGACTCCGCCACGCTTAGCGGGTCAGGGGGGTTCACTATGTCATAACTGAAGTACTTGACCGGGGTTAGGCGCTGCCGGATAGTTGGATCCAGCATTCTGAAGTAGGCCACTATTTCCTT
>JBATND010000057.1:0-26368 GCA_049290175.1 Flavobacteriales bacterium | reverse complement strand
ATTGATAGGTGAGGCCTGTGCCGGTGTTCGCGCTCAAGGTCACGCTGCCTCCACAGAAAGTCGTCGGTCCTCCAGCGGTGATGGTCGCTGAAGGCGCGCTGCCAACGGAAACGGTGGTGGCGGCGCTTGTCGTGCTGCAGCCGCCATTGCTCACAACCACGGTATAGCTGCCACTTGTAGAGGCCGTGTAGCTCGACGCTGTTGCTCCGCTAAGGTTGGTGCCGTTGCGACGCCATTGATGCGTGAGGCCCGTGCCGGTATTGGCACTGAGCACCACATTGCCGCCTGAGCAGAAACTCGTTGCACCACCCGCCGTGATCGTGGCCGCAGGAGCACTGGTAGTGGTCACATAAACGGAAGAGGAAGTGGTGGTGCAGCCACTGCTGTTCGTGATGGTCACGGAGTACTGGGCCGTGGTGGTGGCCGTGTAGGTCGATGAATTCGCGCCCACGATCCATGCGCCATTGTTGCGCCACTGGTAGGTAAGGCCCGTACCGGTGTTCGCGCTGAGCAACACGCTTCCGCCGGAGCAGAACGTGGTGGCGCCCCCGGCAGTGACCGTTGCCGCAGGCGCGGCATTCACGGTGACCACGACGCCCGATGAGGTGGTGCTGCACGAGCCGCTCGCAACCACAACCGTGTACGTGCCCGACTGGGTGGCTGAATAGGAGATTGATGTGGCGCCGCTGAGGTTCGCGCCATTGCGTCGCCATTGATAGCTAAGGCCCGAGCCGCTATTGGCAGTGAGCAAGACCGCACCACCGCTGCAGAAGATGGTCGATCCACCTACCGTAATCGTCGCTGCCGGCGTTGTAGGCGTGCCCATGCATTGGCAGCTGGCATTCCATGCATCGTTCACCGTGCAGGCGTTGCCATCGTTGCAGGCTGTTCCGGGCTGCGCCGATCCGCCAACCACGCCGTTGCAATCGGTCACCGTGCCAGAAGCGGTCGCCGTTGCGCCCAGCGAAAGGTTGTAGTAGCTGCCGCTCGGCTCCACGGTGAGCTTCACTGCTCGCACCATGTATGCCTGCCCCGAGGAGAAAGGCACTGTAGTGCTGGTGTGCTGCGTGCCGGGCACCAAGCTGGTCGTGATCCGCGAGATCACTCCGGTTGAGGAATTGATGCTGTAGATATGGTAACCATCGACGGCCTCAGGCGATGCGGCCCAACTAAAGGAAGCAAAGCCATTCGAGTTGCCCACGACAAGGCTCGCAGGCGGCGCCACCATCTTCTGCCGCAACGATGGATCGCCCATCAACGCCAAGTGGCAGCGCCCGATTGTGCTTTGCCAGCCATCGTGACGCGGGGTGTACAGCCCCGTGTTGTTCATGGTGACCATGGTGCTGTAGCCGATGTTGGCCCCCATGCCCATATGGTGGAAGTACCAACCCGGGATCGCCGACCAAACACTCGTGAGCGCTTGTCCGCTTCCAAGAGGCGCGCGCAGAAAGTTGTTCCTGTTGTCCCAGTCGCCGAAGTAGCTGCCGAACGACATGTTGAACACGCCGTTCATGTTGGTGCTCGCATACTCCTGCGTGGTGCCCACATTGGCTGCGCCATTGTAGGTGAGCACCCCGTTCACGGTCTGTTGCGATCCGCCGCCGCAGCCATAGGTCCACAGGTAGCTGTTGTTGTTCACCAGGCTCGACATCGGGTAGGCCACCTGATTGGCGATGGTGATGTTCGATGTGCCCACCAGCGGCGCCATGCTGCGCCATCCCGAAGCGGCAAGCGGATAGCCCAAGTACTGGAAGTTGTCGAACATCATTCCGCGCTGGATCGGTGTCCACTGCTTGATCTTGTAGTTGTGCAGCTTGTTCAGATAGGCCCGCGTGAGCTCTGTTTCGCTCTGGCTGAAGGCCGGCATGTCGAAGAGATCGACCCTTCCCACTTGCAACTCGAGCGCGCTCGGGAAATCGCTCTGATCGAATTTGCCATCACCTGGCACATTGGAATTCGCGGGGCGCTGGGTACCGGCGTTGTTCACCGAGTTGTCGGTCCAAGTGCCGTTGAGTTCGCCGTAGTAGCCATCGCAGGGCCACGCGCCGCTGTGCTCGCTATGCCCGTCGGGGGCTTGGTTGCCCGAATAAGGCACGGCCAAGTGCCCGATGATGAAGAGGGCCTTGGTGTTGATCGGATCCGCGTTGTAGTGCGATACAATCGTGCTCTTCACCGTGGCCATCGGTGTTGTTCGTGCCATGTCGGTGCGCACCACGGCCCAACCATCGGCGCGCAGGTCACTCACAAGCGTGGCCAATTCGTTGCTGAGGCTGCTGCTGAATGTGTTGTCAACGAGCAGGATCATGCGGCCTCTGAAGTCCACTGGCGGCACAGCGATACCCGATGCGATATAGCCCTGGCCAGTAACGCCTGCGGCAACGCGCACAACCCTGTACTCGTACTGTGTGCCGACAGAGACCGAGTTGTCAGCGTAGCTCAAGGCTGATGCGGCTGGCGTGGCGTACACCGCCCCCCAGCTGGTTGCATCAACCAGCTTCCGGTAGATCGTGATCGATGTGGTGCTCGGCAGCGTAGTCCAAGCGAGTGTAATGCGCGCTGGCGATGCTTGCACGGTTGCAGTCAAGGGCACCGCCGCCTTCTGCGAATGCGTTTGTGATGATGCGGGTTCGACAGAAGCGAGCACAAGGATGAGTGCCGCCAATGCCTGAATGAGTCCGTTACCTCTTCTCTTCATGATCGGGATCGTTCGCCTAGGGTTGGTCATTCCTGTCAACCGCAGCGATCCCCGCACCGACCAAACCCCAACCAGATAGCGGATGGGAAGGGCTTGGTGGGGTGGCGTTCATGGAACAGCTTGATTGACAGCGCCGAAACTAGAGGGTCGCGACCACATAGCGATGTCTCCGATGGCGCCGGAAAAACGACCTCGTTGCGCAACAAATCCGGTTCATCCGGCCTGCTCCGGCACTCACGCCATCAACTGCCCGGTTCGTCGCCTTCCCGAGCAATTCTACCAACGCACCGATGCGTTCGTCGAATGTCCCTGAAGCGAGAGAGCCTCCCTGGCAGGAGGCTCCCAACGGATGTTAACGGACCGTTACTGCTTCACGAATCGACCTAGCAGCTGACCTCCGCGATCATCGGTGGCGCGCACCATGTACAGCCCCTGCGGAAGTCGATCCAAGGGCATGCGCACGGTGCGGTCGGTCACGTTCGTGGCATGCAACAACCGTCCATCGGCACTCAGCAGTTCGATGCGATGCGAACCACCCGGCAATTGCAAGACGATCACATCGCTCGCCGGATTCGGATGCATGAGCAACGAGGCTCCGCGCGACTCAGTGAGACCCACACTGAACTCGGTGGTGAGCACGCTCGTGTTGGTGCGGATCGGTTCGTTGAAGTCGAAGAAGATGTCGGCTTCATTCTCCAGCAGTTCGCCAATGGCAAGCCCATTCACCGGGCGGAGCCTGAAGCTCGCGAAGCCCTGACTGCCCAACAGGTCGCTGGTGCTATCCGGCAGATTGATGTTCTGGAAATCGAAGCGCAGCACGCGGTCCGAGAGCAGATGCGCGGTGAACGGATGCGAGGCGCCCAGGATCTGCAGCGATGCAAGATCGAAGCGCGGAGAGATGGTGTCGGTGAGATGCACGTTGATCGCCTCGGCCGTGCCGGTGTTCTGGAAGCGGATGGTGTAATCGACGTGCGCATCGAGGTCGAGGAAGTAATGCGCCTCGCTGGCCCGGCTGCTCGTGGTGGCCAGCTTGTCATTCGGATCGTATGCGCCAACGATGGTGCGCGTGATCGAGTAGGAATCATTCGCTGGATTGCTGTCCGGCGCATCACCGGTTGCACTGGCCGTGGCGTTCACCACCGTGCCGATGAGCGCAGCCACAGGCGGCACCGCAAGGTTCACCACGAATTGCTGGGTGGAGAAGGGCGCCAGCGTGCTCACGAGCCATTCAACGCTGCCGCCACCAGCGGAAACAGGCGAACCGGTCGCTGAGGTGAAGGTCAGCAACGGATCGTAGGTGAGGCTCACCGTGAGATCATCCATCGAATACGGCCCATCGTTGTTCAGCGTGAGCGTGTAGGCCACTGGGAACCCAGGGCGATGAACACCTGCTTGAAGTGTGACGAAGGCATCGGGTCCATTCTGCGGGTCCATGGCCACATCAATCACCACGGATGTGTTGGTCGCATCGAAGGTGAAGTCTGCGGGCAGGTCTGGGCAAAGCGCATCGTAGCCTGCAATGGCGGCATTGAGCGCGTACGATCCATAGAAGTAGGCCGAGCTGTATTGGCCATCGGCAGCGGTGAGGAGGTAGTGATCGCCGGGCTGCACCGTGAGCACGCGATAAGGCATGCCCACATCTGCGCCATTCTGCGCGCAATCGCCATCAAGGTCGGCGTAAACCACACCGCTCAAGCTGCCGCACGGATCGGTTGATTCGGGCACCTCGATCTCGAAAGTCTGGGAGCACCACTGCCCGCTGGTTCCGGGCGGAGTTGAGGGAGTAGATCCAGCAGAGACGTAAACCAAGTACATGCCCGCAGTGAGGTTTGTAGCGGTGAGCACGTTGCCATTGGTGGTGCCATTCGATTGACCAGGATTGATGATGACGGAATCAGCCTGCGTGAACTCCACCACGAAACCACCATTGCTGCCGCCGGGGCATGCCGGCGTGACCGTGAGGCTCACAATCTCCGGGTTCATCGGACCAACTACCTCAAGACCTGAGATGGTGCCCGTGCAACCATTCGCATCGCTCACTGTCACCGCATAGGTCTCGCCCGAGCAAAGGCTGTTGAAGTAGAAGCCATTCGGGCTGGCGCCACCGCCCGGACCAGCGGGATCGAAGGTCACGGTGTAGGGCATGGTGGCTCCGCTGAGCGGCACGTAGTAGTTCCAGTAGGCATCGCATGCCCCAATGCACGACCAAGCCGCGGGTGGGCTGGTGATCGGTGGGAAAAGGTCCGGAGTGAGAATCACCGTGGCATCGCTCGAGAGTTCGTTCCCGACATTGTCCGTGACAGTGAGGGTGTATGTGCCAGGAGGAACATCGGTGAGCAACGTGGTCCCCTGGCCTTGCGGGGGCGCAGGGGTCCAGACCAACGTGTAAGGCGCGGCCCCGCCCCACACCGAGGCGATAATGCCGCCTGTTGCATTGCCGCAGGTGGCATGCTGCACATTGAAGAGGATATTCAATGGGCCGCCTTGGGCAATCGCCATCAGGCTGCCGGCCAATGCCATTGGCGCGAGTACGTGTCGAAGCATGCGGGTAGGGGTTTGGATGTGAACTAGACGCGAAGATGCCATTCGTTGGTTGCTCGCAGCACGACGGCGTTAATACTTGCCAACCGTGAAAAAGCGACTCATTGCCATGGAATGTATGCGCGCATAACAACCGTTCTTTGCGGCATGAATCATCCCCAACTGATCGAGACCCGCCTGGCCACCGTGGAGCGCACGGTGAGCAACATGGTGGAAGTGCGGATCAAGCCGGATGTGAAGTTGGATGCGGAGGGGGTCGGCGAGATCGTGCGTGCAAAACATGAATTGTGCGCCGCCCAGGAAGCAGACATCTTGATGGTGCTCCCGTCCGAGGTGGACTTCGACCTGAATGTGCTCGCGCTGGATCACCACGCTCTGAACGGCGGCTGCGGACTCGCGCGCCGATTGGCCTTCGCGGCGCAGAGCCCTTTCAATGAGCGGCTGGCGCGCATCTATTTCCGCTATCACCCGCGCCATGGTGAGACGCAGGTGTTCATCGCAGAGGCGGATGCACGTGCCTGGCTTACGCAGGGCATGCCGCAGCCCTCGCTCTCGTAGGGCCTGTCCGCGATCAATCTTTCACGAGCTTCATCAGCTCGTTCAGGTCGGGCGCGAGGATGATCTCGATCCGTCGGTTCTTCGCCTTGTCGGCCGCATCCACCGGGATGTACTCGCCACGGCCCGCAGCAGTCACCCGCACGGGGTCGAGTTTGCTGCTCTCCTGCATGATGCGCACCACGCTGGTGGCTCGCATCACGCTCAGGTCCCAATTGTCCTTGAGCGGTCCGCCACCAGCGACCTTGTCCGTATCGGTGTGCCCTTCAACGAGCACGTTCAGGTCCTTCTCGTTCTCGATCGCCTTGGCCAGCTTCAAGATCAGCTCCTTCCCTTTCGCATCGATGGCATAGCTGCCGCTGGGGAAGAGCAGCTTGTTCTCCATGCTCACGTAAACGCGGCCATCCTTCTGCACCACGGTGAGCCCCTTGCCCTCGAAGCCAGTGAGCGCGCTGCTCACACGATCCTTCAGCGCTTTCATGGCGGCATCCTTCTGAGCGAGTTCGGCTTGCAATGCGGAGAGCTCCGCCTCACGCTCGGCCAAGGCGCTCTGCTTGTCGCTCACGCGCTTCGCGAGCGCAGCCACTGAATCCTCGCGGTTCATCAAGTCGAGCCGAAGGGCCTCCAGGTCGCTGAGCAATTTGCGGTTCTCACTGCCGCTGCCAGCCAGCAGCTTGTTGTACTTGTCGAGCAGCTCGTTGTTGAGCTTGTTGATCTTGTCGTACTGCAGGGTCATGGTGCGCAACGAAGTGCCCATCACCGCGGTGTCCTGTTCAAGCCGCGTGAGTCGCTTCCGCATTTCATCGCTGCTGCCGCGCAATTCGGTGAGGGCTGTTTCGGCATCGCGCGCCTTTGCCATGGCGGCTTCAGACTCGGCTTGAGCCGTGCGTGCGCGCGTCTTTTCTTCTTCGTACTTGCGATTGGGCACGCAGGCCGCGAACAGGGTCGTGGCAACGAGCAGGGCGAGGGGGGCGGTACGGTTGATGCGCATGGTTGGGCGTTCGACGGCCAAAGGTGCCGCGCGTCACCGGCGGGGCATGACCCGAGGCAACATTATTTTTGAACAGCGCGTTCCATCCGCGCGATCACCATGGCCATGCACACGCTCCCGAAGGATTGGGCCTATTCCCCATCGCTCGACACCGAGTTGAAGCGCTACTTGCTGCTGGCCTACCTGCAGCGCGTCGATGCCGCTTTCGCATCGCGCAAGCTGTACCCATGCCTGAGCGACCTCGACGACCATCTCGCAGAGCTTCGCGGTTTGCGGCTCAGGCTCGAGTGCATGCAACGCGCCATGGGTGGCGATATCACGGGCTTCGACGCCGCCTCGGGACAAGCCATCCGCGAACCCCTGCCGAACGACCCCTGGCTTGGCGTCGTGGAAGAAGTGATCGATGCATCGATCCCCGAGCTGCAGTTGATGCTCGCCAACGGAAGAGCCTTGCGCGAAGAGATCGCCAAGGGCATCCAGTTCGGCCCTGTTGGCCTGCTCCCCATTGAGCCCCGCGAAGGCTGGCTGCTGCTGCGGGCCGGGCGCGATGCGAGCGTGTACGCCTATCAACTTGCACTGGTGCGTTCGCCGCATGGCGAGGATCCGCGCTCGATCCTGCGCACGCGCTACGTCACCAGCTATAGCATGGGCATCGCCACCACCTTCGAGCGCATCAAGTTGGAACTGATCACGCAGCAACCGCTGGTGCCCAACCCCGCGGTGTTCGCATTCGAGACGGACCTGAGCATACCGCGCATCGAGACCTACATGCCCGTTGCGAAGCAGCTGCTCTACGAGGTGATCCGAAGCAAGGCTTGATCGCTGATTCTCGCGTCCATTCGGATTCTCCTCGAACTCGCTCTTAGCGATTGCTCCGCGGCTCCATCCATACCATCCGCAAGTCGCGGTACTCCATGCCGTTGATCGGAAAGTCCTTTATCCACGGCTGCACCAAGCGAACCGAGCGTTCGTGGTAAAGCGGGATCAGCGGGAGCTCCTCCATCAACCTGTTCTCAGCGAGCGCGAGCAAACGCATCCGCTCCGCAACATCGGCTGTGCGCCCGGCCAATGCGAAGAGCGAATCGAAGCGTGCATCGCGAAACCGCGTGCTATTCAGGAAGGAAGGCTCGCTGGTATCGGCAGGCGCATTGCGGCCATAGAATAGACCGAGGAAGTTCTCCGGATCGGGATGGTCGGCGATCCAGCCTTCGCGCCAGAGCAAGGGCAGCCCCCGCTCCACGCGCTGGAAGTGCTGGGCTGCGGGCAGCACGCTGGTGATCACGCGCGCACCGATCTCCCGCTCCAGCATGTTCTGCGCCGCTTCCGCCACCTTCACATAACCGAATCCGTTGTTGTTCACCTGCAGGTGTACTGTCGGCAGGCCCTTGCCACCCTCGTAGCCTGCCTCGGCAAGCAGCCGCCTTGCCTCAAGCGGATCGTAGCGCACACCCTTGACCAGCTCGTAGGGATAATCATTCAGGCCCGGCGCCACTGGACCATGCTCCGCAGCCACCGCAAGGCCATCGAGCACGCTATCAACCAATGCCTGCCGATCAATGGCCAAGGCGAATGCCCTGCGCACGCGCGGATCGTTGAATGGTGGTTGGCGCGTGTTGAGGCCGAAGAACTGGATGGATAGCGCCGAAGCCATCTGCACCGCATAACCCGCGTCAGGCCGCATGGCATCGGTTCGGCCCACAGGCAGCTCATACACCACGCTCAAGGCGCCGTTCAGGAACGCATCGAGCTCCTTCTCCTTCGAGGGCTCGAAGGTGTAGCGCACAGCATCGAGGTAAGGGAGTGTTGCGCCATCGGTATCGGTTCCCCAATAGTGCGGCCAGCGCTCCATCACCAAGGCGCTGCCGCGCTCGAAGCTCTTCACGCGGAACGGACCGCTGCCCACAGGCTTCCAGCGCAGGTCCTTGCCGTGCCGTTCCCAGGCCTCTGCCGGATAGACCCAGCAGCCTTGGTGCGCGAGCACTTGCAGAAAGCCTGGCCACGGCGCAGTGAGTTCGATGCGAACAGTGTGATCATCGGGTGCGCTGATCCCCTTCACCGGCGTTTCCGCTGGTTCGCCAGCAGCGTAGTGCGCATTGGCGCCTACGACCTTGTCCTGCAGCAGCCAGAACATCTGGTTCTCTTCGTGCTGCGTGCAGATCCGGTTCAGGCAAAGCACGATATCCTTCGCGGTCACTTCACGGCCCTTGCCATCGGGAAAACAATCGGCATCATGGAATCGCGCGCCTTCGCGGATGCGGAAGGTGTACACCAGTCCGCTGGGGTCGGCGGACCACGATTCCGCCAAGCATGGCACAACGGAAAGGTCGCTCTGGTCCAAGCGCACGAGGCCATCGTAGATCTGCGCGCCGATCCGGTGCGCAGAAGCCTGCGTGAGGCTCAACGGGAACAAGCTCCGCAATTCCTCGCTTTCATTCGCGCTGAAGACCCCGCCGTAATACTTCCCCGATGGTGATTGGCGTTCACGGGGCGCCTGCGGTCCGCCGCAGCCGAGGATGAAAACGAGAACGACGAAGGGAATTGCCTTGCGGCCGATGAACAGCATAGGTGATGGTGGCGGGTAAAAGTATCGGGGGTGCCATCATGGGTCCTGCGGGGTTCCAAGTGTCCATCAACAGCGTCTTGGTGAAGAGAGGGCGCGCACCACAAGCGCCCTCAGCCGGTACTTTTCCCCGATTGCATGGTTGAACGCATAGGCTCCGCTCGCTTCGCGATTGCCGCACCGCTGCTGGCGTGTGCGTTGCTCGCGTTGCTGCCGATCGCGCGCGTGCAGGCCCAATCGAACCTGCGTGAGCGCTGGGTGAAGCCCGTGAACGACACCCTCCGCATCGACACCTTGAGCCTGGCCCCCGGCAGCCTCACACTCTTCGCGGACAGTTTGCCCGTGCCGACCGACCGCTATATCGTGCTGCCATACCAAGGCTTGGTGGTCTGGAAGAACGCACCCGACTCGGTGCTGGCGCGCTACCGTGTGCTGCCACTGCTGCTCGGCGGGCGCTTCCAGCACAAGGATCCCGCACGGATCAGCAGCGACCCTTCGCGGCCCGACCCCTTCCGCTACGAGCCGCCGAAGCAGGAAACGGATCTGATGGGCCTGCGCGGATTGCAGCGCAGCGGCAGCATCTCGCGCGGGGTGCTCTTCGGCAACAACCAGGACCTCTCGGTGAACTCCACGCTGAACCTGCAACTCGGAGGGCGACTCACTGACCGCATCGGCGTAGCGGCGAGCATCACCGACAACAACATTCCCATACAGGCCGGTGGCAACACCGCCGAACTGCAGGACTTCGATCAGGTGTTCATCAAGCTCTACGAGGAGAACGATCGCGGGCCCGGCAACCGCTGGGAGTTGATCGCTGGCGACTTCGTGCTGCAGAAGCCCAAGAGCCACTTCCTCACTTACCTGAAGAAAGCGAAGGGCATCAGCTACGACCTGAACGGAAGGCTCGGTGAGAAGCGCACTAGCACTGGCGTGAGCGCTGCGATCAGCAAAGGCAAGTTCGCGCGCAACGTGATCCAAGGCATCGAAGGCGTGCAAGGGCCCTATCGCCTGCGCGGCAACGAGATCGGCTCAGTGATCATCGTGCTCTCGGGCAGCGAGCGCGTCTTCATCGACGGGCAACTCATGAACCGCGGGCAGGAGAACGATTACGTGATCGACTACAACACCGCCGAGCTCAGCTTCACCGCGCGCCAGCTCATCACCAAGGACCGGCGCATCACCGTCGAGTTCCAGTACTCCGACAAGAACTACGCGCGCTCGTTGCTGCGCTTCGATCAGGCCGTGGAGAGCGGCCGCACCACCGTGCGCCTCAGCGGATACAGCGAGCAGGACCATCGCAACCAACCCTTACAACAGAGCCTCACCGAAGATGAGCAGCGCGTGCTGGCCAACGCTGGCGACAATCCGCTCGCAGCGGCCACCATCGGTGTTGACAGCACGGGCTTCCTCACGGATCAAGTGCTCTACCGGCGCACCGATTCGCTCGGCTACGCGCCGGTGTTCGTGTACAGCACCGATCCGGCCACGGCGCTCTACCGGGTGGTCTTCAGCCAAGTCGGCGCAGGAAGCGGCGATTACGCCCTGCAGGAATTCACGCCCAATGGACGCGTGTTCCGGTGGGTAGCGCCCGACACCATCGACGGAAACATCGTGAAACGCGGGGATCATGCGCCGCTGCGCCTCCTCATTGCACCGCGCGCGCAGCAGCTCTTCACCCTTGGCGTGGAGCACCGATTCAGCGCACGCTCAAGCCTAATGGCCGAAGGCGCATTCAGCCACCTCGATGCCAACACCTTCAGCTCGAAGGACCGCGCCGACGATGATGGATTCGGCTTGCTGCTGAAAGGAACGCATGCCATCCCGATCAGCAGCAGCGACAGCACCTTGCAGCTGGTGCTCGGCGCCGAGGCCGAAGGCGTAAGCCGTCATTTCCGATTCGTTGAGCGCTATCGCGCGGTCGAATTCGAGCGCAACTGGAATGTGATCGGCCTCGACCTCACATCCGACCAGCTGCTGGCCGGCGCATCGGTGGGCGTGCGCGGCAGGAGGCTCGGGCGCGCCAGCTACGGCTTCGGCACTTTTCAGGCCGATGGCATCTACACGGGCTGGAAGCACGATGTGCTCAGCGATCTGCGCATCGGCCGCTTCGACCTGAAGGGAACAGGCAGCTGGCTCAGTGCAAGCGCCGAGCGCAGCAGCGAATTCCTGCGCAACAAAGGTCAAGCGCGCTACCGCCTCAAGCCGATCACCATCGGCATCAACAGCGAGAACGAGCGCAACATCTTCACCCGATCAGATGCCGAAGGGCTGCAAGCGGGGTCGTATGCGTTCGAGGACATCGAGGGCTTCGTGCAGGCGCCCGACTCAGCGCGCAACAAGTGGCGCGCTTCGGCCGGAAGACGCACCGACCATGCTTTGCGCGATGGCGTGCTGCGCACCAGCACCGTGGCCGACGCTTACTCCGCCACCATCGACTTGGCGAGCAATCCGCGCAACCGCTTCGCGGCCACCGGCACCTATCGCGCGCTGCGCATCGTGGACAGCACGCTCACCACGCAGAAGCCGCAAGACACCTACCTCGCACGGGTTGATTATGACCTCACGCTGTGGAAAGGTGTTGCCATCCTCGACATCTTCAACGAATTCAGCTCAGGGCTTGAGCAGCGCCGCGAGTACATCTATGTGCAAGTGCCCGCCGGGCAGGGCCTCTACATCTGGAACGATTACAACGGCAATGGCATCAAGGAGCTCAACGAATTCGAGCTCGCCAACTTCGCATACGAAGCCGATTACCTGCGCGTGTTCGTGCCCAGCAACGATTACGTGCGCAGCTTCGGCAACCAGACCAGCGCCTCGCTCGACCTGCGGCCCGGCGTGAAGTGGGCCGACTCCAAGGGCCCATTGGGCTTCATCGGGAAATTCTCCGACCTCTTCTCCATGCGCGTTGATCGCCGCTCGGCCAACCCCGATCCGCTGAAGGTGCTGGACCCCTTCGCGCCCGAACGCGCCGATACGCTGCTCACCTCCTTCGCCGCCAGCACCCGCAACACGGTGTACTACGATCGCGCCAGCCGGATCTGGAGCGTTGATCACACGTGGCAGAGCGATCGCTCACGCAACCTCTTGCTCAACGGATACGAATCGCGCTCACGCGAATCGAACACCGTGCGCGCGCGCTTCAACATTACGCGCCGATGGACCCTTGATGTGGAGGGCGAGCAAGGGCGATCTGGCAATTCTTCGGACCTGCTCACCGGGCGATCGTGGGCCATTGAGCAAACAGCTTTGCGCCCGCGGCTCACCTGGCAGCCCAACACCAACGTGCGCGCCCTGGCTACTTACAAGGCAACCAACAAGAGCAACCGTGCCGAGTTCGGCGGCGAGAAGGCGCAATTGCAGGACCTCGGTATCGAATTGCGCTACAACACCGCTGGCAAAGGCAGCGTGCAGCTCATGGTGAATTGGGTCGAGATCCAATTCGAGGGCGAGGTGAATAGTGCGCTGGGCAATGAACTGCTCGGCGGCTTGCGGCCCGGCACCAACGGCACTTGGAGCTTGAGCGTGCAGCGCAACCTCAGCGGCAACCTTCAAGTGGACCTCACCTACAACGGTCGCAGGAGCGAAGGCGCCCCAACGATCCATGTGGGCGGTGCTCAGGTGCGTGCCTTCTTCTGATCGGGTTGAACCGAGCCGCCACCATGCTCGGCGCAAGGCTATCAAACCAATGCGCTACTGCTTGATGAGCAATGAATCGAATCGAACCTGCGCACGTGAGCGCAGGAAGTCCGGAACAAATCGCCCTGCTACTTCAGGTTGAAGTTCGCCTTCGACACGAGCGAACCGGCCTCGTAGATCTCCACGATGTACTGGCCCGTGCGCAACTCCTCACCGCCTGTCCAGAACACGCAGGCATCGAGCGGCTGGTTCTGGTAGTTCACATCGCGCTTGGCGCTGTACTCGCCCTCCACGCCATTGAACTTGAAGCGGTTGTTGCCGTCGCTGGTCGGGAGCACTTTGCCATCGGGGCTGATCACGCGCATGTACAGCGTCTTATCGCCCGCTTCGCTCACCTTGTTCTCGCCCAGAGTGAAGCAGCACTTGATCATCTCGGCTTTCTTGGCGCGGTCAGTGTCCACCTGCTTGCCGCTGTTGCGCACGAACAATGCACCGGCCGAGATGGTGGTGGTATGCAGCACCGCGCCCTTGGCCACCTTACCCTCGAGCGCGGCCTTCTCCGTGGCGAGCGCTTGCTTCTGCGCTTTCTCTTCGCCGAGCTCTTGGGTAAGCTGCTGCTTCTGTGCCGTGAGCTCTTGGTTCGCGCGGTTCAGTGAATCGATCTGCACGATGTAGTTCTTCATGATCGCGCGCAGGGTCTCGGCCTCCTTCTTCGCTTTCGCGAGACTGTAGTTGCCGCTCTTCACCTTCGCCATGAGCTCCTGCACCTGCTGCTTCTGGAACTCCAGTTCATGCTGGAGGGTGTCGTTCTCGGTGCTCAGGCTGTCGTAGCTGTTGAGCGTGCGCTCCAGCATGCCCAGCACATCCTCGTTGCGGGTCTCGAGCGCGGCCACCTTCTGTTCGCCTACCTCTACCTGCTTGCCGCGATCCATCAGCAGCCAGAGCATCACCACATTGCTGATGAGCAGCAGCACCACCAGCAGGAGCAGGCCGGTGTTCGATCGGTTCTTCCCGGCTTGCGGGGCGTTGGATTCCATAAGGTTGGGGAGGCGTTTCAGCGGGCTAAATTACTCCCGCCGAAAGGGGCCTCTGTGCAGCGGGGTGCCGCTTATCAACACGCGCATGGGAAAAGCACGAAGCACATTGGGCCTTTGGATGCATGATGCATGGGGCCTGCTGGTGCCGCAGCGCTGCGCAGGATGCAATGGCGCCTTGCTCAGCCACGAGGACAGCCTGTGCGACGCGTGCCTACGCGAACTGCCACGCACGCACTTCAACAACGACCCGCTGAACCCTGTGGAGCGGCTCTTCCATGGCAAGGCGGAGCTGGCATCGGCCGGCGCTTTGCTCAAATTCACGGCGCATGGCATGGTGCAGCGCATCCTGCACCGCATCAAGTACCAGCACGACCGGGAAGTGGCAGCGCTCATAGGCCGCTTCATGGGCGAGGAAATGGCATCATGCCCGCGCTTCAATGGCATCGATTCCGTGATCGCTGTGCCGCTGCACCCGCGCAAGGAGCGCCAACGCGGATACAACCAGAGCCGATTGTTGGCCAATGGCATCGGCACCGTGCTCAAGTTGGAGCCGATGCATCATGCGTTGAAGCGCGTTGAGCGCACCACCACGCAAACGCGCAAGGGCCGATTCGATCGCTGGCGCAATGTGAAGGAGGCTTTCGAGCTGCCCGATGCCGAGGCGCTGCGCAACCGCCATGTGCTGCTCGTGGACGATGTGGTGACCACGGGCGCAACAGCCGAAGCATGTGCTGCCGCCATCCTCACCGCCCCCGGCGCCCGCGTGAGCGTGTTCACCGCTGCCGTGGCCTAGCCGGTACTTTCGCGCCCGCCTGCCGGCAGGCAAGCCCGCCTGCCAGAACGCAGGGCCCATCCATCCGCATGCCCACCCCATCCAAGAAGAATTCAGCAGAGCGTGTCGCCGCATACGATTCACTCGGCCCGCAATGGGCGCAACTGCTCGACGATGAGCGGGATGTGATCGCCGCCATGGCCAATTTCTCGGCGTTGATCAAAGAGACCTTCGGCTGGCATTGGGTCGGATTCTATCGCGTAGTGGGCGCCGAACTGGTGCTCGGGCCTTTCCAAGGGCCGGTGGCCTGCACGCGGATCAGCTTCGGCAAGGGCGTTTGCGGCGGTGCGTGGAAGGAGGAGCGCACGCTGGTGGTGCCCGATGTGTCGCAGTTCCCGGGGCACATCGCGTGCAGTCCGCATTCACGTTCGGAGATCGTGGTGCCGTTGCGCGACAGCGATGGCCGCGTGGCCGCCGTGCTCGATATCGACAGCACCGAGCCCGACGACTTCGGCACCGTTGACGTGCATGGCCTTGAGGCGCTATGCGAGACGCTTCAACCGCTTTTTGAATGAACAGACCGCTGGTCGCCACGCTCACGGCGCTACTTGTTGGCGGCTGCGCGCAGGTGCGCGAGATCACGGGCGGCCCGAAGGATGATCTTGGTCCTGAGCTCGTCGGTGCTGCTCCATCGCAGGGCAGCACGCGCTTCACGGGCAATCGGTTCGTGCTGCGCTTCGATGAGCGAGTGCAAGCGAAGCGGCCGACAGCGGGCTTATTGGTCTCCCCTCCCATCGACCCGCCACCCACCATCCGTTTGGCGGGACCGCGTGAAGTGGAAGTGCGCTGGACCGCCCCGTTGCGCGAGAACACCACCTATTCGTTCGCCGTGGGCGATGCCATTCAGGACCTCACGGAAGGGAACCCCGCCACTGGCCTCACCTACACCTTCAGCACGGGCGATGCGCTCGATAGCCTGATGATCGCCGGCACGGTGAGGCATGCGTACACCTTGGCTCCGCAAGAAGGCGTGCTGGTGATGGCCTATGAGCTCGGCGACACCGCTGCCTTCACCAACGGAAGGCCCGCATTCGCAACACGCACGGACAAGCAAGGGGCTTTCGCCCTGCGCCACCTGCCCAACCGCGCGTTCCATGTTTGCGCGCTCAAAGACCTGAACGGGAACTACCGATTCGACCTGCCTGCCGAAGAGATCGCTTTCGCTGCTGCCGCTTCGATGCCATTCGCATTCGGTGATAGCCTGGCCCGTCCGCTGCTCCTGCATTCGTTCCAAGAAACCAGCGCGACCCAGCGGGTGCTCGCAGCCAGCGTTACCGACGATCGTGCTTGGCGCATCGTGCTCGCCAAATCGGCCGAGCGCATCGGCGTGCGCGACATTGCGCGTGAAGGGGGCAAGCTCTCGTGGTCGCAAGAGTGGAATGCGCGTCGTGATACTGTACTGCTGTGGCCATCGGACACCACGGCGCTGAGCGAAGGCCGCTTCGAGTTGACAACCGAAGACGGCGCACTCGATACGCTGCGATACCGGGCACTCAGGCCCATGCCCTATGCCCTCGCCGTGCGTGCCGATAAGAACAGCGCTACCGAAGCGTCAATGGCGCGGATTCGGGCCGCGCGACCCATAGCTGCGTTCGATCCGGAACTCGCGCACTTCACAGCGGACAGCATGCTGGTAGCTTGCGTGATGGAGCGCGATAGCATCGATGCGCGGTCGTTGATCGCTCGCGCACAAGGCCAGCTCCCGGCCAATGCCCAACTGGTGCTCTTGCCCCGGTCGCTGCGCGACATCTACGGGGGATCGCATGACACCTTGCGCTTCGCGGCAGGTGCTGCCGCAGCCAATTCATTTGGGCTGCTGCGCGTATCGCTTACAGCCGACGACGCCACGCAGCGCCATGCCCTGATCGAGTTGCTCGATGCACGGGGCATTGCGATCCGGAAGCAGTCGGGGTTGATACAGGGCGAGCGCGTGGCTTGGGAGCGCCTGGAACCCGGCAATCACACACTGCGTTTGATCGTGGACACAAACGGCAACGGTCGATGGGACCCCGGCAGCTGGCGCGAACAGCGGCAGCCGGAGCGCGTGCATCTGCATGGCGAGACCATACAGGTGCGCGCCGGATGGGACCTTGGGGTGGATTGGCTCTTGAAGGGGGAATAGCCCGGTCATACGCATCGGAACCATGATGCGCTGTGCCCGTAGAAAGCCCGCCGCGAACCACTCTTCGGCGGCTGTTCATGACCCCTCATGGCCTGAAACGAACTCCTTGGCGCCTGCTTGCGCTCAGCCTCCTAGCCGTTATGGCATCCGGGGCGGCAGCGCAGCCCGCTAAGCTGCCCACGCGCGGCAAGACATTCTGGACCACCTTCATGCAGAATGGCTTCGGCGCACAATCGCTGAAGCTGCAGGTGACCAGTGCCCAGGCCACCACGGGAACGGCGAGCATCCCCGGCTTGGGCTGGAGCCAGTCCTTTAGCGTGGGCGCCAACAGCACGGCGATCATCGAGGTGCCCACCTCTGCCGAATTGAACGGTTCGGGCAGCGTGCAGAGCCGCGGGGTGCTGGTGCAAACACAGGATTCGGTGAACCTGTACATGGTGAGCTTCCAGAACTACACGCACGACCTGAGCCAAGTGCTCCCAGTGACCTCGTTGGGCACCGTGTACCGCATTGATGCCTCGCATGGCCTGCCCGGATTCAGCAACCTGCACAAGAGCGAACTCGCGGTGCTGGCCACCGAAGATGGCACGCAAGTGCGCATAACGCCCAGCGTGAATACCGCCAGTGGCCAAATGGCGGGCGTGCCCTTCACCGTGAACCTCAATGCTGGCGAAGCCTATCAGCTGCACGCCGCCACCGACCTGCTCAGTCTTTCCGGAAGCCTCGTAGAGGCCACGGATCAGAGCGGCCCTTGCCGCCCCTTCGTGGTGTTCGGCGGCTCCATGTGCGGCACTTCGCCCTTGGGCTGCACCGCATGCGACCACATGTTCGAGCAATGCCTTCCGGTGAATGCCTGGGGCACGCGCTACCATACCGTGATGGCGCAGGGCTTGAACATCATCACCTACCGTGTGCTGGCGCACCAGAACGGCACCCAAGTGTCGATCAATGGCGGCGCGCCCATTTCGCTGAATGCCGGGCAGCGCCACGAGGTGAATGGCGCTACGCAGCCCGCCTGCATCGAATCGAACCTGCCCGTGAGCGTGACGCAGATGCTGGAGGGCTATAGCTGTGCTGGCAATGGCGATCCCTCCATGTTCATCCTTTCGCCCAGTGACCGTGCTTCGCGCAGCGCGCGTTGGCACACCAGCAGCAGCACACAGGTGAATGCGCATAGTGTGAGCATCGTGGTGCCGACATCGGCCACCGGCCAAGTGCAGATCGATGGCGTGCCGGTGAACCCTGCGCTCTTCACGCCCTACGCAAGCTGCCCGGACCGCGCGCACGCCAAGGTGCCGGTAGCCGCTGGGCACCACCGCATCACCTGCCCGGCCGGTTTCCAAGCCTACAGCATCGGCGTTGGCTTCGGGGAGACTTATGCCACTTCGGTGAACGATATCCCGCACATCAGCGTGCAACAGGACAGCACCATCTGCGGAGCAGGTCCTTTCATCTTGAATGCGCCCGAGCCGCTGAACGGCATCCAGTGGGTGGCCATGAGCGATCCCGGAACGGTGATCGGCACAGGCAACAGCATCACCATCAGCCCAACGCAGAGCGATAGTTACCGCGTAACGGGTCTATTGCCCGTGAGCGGATGCCCGCGCGAGTTCACTTACAACGTGGGCATGCCACTCACCATCCCCACGCTGCTCACGGCCAACAACCAATCCGCGATCAATGTGTGCCAGTACCAGCCCGTGCAATTGGGCTTGGTGCCACCACCCGACCCGGCTTGGTTCAACATCAATTGGTGGCCCACCACGAGCTTGAATGACCCGAGCTCCAACGCACCCATGGCCTCGCCGCTTGCGACTACTTGGTATGGCGTTCAAGTGCAGAGCCCATCGGGCTGCGGCGACATGATCGACAGCATCCTGGTGAGCGTGCAGCCCGGCGCCATCATCGAGATGGAAGTGAGCGCACAGCCCGCAACGGTATGCCAAGGCAACACGGCGCAATTGAGTAGTCGCGTGCTGCGCCGCTTGGCCAGTGACGCATTCGATGCAGCGCCCGGAGCGATGTGGTCGGCCATACAAGGCGGAACGATCAGCACCGCGTGCGGCAGCTTCGCTGGATCAGCGCTCTACTTCAATGGAAACGGCCAGCGCAGCGCGCAGACCATCGCTTACAGCACATTGGGCGGCGGCCATGTCCGCTTCCGCTTGAAGATCGCCAACGGCATCAGCCCATGCGAGGATGCCGACCCCGGCGACGATGTGTTGCTCGAATACAGCACGAACAACGGCCTCAACTGGAGCACGATCGCCACTTACAACGAAGCAGCGTATCCGACCTTCACGCTCATCGATGCACCGATCCCGCCAGCAGCTCAGTCGGCGAACACGATGTTCCGCTTGCGCCAATTGGCCAACCAGGGCGCGGGTCATGACAACTGGGCCATCGACGATTTCATGCTCGCGCGCTACGACGACACGTTCGCGAGCTACAGCTGGTCGCAACCCAGCACGCTGAACAATGCAACCAGCCATGCGCCAACGGCCACGCCCACCAGCAGCGGCTGGTACGTGCTCAGCGCCACCGATCCCACCGCGGGCTGCGTGTATCAGGACTCTGTTTACGTGACCGTTGCACCAGCCTTCAGCGTGAGCGTGACACCGAGCACCACCTTGTGCTCGACCAGCGGCATTCAGCTCGAGGCCACACCCAGCTCAGGAAGCGGCATCACATACCAATGGGCACCGAACGACGGCAGCCTGAGCAGCACGACGACCGCCAACCCGATGGCCACGCCTGCGCAGAACACCACCTACAGCGTGACCGCATCGAACAACGTGGGCTGCACCGCTACCGCGCAAACCACGATCACCGTAGGTCAGCTCTTCGACCTCGTGTTGAGCTCAGCACAAAGCACCTTGTGCCCAGGCCAGAGCACCACGCTCACGGCAACCGTGAGCGGCGGAAGCGGCATCACCTACGCATGGACGGGCGGCGGCTTGAATAACGCTGCAATCGCATCGCCCACGGCAACTCCTGCCTCAACCACCACCTACACCTGCACGGCCACGCACACCGCTTCGGGCTGCCAACTCGTGGAATCGATCACCATTACGGTGAACACCGGCTACAGCGCTGATGCCGGAGCGGACCTCACGCTCTGCTCAACACTCGGCCACGCACTGAACGTTCAGCACAACGTGCCCAACGCCACCTTCAGCTGGTCGCCAGCCGCTAACCTGAACAACGCCACGATTGCATCGCCCACCATCATGGTGGATGCATCGGCCACGTACACCGTTACGATCACCGATGCCACCGGCTGCTCGGTGAGCGATCAGGTCATCATCACGCGCTCTTACGTAGGAGTTCCTTCATCGCAGAGCGTGAGCGCCTGTGCAAGTGCTCCGCCAACGATCACCGCACCGGCCATTGGCGTGAGCTATCTGTGGAGCACCCCGAACGGATCAGGGCAGAACGGCGCCACCAGCGCTTCCATCGTGCCCGCGCAGAGCGGGCCGCACACGGTCACCATCACCGATGCCAACGGCTGCGAGGCCATCAGCACCTTCAACGTAACGCTGCACGCATTGCCCACCGTTGACCTCGGCCCTGACCTGAGCCTCTGCGGCACCGGCCCTCAAACGCTGAACGCTGGCAATGCGGGCGCCACCTTCCTATGGAGCAACGGCATGCAGTCGCAATCGATCAACGTGAGCAGCAGCGGCAACTACAGCGTGACCGTGACCAATGCCAACGGTTGCAGCTCCAGCGATGCGGTGAACGTTCAATTCAACCCCATGCCGGTTGACGTGCTGCAGGATGCCAGCGCGTGCATCACCGACGTGCCAGTGCTGAATGCAGGAAATGCTGGCAGCAACTTCCTTTGGAATACCGGCGCCACCTCGCAGCAGATCACGGCTACGGCCAGCGGCACCTACACCGTTACCGTTACAACGCCGCAGGGATGCAGCGCCACCTTCGATGCCGTGGTGACGCTGGCCCCCGCGATCACGGTTCAGCTGGGCGCCGATACCTCACTCTGCGCCGGGCAGAGCATCACGCTCGATGCCGGAACGCCGGGCAGCAGCTACCTCTGGAGCAACAACGCCTCCGCGCAGACCATCAGCGTGAATACCGCCGGCAACTATTCGGTTACCGTGAGCAATGGCTTCTGCTCCGCGAGCGACGCCATCAACGTAGCGGTTGTACCCATGCCGGTGAACAACCTCGGGAATGTCCTGCGCTGCACCGGCGAGACCGCTGTGCTCAATGCCGGCAACGATGGGTCCACTTATTCGTGGAGCGCTCCCAACGGATCGGGTCAGAACGGCGCCACCACGCAACAGATCACCATTGGCAGTGGCGGCACATACACCGTTGCTGTGACCAATGCCGCTGGCTGCACCGGGAACTTCAGTGCCGTCGCGGAGTTCATTGCGCCACCCGCAGTTGACCTCGGCCCCGACACCGTGCTCTGCGATGGCCAGCAACTGCGCATCGATGCGGGCAATCCGGGCAGCACCTACCTCTGGAGCAACGGAAGCACCTCGCGTGCGATCATGGTGCGACAAGCCGGCACCTATACCGTGACGGTACACAATGGCGCATGCTCGCGCTCCGATGGCATCACGGTACACTTCAACCCGTCGCCGGTGCGCATGGCTGTGAACGAGTTCCACGCCTGCTTGGACGATGAGCCGCGCTACGTGGTGATCGACGCTGGCAATTCGGGATCGCGCTACAACTGGAGCGCCCCAGAAGGAGCGGCAGCCGATGGCGCCACCACGCGCGTGATCATGGCCAGCGCCTACGGCTGGTACTATGTACACATCACCAACCAGTACGATTGCGCCACCGCCGACAGTGCGCGCGTGATCGAGCATTGCCCTGCGACCATCTTCGTCCCGAACACCTTCACGCCCAACGGCGATGGGGTGAACGACATCTTCATCCCGCAGGGCAAGAGCATCGCCACCATGGTGCTGCGCATCTTCAACCGATGGGGCGAGCAACTCTTCGAGAGCAACGACCCCGAGATCGGATGGGACGGCACCTATGCCGGGCAGATCGTTCAGGACGACATGTACGTTTGGCGCATGGAGTATGCGTTCTACACCGACAAGGATGGCACCATCGGCGTTACGCAGAACCAGCTCGGGCACATCCAAGTGCTGCGCTAAGCGCGCAACTCGAAAGGATCGGCTTCCATGGCCACCGGGAACTTCGCCCGGAATTCCTCCAGCGCATTCCAATCGAATGCAGCTGTGGCGAGGCCTTCGGTTGATGGTTCCACACTCGCCACCGCTTCACCCCGTGGATCAATGATCACGCTGTCGCCGCTGTAGTGGATGCCCTTCCCATCCATGCCCACGCGGTTCACGCCTGCCACATAACACTGATTCTCGATGGCGCGCGCGATCAGCAACTGGCTCCATGGGAAGCGCCGCGCCTCGGGCCAATTGGCCACATAGAGGATCGCATCGTAGTCGCCCCTGTTGCGCGCGAACACCGGGAAGCGCAGGTCGAAGCAGATCTGCAGCAGCAGCCGCCAGCCGCGCCATTGCACCACCACGCGTTCGTGCCCGGCGCAGTAGTGCTCATTCTCCTGCGCGAAGCGGAACAGGTGGCGCTTGTCGTACACGGCCACCTCCCCATCGGGCTTCACGAATAGGCCGCGGTTATAGCGTTCGCCATTGTCCTCGATGATCACGCTGCCATAGAGAGCGGCGTCGAGCAATTGCGCCTGTGCGCGCATCCATGCGAGCGTAGGGCCTTGCATCGGTTCCGCCAGCTCACTGCTGCGCATGCTGAACCCGGTGGTGAACATCTCGGGCAACACGACGATGTCCGTGCTTCCCTTCAGCTCGCTGAGCTTCGCGGCGAACATGCCGCGGTTGGCTTCGGCATCCTCCCAATGGAGCATGCTCTGCACGATGGTGACCCTCAGATCCGGCATAGCTTCTCGATAGCGGCGTCCAAGGTATCGTCGCGCTTCGCGAAGCAGAAGCGCAGCAATCGCTGATCGGCTCGTGGATGCCGATAGAAGGGAGAGAGCGGGATGCTGGCCACGCCGAACTCGCGTGTCACCCGCTCCGCGAAGGCGCGGTCATCCTCATCGCTGATCGCACTGTAATCGGCTGTCTGGAAATAGCTGCCCTCGCAAGGCAACAGCCGGAAGCGCGAGCCCTGCATGCCCTTGGCGAAACGATCGCGCTTGGCTTGATAGAGCGCGGGCACGCCGGTATAGTTGGCCGGATCATCGATGTAGCTGGCCAATGCGTGCTGCATCGGCGTACACACGCTGAAGACATTGAACTGATGCGCCTTGCGGAACTCGGCCATGAGCTCCTTCGGGGCCAGCGCATAGCCCATCTTCCAGCCCGTGGCGTGGAACACTTTCCCGAAACTGAAGACCACGAAGGCCCGTTCGCGCAGCTCCGGATAGCGGATCACCGAAGCATGCGGCTCACCGTCGAACACCAGGTGCTCATACACCTCATCGCTCAGGAGCAGGATGTCCGTTCCGCGCAGGGTCGCGGCGATGCTCTGCATATCGGCATCGCGCAGGATGGTGCCAGCAGGGTTGTGCGGCGTATTGATCATGAGCATGCGCGTGCGCGGCGTGATGGCTTTCGCCACCGCATCATAATCGAAGCGCATGCTGGAATCCAATCGCACATGCACGGCTTTGCCGCCGAAAAGCTCCACGGCCGGCGCATAACAATCGTAGGCGGGGTCAACGATGATGACCTCGTCGCCCGCGTGCACCATCGACGCGATGATGGTGAAGATGGCTTGCGTGCCGCCCGCCGCGATGGTGACTTCCGATCCAGGATCATAGGTGTGGCCATAGAGCCGATCCACTTTGGCAGCGATGGCCTCGCGCAGCGCCGGAAGCCCCGGCATGGGCGCGTACTGGTTGTGGCCGGCGCGCATGGCGGCATGCACCAAGTCGCTCAGGCGATCATCGATCGGGAAGTCGGGGAAGCCTTGGCCCAGGTTGATGGCGCCGTGCTCTTGGGCGAGCTGGCTCATCACGGCGAAGATGGTGGTGCCTACGTTGGGCAGTTTCGATGGTGGCGCGAAGGGCATGGGCCGAAACTAAGCGGCTACCGCAAGCACGGGCAGCCATGTCTCAGAGCTATCGCGTCTGTACCCATATCCCGTCCCGCTGGGACTGAATTCCGATTGGGAAACTGAACCCTCTGCTTAGCTTGGCGCATCCAGTGCGCTGCCGCAGGTGAATGACGCGCGATACTGATTGCACCTTGGTCCCGTAGGGACTCGATGTCGGCAGCATTCGTATCGGCTCACGACCGTCCGTGCCGTAGGTACGGGATGTGGCACATGGCGTACCTGACGGCACGCTTTAATCCGCGTCGGCAAATGATCCTACCCATATTCGGTCCCTACGGGACTGTTCGGGGTACGTCCATGAGAAGCGATAGCCCTGAGCCGAGGCTTGATCGCAACGCATGCGCGCGATATGTTTGGCGCCGCTCCGATGAAAGCGCCGATCCGTGTGGTAGAGCTGTTCGCTGGTGTCGGTGGTTTCCGCATCGGGCTCGAAGCCGCATCGGCACGCTTCCAAGTCGCTTGGAGCAATCAGTGGGAGCCTGCGCGGAAGAAACAAGATGCATCGGCGATCTACGCGGCTCGCTTCGGTGAAAAGGGCCATAGCAATCGTGACATCGCCACCGTGAAGGCCGATTCGATCCCGGATCACGACCTGCTCGTTGGTGGCTTTCCGTGCCAGGACTATTCCGTTGCCAAGAGCCTGAATCAATCGAAGGGCATCGCGGGGAAGAAAGGCGTGCTCTGGTGGGAGATCCATCGCATCCTTGAGGCGAAGCGCCCGCCCTATCTCTTCCTGGAGAATGTGGACCGGCTGCTCAAGTCGCCCGTGAAGCAGCGCGGCCGCGACTTCGCTGTGATGCTGGCTTCGCTCGCTGACCTCGGCTATAGGGTGGAATGGCGCGTGATCAACGCAGCGGACTACGGCATGCCGCAGCGCAGGCGGCGCGTGTTCTTCCTGGGGGTTCACGAAAGCACGCGCATCGCTGATGCCCTGAACGCTGCGAATCCGTGGGAGTGGATCGCAAACACCGGGCTCTTCGCCGAGGCATTCCCCGTGGCGTTGGGTTCGTCGGGCGTTGCTTCGTTCGCCATCGAAGGCGACCTCGCACAGGTGACGCAGCGCTTCAACAAGGGCAAGGGCGCAGCGAAGGGCCTTTTCGCGGAAGCAGGAATCATTCGTGGCCGCAACGTGTGGACGACACGCGTGGTGCCGGCTTACGACGGTCCGCGCGCAACGCTCGGATCGGTGCTTCAACCGGAGAAGGATGTGCCCGCGAGCTTCCGCATCAGCGCGCCTCAGCTCGCGCAATGGAAATACCTGAAGGGGAGCAAGAAGGAGACGCGCACCAGCAAGAGCACCGGCTTCGCTTACAACTATGCCGAGGGCGCGATGGTTTTCCCCGATCCGCTCGATAAGCCTTCGCGCACCATCATCACCGGAGAGGGCGGATCATCGCCATCGCGCTTCAAGCATGTGGTGCGCACCAGCAAGGGCATTCTGCGCAGGCTCACCCCCATCGAGCTCGAGCGCCTCAACATGTTCCCTGATGAGCACACCCAAGGAGCAAGTGATGCACGCCGCGCCTTCTTCATGGGCAATGCGCTGGTGACGGGCATCGTGCGCAGAGTGGGCGAAGTGCTGGCAGCGAATCAGGCTGAAGGCGGTTCAGCGAGCCAGGCAAAGCGCGCCAAGCAAGGCGCACCGCGCAAGCGCTAGAACATGCTCAAACGATACGTGCGCTCGTTCGATTTGAAGAGGTAACCGTTCCCGTTCGACTTCTCCTCCAGTTTCCGCTCGTCGTTGAAGAGGCCCGTGAAATAGGCGCGTACCTGCGCTTCGGTCATGGTCACGGGTTTGCCGTTGCTCAGTGCCTCAGCGATGTACGCATCCACTAATTGCGGGAAGGCTTGCGCGAAGAGCTCTTGCGTCGCGAACACATCGAGGCCCACCACCTTATCGCCGCTCACCGCGATCACGCCCACGATGCCCGACGCCGATGCCGGAAGCCCGAGCAGCTTCTCGCGGTAGTGCTGCCGTTTGGCCTGAAAATCCTTGTCGTTCATGAGGTGCGCATAACTGCCGCTGCGTGTCTGCGCCTTGTTCTTCTCGATGTCCTTGGCCACTTCCTCCCATACGCGTGTCTGCTCTTTATCAACCGCTGCGGCTTTGCGCGTTTGCTGACCTACCACGCCGATGGTGCCATTGAAATCATGCCCGGTGCTGCCCGCTTGCCAGCGTCCGTGCTCCACGCAGAATGCGCCGATGTTCATGGTCTCGCCCGGTGGCACGATCACGTCTTGCGCGAGCATGCGGTCCTGCTTGCCGCCTACCACCACTTCGCCCTGCATCAGGTAGATGGT
>JBATND010000056.1:0-7445 GCA_049290175.1 Flavobacteriales bacterium | reverse complement strand
TCATTCATCTGACCGAACACGAAAGTGGCCTGCGAGCTCTCGAGCTGGCTGTAGTCCACTTTGCTCAGGTCCCAGCCGCCTTCTTCCATGCTGTGCTTGAAACCGTCGCCGTACTTGATGATGCCGGCCTCGATCATCTCGCGCAGGAGGTCATTGCCCTCGCGGGTGCGCTCGCCAACGCCAGCGAACACGCTGTAGCCACTGTAGCCTTTGGCGATGTTGTTGATCAGCTCTTGGATCAATACGGTCTTGCCCACGCCGGCGCCACCGAACAGACCGATTTTACCGCCCTTCGCGTAGGGCTCGATCAGGTCGATCACCTTGATGCCGGTGAAGAGGATCTCGGCGCTGGTGGTGAGCTCCTCGAATTTCGGAGCCTCACGGTGGATGGGGTAGCTCTTGCCCGTGGCCAGAGGTTTCATGCCATCGATGGCATTGCCGGTCACATTGAACAGGCGGCCCTTGATCGCATCGCCCACCGGCATACTGATCGGCTTGCCCATGGCTTCGACCGCGTTGTCGCGGGCAACGCCGTCGGTGCTCTCCATGGAGATGGCGCGCACGGTGTCCTCACCGATGAGCTGCTGGGTCTCCAGCACTAGGATGCTGCCGTCTGGACGGGTGATGTGGAGCGCGTCGTAGATGTTGGGCAGGTCGTTGCCGCCTTCGAAGCGAACGTCGACCACGGGTCCGATGACCTGGACGACCTTTCCGATGTGCTTGGCCATGAGGGAGTTGTGCTATGGATGCGGGGATACCCCGGTTTTGCGGGCGCGAAAGTAGGGGTTGATAGCGCATAGCCAAATGGAAGTTGACAAGTTGAGAATCAGTATTGGAGCAGATCACCAGTGGAGCAGTGTACCAGAGGCGCTTCGATTGCAGCTCAGTTCAACAAGGCGCCTCTGGTACACTGCTTAACTGTTCCACCGTTCCTCTGACCGCGATTCCTTGCGATGCGCCAACCACTCCAAAGCAGACCTTAGCGCCCCGTGCTCGTCCACACCGACATCGCCGACTTCAAGGGCGTGAAGCGCCCCGTGCTCACCACGGGCACCTTCGACGGCGTGCATCGCGGCCACAGGGCCATCATCGAGCGCTTGATCGCCCGAGCGAAGAAGGAAGAGGGCGAGAGCGTGCTCTTCACCTTCCACCCGCACCCGCGCATGGTGCTCTTCCCCGGCGACAACGACCTGAAGCTGCTGAACACACAAGAAGAAAAGCGCGCACTGCTGGAACAAGCTGGACTCGATCATCTGCTGGTAGTCCCCTTCTCGCGCCAATTCTCGCGCATGCACGCCATCGACTACGTGCGCGATGTGCTCATGGGCGCCATCGGTGCGCGCGCGGTCGTCATCGGCTACGACCATCGCTTCGGGCGCAACCGCGAGGGAGACCTGGTCTTGCTGCGGCAGCTCGGCGAGGCCTACGACATCGATGTGGAAGAGATACCCGCACAGGAAGTGGACCACGTGAAGGTGAGCAGCACCAAGATCAGGCAAGCGCTGTTGTCTGGCGATGTCGATGGCGCGAGCGACCTGCTCGGCTACACCTATCCACTGAGCGGCGTGGTAGTGAAAGGCGACCAACTGGGCCGCACCATCGGCTACCCCACAGCGAACATCGGTGCCATCGATGCCTACAAGCTGATCCCCGGCGATGGCGTGTACGCAGTTGAAGTGCGCTTGAAGGATGGCGAGCACAAAGGCATGCTCTACATCGGCGAGCGGCCCACGGTGAGCGGTGGCCTGCAACGGAATGTGGAGGTGAACATCTTCGGCTTGGACCGCGATCTGTACGGCGAGGCCATCACCGTGCGTTTCATCCATCGCATCCGCGGCGACCAACGATTCGAGAGCATGGAAGCGCTGCGCGAACAGCTCCACATCGACAAGCGCATGGCGCACGAGCACTTCAACCTCGCCACCTCATGAGGACCGCCCTCCTCCTCTTCGCACTCACCGCAGCGCTTGGCGCACGCTGCCAATTGCTCACGCAGGCGGCGCTCGATTCGTCGCGCACCTACCGTAGCCTCGAACGGGCCTTGGCCGAACCGGACAAGGTGTACAAGCTCGACCTGAGCGGCAAGAAGCTGAAGGTGCTGCCCGAGGAGCTGCGCCAACTGCGCAACCTGAATTCCCTCGACGTGAGCGGCAACAAGCTGAAGGAATTCCCGGAGTGGATGGGCGAATTGCAGAGCATGCAGGAGTTCCGCGCCTCGCGCAACAAGTTGGGCGCATTCCCCGATGCCCTCTGCAAATGGCGCGCACTGAAACGACTCGACCTGAGCCGCAATGCGATCACGGGCCTGCCCAAATGCGTGGGCCAACTGCGCCAGCTCGTCTCGCTCGACCTCTGGGACAACGACCTGGCCGACTTCCCGAAGGAGCTCGAGAAGATGGACGCCTTGCGCTTCTTCGACCTGCGCGGGATCCAGTTCTCCGAAGAGGAGATGGAGCGGATCCAGGAACTGCTGCCGCGCACCAAGATCCACTTCAGCCCGTCGTGCAATTGCGGGATGTAGTGCAGGTTGATGTTGCGCGGTTGGCAGTCGCTCAATCCCTCACACACCTCGGGCAACGCATGCGTCGCCACTACGGCGGCTTCGGGCAATTACATCCACACAACCCCTCAACCTACAGTTGAACTGGACCCTGATCGAAGCCATCGCCGCCGCAGGCAACCTGGCCTACACGGTGCTCATGCTCTACGAGCGCCGCGTGGGCTGGCTCTTCGGCATTGCGGCATCGGCCATGGGCATCGTGCTGTTCCTGCACCAGCATGTGTATGCCCAAGCAGCGCTCAGCGGATACTATGTGGCCATGGGCGTTTACGGCTGGTGGTCGTGGAAGGGCGAAGGGAGCAAGCAGCTGCCGATCACGCGTCGTGCTGCGCGCTTCCATCTGCTCATGCTCCTGGGCGGCGCGTTGCTCACGCTGGCACTGGCATTCGCCCTCAAGCTCCTGCCCGATGCGCGCTTCACGGGACTGGACGGCTTCGCCACGGCCTTCAGCCTCTTGGCCACTTGGATGCTGGCGCGCAAGATCCTGGAGAACTGGGCCTATTGGATCGCAGCGGACCTCACGGCCATTGTGCTGTACGTGCTGCTGGAGATGTGGTGGTACGCCGCGCTCTATGCCATCTACGTGGTGCTCTCGGCCACAGCGCTGAAACGTTGGGCGAAACAGGTTGAGGCCTAGCGGGCAAGCAGGCGCTTGATCACGCGCAATTCACCAATCGCGTCGAGCAATTCGGTGCACCTGCTCCATCGGAGCCTAGCAGCCTTCACTCAACGCTCATCCTACCTTGCGCACCGCACATGCACCTCTTGAAGAACCATTGGGTGAGCGGGCTGCTCTTCGCCGGGGCGACCATCGGCGCCATCGTGGGCGATGTGCAAGGAGAGCATCAGCTCGTGTACGTCTGCAAGCCGCTCATGCTCGTGGTGCTGGGGCTCTGGTTCTTCTTGAACAGCCGTCGCTACGGCGACCGGTTCACGCTGCTGATCCAGGTGGGCCTTTTCTTCTCGCTGCTCGGCGATGCGGCGCTGATGTTCGACCATGTGGACCAATTCTTCTTCCTGATCGGGCTTGGCGCCTTCCTGATCGCGCAGATCTGCTACGCGCTGGGCTTCATGCAGAACGTATCCGACGGCGGCAACAGCCCCGGCTTGCTCATCGGCATCCTCATCGCCGCCGTGGTGGTCACCTACGGCGTGCTCTTCGGCATCGGCTTATTGGAAGCGGTCGATGAGGATGTGCTGGTCCCTGTCGGCATCTACGCGCTTACCATCACGCTCATGGGCGCCGCCGCAGCCTTACGCTTCGGCCGCACCTATCTGCCGAGCTTCATCATGGTGATGGTCGGCGCTGCGCTCTTCATCGCATCGGACAGCATCCTGGCGACGCATCGTTTCGTGCGCGTGATCGATCATGCGCCGCTGAGCGTGATGCTCACTTACGCAGCCGGGCAGTACCTGATCGCACGCGGTTGCCTGCGGCACGTGCTCGACCCCGAGGAGGTGCGTCGCCGTGCCGCGCTCGATACCTGATCCGTTCAGCTGATCCGTCCCCAAGCCACCTGATCCTTGCGCTCCGCGAGTGCGCGTGCGATGGGCGCATGCTGCGGCGCGCTCAATGCCGGATCGGCATCGAGCATGCGCTGCGCCGCTTGGCGGGCGCGGGCGAGCAGCTCCTGATCCTCGACCAGATCGGCGATGCGCAATTGCGGCATGCCGCTCTGCTGCGTGCCCAGCAGGTCGCCGGGGCCGCGCAACCGCAGGTCGGTCTCGGCGATCTGGAAACCGTCGTTGGTGCGCACCATGGTGGCGATGCGCGTGCGGGCATCGTTCGAGAGCTTGTCGCCGGTCATGAGGATGCAGAAGCTCTGCTCAGCGCCACGGCCCACACGTCCGCGCAATTGGTGCAGTTGCGAGAGCCCGAAGCGCTCGGCGTTCTCGATCACCATCACGCTGGCGTTGGGCACATCCACCCCCACTTCGATCACCGTGGTGCTCACCAGGATATTCGTCTCGCCTTTCTTGAAGCGCGCCATCTCGTAATCCTTGGTCGTATGGTCCATGCGCCCATGCACGATGCCCACGGCATACTCCGGCAACGGGAATCGACGACTCAGGCTCTCGAAGCCATCCGTTACATCCTTCAGGTCCGTCTTCTCCGATTCCTCGATCAAGGGGTACACCACATAGACCTGCCGGCCCTTGCTCATTTCTTCCTCCAGGAAACCGAAGACCGCGTTGCGCGCGCTATCGAAGCGATGCACGGTGCGGATGGGCTTGCGTCCCGGCGGCAGCTCATCGATCACGCTGGTATCGAGGTCGCCGTAGAGTGTCATGGCCAAGGTGCGCGGAATGGGCGTGGCGGTCATCACCAGCACATGCGGCGGCACTTCGCTCTTGGCCCACAACCGCGCGCGCTGCGCCACGCCGAAACGGTGCTGCTCATCGATCACCACGAGGCCGAGCTTGTTGAATGCGACACGGTCCTCGAGCAGCGCGTGGGTACCCACGATGATATGCACCTCGCCGAGCTGCAATGCGGTGAGGATGCTCTTGCGCTCGGCCTGCTTGGTGCTGCCCGTGAGCAAGCGCACCACCACGGGCATGCCTTCGAGCATGCGCGAGAGCGTGGCGTAATGCTGCTGCGCGAGGATCTCAGTGGGCGCCATCAGGGCGGCTTGGTGGCCATTGTCGAGCGCGATGAGCATGCTGAGCAGGCCCACCAAGGTCTTGCCGCTTCCCACATCGCCCTGCAGCAAGCGGTTCATCTGGCGCCCGCTGCCCATGTCCTTGCGGATTTCCTTCACCACGCGCTTCTGTGCACCGGTGAGCTCGAAAGGAAGATGCTCTGCATAGAAGGTGTTCAGCTTCTCGCCCACCATGCCGAAGACATGGCCATGCGATTTCTGCTGCGTGAGCTGCTTGTTGCGCAACAAACCGATCTGGATGAAGAAGAGCTCCTCGAACTTCAGCCGTGTGCGGGCGAGCTCGAGGCGTTGCGCATCAACAGGGGCATGCACTTGGCGGAAGGCCTCTTCGCGCGCGATGCCGCCGAGCCATTGCACCAGATCAGCGCTCAGCGTCTCGGGGATCAAACCGGCGATCTGCGGCAGCAGGGTTTTCTGCAATTTCCAGATGGCGCGGCTGGTGAGGCCCTTCACGGTGAGCTTCTCCGTGGTGCTGTAAACCGGCTGCAGCGCGGCATCGAGGCCGCTGTCCCAGGTTGAAGCGAGCTCGAGCTCCGGATGCGGCATGTTCAGCTTGCCCTTGAATGCGCCGGGCTTGCCGAAGACGATGTATTCCTCGCCATGCTTGAGCGATTGCTGCACCCACTTCAGGCCCTTGAACCACACCAATTCCAAACTGCCAGTGGCATCGGTGAAGGTGGCGGTGATGCGCCGCGCCTGCTTCTCCCCGACCAGCTTCGGCGCGGTGATGCGCCCGCGCAATTGCGCCTGCTGGTGGTCGTCGGGCGCTGCTGCGATCTCGCGCACCGTATGGAAGCGGCTGCGGTCGATGTAGCGGAAGGGGAAGTGCAGCAGCAGGTCGAGGAAGGTGGCGATGCCCAGCTCCTGCCGAAGCTGCTCGCCGCGCTGCGGGCCAACACCCTTGAGGTATTCGATCGGGCTATCGAGCATCGGCGACGGTGGAAAAGTACCGCCCCCCGCTTTCTTTGATGCGATGCAAGCCGCTCCCGCCGAACAGCGCACCGCATGGACCGACCGCCTCGTGGTCATCGCGCCGTGGGCGGTGCTCGCGTATTTGGCTGCTTTCGCATGGCGCTTCGCCGATGAGCGGCTCTTTGCGGATAGCGGCTACTACCTGGCGCGCGTGGTGAACGATGGCGGCTTCCGCATTGAGCATGGCCGCTGGGTGCTGGCCATCGCGCAGGCACTGCCATTGATCGGCGTGAAGCTCGGCCTCCCGATGAAGGCGCTGATCATGCTCCACTCACTCAGCAATGTGATCTGGATGGGCGCGTGCATCGTGATCGCCCAACGGGTGCTGCGCGACCGATACGCAGCACTGGCCATTGCGGCGCTCCATCTCGTGGGCCTCACGCACGGCCTGCTTTGCCCGGTCTTCGAGTTGTACTATGGAGCCGATCTGCTCGTGCTCTTCATCGCGGTGCATCGGAGCACCAGCGTTGGTGGGCGTTGGCGGCTCCCACTGCTCGTGTTGCTTGGCGCGCTGGTGGCCTCGTGCCATGCCATCGGCTTCCTGCTGCTTGCAGGCATGCTCGTGCTCCTGCGCGCCTGGGAGCAGCGGCGCGAAGCTGTGATCCTGGCATTCGTGATCGGCTTGGTGCTCTTGGCGCGCGTGCTCACCGTTTCGGCGTACGAGAAGGACAGTGCGGCTTTCGTGCTGCAAGCGCGCGATCCGCAGGCGATGGCAGCGGTGCTGTCGTTGCGGAGTCTCACCGGCATGTTCCACTATGCGGTGCGGCATTACCCCGACCTGTTGGCGCTGTCGGCAATCGCCTTCACCGGCTTGTTGATTCAGCGCCGCCGAATGGATGCGGTGCTCTTCATCGGGTTCATTGCGATGATGCATGTGCTCATCAGCCTGAAGCTGCCGGGCTGGTACCACGACCGGTACCGCGAGCAAGTGAACTTCGGCATAGCAGCGTGGGTGGTACTGGTGCTCGTGCTTCGTTGCGGGCGAATCATTCAGGCTCCGGCCCTCATACCATTGGCGATCGCACTGGCGCTATTCTTCCGCATGGCGCAAGCCGAGCGCATGGCACCGTACTACACCGATCGCACTGCGCACATCGAATCCCAAATCGATCAAGCGCGGGAATTGGGGTTGAGCAAGGGCATCATTTCAGCAGCGGCCGATTTCGCTCCGGAGCACCATGGCCTCCCCTTGTTCTGGTCGGTGCCCGTGGAGAGCCTGTTGCTATCGGCGAAGCATGGACCCTCGGGTA
>JBATND010000055.1:0-5544 GCA_049290175.1 Flavobacteriales bacterium | reverse complement strand
CGCGATAAGAGCGGCGTGGCGACAACCCCTATTCGCTTTTGTTGTCTGCACTTGCACGGCAATGGCAGCCGTCGCGCAGCCGACCAATACCAAGTACATCCACAACGGCAGCAGCAATGGGAACGGCGACACGCCTTCAACGCCATGGAGCTACGCGAATTTCCAATCGTTGGCGGCCAGCGGAGCTCTTGCAACCAACACGGCCTATAAATTCCTGGAGGGCAGGTACGAGGACGCGCTTACCATCCTGAACACGCAGGCTTCGGCTTCGGCGCCGATTGTCATAGAACCCAATGATGGCGCTACTGTGGTTTTCTCAGGGAGCAAAGCGGTGAGTGGATGGCAAGCCGTAACCAATTTCGATGTTCTCGCTGGCTTGCCAGCAGCGGCTCTAGGCAATGCTTACAAGACAACAGCCCTACCGGCGAACACCCAGCAGGTCATCAATCTCTACCACATGCACAGTGGCGGGGCCGAGGATCCAGAAACGCGTTTCCGGCTGAAGACACGAGCACGCTTTCCGAATAGCGGATTCCTGTATGCGAACGCCGGATCCAACATTGCTACTGGCACCTTTGACGACGATGACCTCCCCGCCACCAACCGCACAGATGCATACATCGTTCTGCGTTACTCGAATTGGGGCTATTACCGGAAGCCGATAAGCCAGAGCGGCACAACGATTACCTATGATGCAATAGAAACCGATGACCCGCAGCCGGGCAATTGGGGCTACTTCCTGGAGGGCCTGAGACTCGACCTGGACCAAGAGGGCGAATGGGCCTATTTGAATGGCGTGCTGTACTACTGGCCACCAGGTGGGCAACAACCGACTGCGGACGAGGTTAGGGTGTGCATTGCGGATGGTGCCGGAAGCGTACCAGGGCGACTGATCACTTTCGGAGGCGACAATCAACCTATCGAGCACGTTACGCTGCGCGATTTGACCTTCGAGCACGTATGCAGCAGCGAGCTGTCCACTCAATCGATCGGCGTGGCGGTGAGGATGCGCAGCGGCCCGCATCGGAGCATCACGGTTGAGAATTGCATCTTCCGCGACCTCACGCATGGAATCAGCGAATTCAATGATAACCCTTCGAGCATGCCCAGCCAATGCAGCTATCGCGGAAACACATTCGAGCGCGTCTATGGCCAGAGCATCTTCACCATTTCTGACCGCGTGACCATCGATGGGAACCTGTGCAAGGACGTGAATCTCGAACCCGGCCAAACAGGACATGGGTTCGCCTTTGCAACGGCGATCCAATCATCGAGCGATGATGCGACGGTGATCAACAACGTGGTGATCGATGCCGGGGGCACAGGCATTGGCCTGGGCGGCAAAGACAATCCGAACGTAGAGGGCGACTTGATCGCGGCGAATAAACGGGTCATGCGCTTCAGCAGGCTCCTGAACGACCATGCAGGCATCACCTTCGATGGTGCCGATGGCCTCAAGGTGATGAATAACATCGTAACGGATGCCGTACCCAACGTGACGAGCAGTGCCGATGGTGAATTCAAGAGCGACAAAACGGTGGGCATCTACTTCGGCAACACCTTGATCCGGAACACCACCGTCGCAGGGAATGTGGTCAGTGGCATGGGTGCCGGAATCGTGGTGGACCACGAGCCGATAGGCGTTGACGAATACGAACAACCCGTGGGCATGGAGGGAAACCGTGTTGAAGGGAACACCGTGTTCGGCGCGAACGATGTCCAATTGGCCATGCTGAGCAGGGGCAGCTTCACTGGCGCCTTCCAGCCTGCCTACGATGATGTGATCTCGGACAACATCCTCTACTGCCTGAAGCGCGATCAGTGGCCGGTGTATCTGTTCCAGATCCTGGCCACCTCTTGGAATGGCGCAACCCCGACCATCGACTTCGGCGACTACTCCGGGAACTACTACTTCAATCCGTTCAACACAGTGACACACTATGTGGAATACTTCAGCAACAGCTTCGCGACAACCGGAGGGTATCTGACTGGTCTGGAAAGACCGCGCATAGTGCCATTCACCCTGCAAGGTTGGAACACCCACTTGGAACCAACGGACGCCTCGTTCACCAGCCCGCTAAGGCTGAAGGACTACGCTGTCATCAACAGCTCTGCCGTTGCTGTTGCATTCCACAGCACTGAGTGCCACTCCACGGACAACTCATGGTCGAATGCAACTCCAGGTACTGGTGAGGGATCGGTGGACGGGCATTTCAAACGCTTCACCGATCGCGCTTTCGTGGAACGGTGGGCTGCGGGCGGATCATCGGCAACCGTAATCGACCCCGGTGCAGCCACGACGCCAGCGGCCACCACCTACCGGATCAAGGTGCGCATGCGGTCCAACACCACCGATGCCATCCGCTTGGCGCCTGTCGTGAACCCGAATTCCAAGATCGTTGATCCTTCTGCTTACCTGCCGGTGTCAACCAACTGGGCCGACGAGGACCAAGAAGCCATTCTGTATCTGCCCGATGCCCCGCAAGTGGACCGCTTCGCCATTTCGCTGGGCAACGCGCAGTATGGAATGGGCGTGGTCGCCGCAGGAAGCGGCAATGTGGTGGATGTGGACCATGTGCGCACCGAGAAAGTCACGCTCGACCAAGGCTACTACGAAAGTGCGGTATTGCCCAACCACCGCCTCTTCTACCACTGCCCCTTGCCCGGCACCGAGGCCGATGACCGCAACGTGGCCAGCACCAATGGCATCCTCACCGTACCCGGCACCACTGGTTGCTGGAGCGACGTGCATGGCAATTTCTACGCGACGGGCGAAGAGATCACCCTCGACGAATGGGCCAGCATCGTGCTCTTCCGCATGGATGTGCCTACCAGCACCCTCGCCTTCACCAACGGGGTGCATACCGTAAGCGGGAACGTGACCATCACCGCCAACCAGAACATCGCCGGCAGCATCGTGGTGCCCAGTGGCGCCACCCTCATCATCGATGGCGCGCATATCGGCTTCGCGGCAAGCACCCCCAGCCTCACCACCAACATCACCGTGCAGCCGGGTGGGACACTCACGCTGCGCAATGGCGCCACCCTGCGGAATTGGATGGGCTGCAGCGCACCGGGCGAGATGTGGGATGGCGTTAAGGTGATCGGCCAAGCAGGCAGCAACCCGCAAGGCTGGGTGTATATGGAGAGCGGCGCCAGCATCCGCAACGCGCTGGTGGGCATCCTGGCTGGCGATGCCGACCCCGAGGACCCGCAGTTCGGCGGGCTGGTGCTCGGCGGCAAGGTGGATCTGCGCAACGCCACCTTCGTGAACAATGTGCACGATGTGGTGCTGCATGTGGGCGGCCCGGTATCATACGATCCCGGCCAAGTGCCCGACCATTGGTTCTACCAGCCCGGCAGCCGTTTCGTGAATTGCCAGTTCATCACCAACGGGCCCTTGCTCGATGCGGGCCGCTACCCCAAGTCGCACGTGAGCCTGATCCGCCGCGAGGGCGCCTCCTTCCGGGGCTGCACCTTCGCCAACGACCGCACCGACATACCCACGCTCACCAGCGCGCAGTTGGGCCACGGCATCGAGGCCTCGAACAGCAGCTACACCGTGGTGAATTGCGCGCCGCCCTGCACCACCCCCGATCCCGGCGCCATCCCCAACACCTTCCGCAACCTCGATCATGCCGTGCATGCCACCAGCTCCTGGTCCAGCCTCTTCAACATGGTGCGCAACGCCCGCTTCCAGGACAACGTGTGCGCCGTGTACGTGAGCGGCGAGACCGGCCTGGCCCTGCACGAGAACGAAATCAGCATGGGAAGGTGGCACGGGATTGACATGAACACCATTGATGAACTCTATTGGCAAGGCCACCACCGAGGCATCTTCACCACCAGCACCAATGGGCTCAGCATCGAGGAGAACAGCTTCTCGCGATCGGCTAGCGCGCCAGACAATGCCGAACTCGAGGGCATCGTGGTAGGCTACACCCGCGACGCCAACGAAGTGGTGTACGGCAACAGCGCCAGCAACCTCAGCATCGGTTTCGTGGGCGAGGGCATCAGCGCGCAACTGGCGGGAAACCCCTACATGGTGGGCCTGCAGTTCCGTTGCAACCACAATAACCAGAACGCCACCAACCTGATGAACAGGAAGGCGGAGGGGGCGCCGCCTCTGGAGCAAGAGCAGCACACCATCCGCGGCTTCCAAGGCGACAATCAGGACGCTGCTGGCAACAGCTTCGACCAGAACACCGTGTGGGACTTCGACAAGACCACCACGCAGCTGGCGAACATCCTGTATTACTACGACCCCGCCTTCCCCGGCCACGAACCGGTGAACGTGCCGGCCGATGTGGTGCCCATTGCCACCACCAGCGGCGTTGTTTGCGGCTCGGGCCTGGTGCTGGGCGGCCATACCATTGGCAGCGTGAAGCCCCAGCTGCAGAGCAGCAAGCAGGAGTACGGCAGCTTGCGCTATGCCTACGATGCGCTGATCGATGGCGGCAGCACCAACGAGGTGGTGAACGAGATCATGCACGCCTGGCCGCAGGATGCGTTCGAGCTCCGCGATTACCTCATGGCGCGCAGCCCTTACCTCAGCACCGAAACACTCCGCGAGCTGGTGGACAAAGCGGGCATCCCTGTGGCCATCAAGCTGGAGGTGTGCCTGGCCAACCCGGAGGCCACCCAGCTCGAAAGTTTCTTGAAATGGGCCGAGCTCGATGCGCTGTACCCCTTGCCCGCTTATGCGCTGGCCGCCATAGAGGCCAGTTGGGAAGAGCGCACCTTCCGCCACCAACTGGAGCTGCAACTGGCGCACGCGCACACCGCCATGACGCAGAGCACGCATCATTTACTGTACCTGTACCGCACGGACAGCGCCCATGCGCACCCCGATAGCCTGCGCTGGGTGTGGCAGCAATTGCGCACGCGCAGCGCGCGCTATGCCGAGGCCGGCCTGTTGCTGCAGCAAGCGCGTTATGCCGAAGCACTGGATCTCTTGGAAGCCATGCCTACGGAGAAGCCGTTGAGCGATGGCGAGCTGCCGGAGTATGGCCGAATGCTCCAATTCGCCGAGCTGTTGGTGGCCGCAAAAGACAATAGCCGCGACGCCTACACGCTGAACGCGCAGGAACAGCAAGACCTCGAAGATCTGGCGCGCGACCGTTACGACCGCCCCGCCGTGTGGGCCAGCAACCTGCTGTGCGCGCAATACGGCCAATGCCGGGCGCCCTACACCGGCGGCGCGCCCAGCGCCAAGTCAGTCCGTCGCCCACAAAGGCAGGCAGCCGCACATGCGACCAGCACGGCATTGGGCATTCACCCCAACCCGGCCAATAACTGGGCGGCAATCAGCTACCGTGTGCCCGGCAACCGCGCTACCTTGCTCCTGCGCATCCGCGATGCCCAAGGCCGCCTGGCCCACACCCTGCAAGCCAGCGGCGAAGAAGGCCAAGTGCTCTGGGACACGCGCGGCACAGCACCTGGGGTTTACACCGTGGAACTGCTGCGCGATGGCAGAGTGGAGCGCACGGAGAGGCTGATCATACAACCGTAGCACCTGCATGAAGCTCCATTCCCGTCCATTTG
>JBATND010000054.1:0-4049 GCA_049290175.1 Flavobacteriales bacterium | reverse complement strand
TGACGACATCGTGCACACGCATTTCAAGGATGATCACCTGGTGAGCGTTGAGGACGTGCAGGCCATGTTCGATGCGATCGCTGCTGACCGCAAGGGCCGCAAAGCGCTGCTGATGGTGAGCGTGGGGTTGAACACCACCATGAGCAACGAGGCACGCGCCTTCGCTGCGCAATCGCCAGAATCGTCGAAGCACATCGCTGCAGATGCGATCATCGTGCGCGACTTCGGCCACCAGCTCGCCGCGAACGTGTTCGTGCGCCACCACAAGCCCGGCCGTCCAATCCAGATGTTCGGCGACCAGCAGAGCGCGCTCGATTGGCTGCGCTCGCAGCACCACCTCTTGGAGAACTGAACCCGCAACATGCTCCGCACACTCGCCCTCTCCGTTTCGCTCCTTCTCCTTCAAGCTGCGAACGCGCAGGCATTCGGCGCTGCCGAGCGCACGTTGCGGACCAGCAAGGCCGAGGTGACCTGTTTGGCCATTGCGCCCAAAGGCGATCGCATCCTCGTGGGCCTCAACAAGGGCGCCGAGCTGATCGACCTCGAGAGCGGCAAGAAACTGATGACGCTTCCTTACAACGAGGATGGCAGCATGGCCGCGTACTACTGCGCCTTCAACGACAATGGCGAATACGCCGTGCTCATCGGCCACAGCGGCAAGCGCGTGGTGTACAGCATGAAGGACGGCAAGCCGCAGCCCTCGCTGCAGCAGCATCGCTGGGTGCCCGACCCGCGCGCTGTGAAGGCCATGGGACTCGACATGAGCAACAGCACCTTCGATCGTTTCTACCAGCAGAAGGAAGTGCGGCATGGCAGCCACACGCTGCGTGCCGTGAAGCATGGCGTGATCGAAGTGGTGAATGATGAGGGCAAGACCATTCAGCGCATCGAAGTGCCAGAGAACAAGGACCAGCACCACTTGGCGCCGATGCTCATCTGGCAGGAATGGCTGATCACCGGCACGGACGACGGCCGCGTGCTCTTCTACAAGTTGCCTTAGGCTTTCGCTTCCGGCTTCTTCTCTTCCGCCGGTGCTGCGCCACGCGCCTTCACTACTGCATAGCCGATAACAGCGCCGAGCACGAGCAAGCCCAGCGCGCCCCAGGTCCAGCCGAGGCGATCGCGGAACACCACCGTGGCCAATAGCGCCACCAGCAAGGCCCATGCGCCTTGACCGAAGAGCCAGAGCGCAGGACCGCTCCACGTGAGCGATGCCGATTGCAAGCGAGCCTGCACGCGATGGAGCAGGAGCTGATACACCACGAGCACCGCCACCAGGCCGAGCTTCAGGTGCATGAAGGGCGATGCAAGCAAACCCGGCATGCGCACCAATTGCCAGAGGCCGAAGACCACGAGCAGGATCAGCGCGGGCCACGCCAATCCGAAGAGCACGCGGCGCTCCATGGGAATGAAACGCTCGTGCAACAAGCCCCGCTCGGGCTCCCACAAGCGCAAGGCCGCACGGTGCGCATTAAAGAGCCGTGCGAGGTGGAATGCCGCTGCGAACCAGGCCACCAGCGCGAGCAGGTGCATGAGCTTGAGCAGCGGGAGCAGGTCGGTGCTTGGGGTTTCCATGCCACCAAGGTAGGCTCCTAGGCGCGGCTACCTTCGGCCCCGCATGAACCGCGCCTCACGACCCATCAGCGACAGCTATTCGGAGACCACGCATGTGGTGCTCCCCAACGACACCAACACGCTCGGCAATCTCTTCGGCGGGCGGCTGCTGCAATGGCTCGACATCAGTTGCGCCATCAGCGCGCACCGCCATTGCAAGCGCACAGTGGTCACGGTGGCAGTGAACCATGTGGGCTTCGATCGGCCCATCAAACTCGGGGATTTTGTCACCATCCGCAGCCATGTGAGCCGCGCTTTCGGCAGCAGCATGGAAGTGTGGAGCGATGTCTCGGTGGAGGATCAGATGACCGGCGAGAAGATCCCGTGCAATAGCGCCATCTACACCTTCGTGGCGGTTGACAATGCAGGCCGTCCCATGCAAGTGCCAGATGCCGAACCCACCAACGACGAGGAGCGCCGCCGTTTCGATGGCGCACTCCGGCGCAGGCAATTGAGGCTCATCCTCAGCAACAAGATGAAGCCGGAAGAGGCTACGGAGCTGAAGAAGCTCTTTGCGTAATCGCTAGCGGGTAGCGTACATGACCTTCAGTCTTCCGGCTTTTCTCAGCTCCAATGTCAGAGCTTTGACAACGGCCATTGGCACACGCCGGTCAATCTCCAAGACAAGATCATCATAACAGCCATAGTCGTAGAAGCAGCGCCATCTTAAGTTGTCTTCGACTATCGCAGCAATCTGATTCAGCTCGATTCGCTGGTCGCGGAACCACATGACCGGGGTCGCTGTGTCTCCTGACTCAAAGCCAATGAAAATGCGATGCACGTCACACTGCGGTTCCAAGTGCTGTCTCTGACTCGCGGATGATAAGTCAACGACCAAGGCATTTGGTCGGTGATTTGGCTGCAAAACAAGCAGTGCCCAAAAGAGTGCAACGAACAGCAGTGCGCCCGCGAGCGTGACAAGGCGTACGATTGGCGTAGGTTTTCTCAAATGGGATGAGCGACTCGCACTGAATAGCACGTTCTGGTTGAATTGGAAACGCAAGTTAATCTCATAGCCCTTCATCCAAGCTGAACCCATCGAAGAGTTCGCCCGTCGCGGTGTCGTGCGCGCGCAGGCCGAGATGCCTTAGCAGCGCACCGATGCACGCCGCGCTCTGCTCACCGCCATGCACATGCGCCACCATGTAGCGGACCTGCGCAGCATCTTCCATGTGCAGCTGGATGCTGATGTCGATGTCGTCGCCCTTCGCGAAGAGCCAATCGTTGTCCACGCGATCGATGAAGGGAATTGCCTCGCGGATGCGGGTGATCAGCTCCTCGCGCACGCCGATGGAGCGCGGTGCGAAATCGAGCGGCACATCGTTGATCGACGGCACGTCGGGAAGGTCTTGGATGAAGATGTCCCAGCTCATGGCTTAGCGAGTTCGGCGACGCGGCGCAAATCCTGCTTCTCCATGCACCTGAAATGACCCTTGGGGCAGCGATAGTGGCCGATCTTGCTGCACGGCCTGCACGACAATCCCTCCACTTCGCTGATGATGGCGCGTTCGGGATGCAGCGGTTGATATGGACCCATGCCGAAGAGCGGCACCGTGTTGCCCCATACGCTCACCACGGGCTTGCCGAACGCGCACGCGATGTGCATGGCGCCGCTGTCGTGCGCGATCACGCTGCGCGATTGCTTGATCAGCGAAGCACTTCCGAGGATGTCGTGCTTGCCCGTGGCATCGAATACGCGCGCGCCTACCGCATCGCCGATGGCGCGTGCAACAGGCTGATCCTCCTTGCCGCCGATGATCACGATGGGGCCTTCGATCAGGCGCGCGAGTTCGATGAGCCTGTGCCGCGGCAATCGCTTCGTGGCATGCGCAGCGCCGATGGCAAGCGCCATGTAGCCCGATTGATGCAAAGCGGGCAATGATGAAATCGGCACTTCGCGCTCGGCTGGCAGGAAGAGGTCCAAGCCTTTGTTATCATTCTTCACGCCGAAATGCGCGACCGTGCTCATGCAACGATCAACGATATGGATGCGCTCCATAGATGAGAGTCGCGCTTCCTTCCATCTCCACCACAACCAGGACAGGACCCGCCATTTCGCCGGTGCTTGTCCGTGTCCGAAGTTCACCAGCAGCCACTTCTCGACATTGAGCTTGGGGAAGCTGTGGGCAGGCACACCGAGTGCCCGCTTGATCCGTGCCGTGCGCAGGTTATGGTGCAGGTCGATCACGGCATCGAAGCGCTCCCGCTTCAAGCGGCTGATGATCTCGCCGATGTCATCGCCCAGCTCATGCACCTTGCTTACATGGGGGTTGTAGCGCACGAGGTCGGCGAAGGCGCTCTTGGTGGCGAAGTGGATCTCGGCATCCTTCAGTTGCTCCTTCGCGCAACGCAGCACCGGGCTGGTGAGCACGATGTCGCCGATGGAGGAGAAGCGCAGGACGAGGAGTTTCATCGGGGGCGAAGTTGGGGGTTGT
>JBATND010000053.1:0-9797 GCA_049290175.1 Flavobacteriales bacterium | reverse complement strand
TTGCCGAGCTCGGCGCGCATATCGAAGAATTACGAGCAGTGGATCAGGCGAGCGGCTTCACGCAGGCCAAGCGCCGCGAGCAAGCCTTGCATTGGCTCGACCAGGCGATCGTGCATGGCTTGCAGCGCGCATTCGATGCGGATGCCGGTGTGCAGGCCGAACTGCCTGCACTGCGCGATGCCGTGCGCGAAGGGACGAAGACGCCCTTTGCCGCAGCCGCCGAATTGCTCGCGCGGTTCAGAACAGGCGGCGCACCTCGTCCTTGAGCGCCACGATGGCCTCTTGCGAGGGTGCATGCGTGAGGCGCGACACGTTCTCGAACACCTTGCGGCTCATGTCGCTGCCGCTGGCGCCATCGCCCACCTGCTCGAAGCTCATGTTCACCAAGCGGATGGTCTCCTCCTTGGCCTGCTTCACCTTCTGCCACGCGCGATCGCTCACATAGATCTGCTGCGTGACGTTGTGCTCGAATTCTTCGCGTATAGTGGCCGTGAGCGCCGATTGCAGGTCGCGGGCATCCATGCTGTTGCGATGCACACGCAGCACCAGCGGGCCGGGTTGTATGCGCTCGAGGAAGAGCGTGAGCCGCTCGTAGGCCTGCAGCCGTAGCGGCAGCACTTGCTTGCGATCATCGGTGCGCATGCTGGCCATTTGCTCGGCTTGGCGCTCGGCGGTGCGTGCCCCAATGAAATGCCGGATGGTGTAGAAAGCGGTGAGGAAGACCACCACGCTGGGCAGGATGGCCACCAGGACGAGGACTACGGGATCGTTCATCGTTCAGAAAACAGTGGACGAATATCGGCCAAAGCCCGTGGAAGCGCCGGAACCGGGGTGGTTAGCTTCGCGGCCTGTCAAGCCAAGCATGCATTTATCCCCCATCGTCCGCTCCATTGTCGAGCCCGCCACATTGCTCATGGCACGCCGCAGCCGCGAACTGCGCGCGCAGGGCAAGGACATCATCGACCTGAGCCTGGGCGAACCCGACCACGACCCGCCCGCCTTCGCGCTCGAAGCGGCGCACGAGGCCCTGCGCGGCCCTTGGCACAAATACCCTCCAGTGAACGGCTTCCAGGACGTGCGCGAGGCCATCGCCGCCAAGTTCCAGCGCGACAACGGACTGAGCTATTCGCCCGAGCAGATCGTGATCAGCACCGGCGCCAAGCACAGCATCATGAATGCGGTGATGGCCCTTTGCGGCCCCGGCGATGAAGTGGTGATCCCGGCGCCCTATTGGGTGAGCTATTCCGAGCAGGTGAAGCTGGCTGGCGCTACGCCCGTGATCGTGGGCAGCACCTTGGAAGAGGATTGGAAGGCGCCGGTGGATCGCATCGCTGCGGCCATCACGCCGCGCACGCGCCTGCTCATGTTCAGTTCGCCGTGCAATCCCAGCGGATCAGTGCTCACGCGCACGGAATTGGAAGCACTCGCTGCCGTGGTGACGCGCCACCCCGGGCTCTATGTGATCGCCGATGAGATCTACGAGCACATCGTGTTCGAGGGCGCCCATGTGAGCTTCGCTTCGTTGCCCGGCATGGCCGAGCGCACCATCACCGTGAACGGATTGAGCAAGGCCTTCGCCCTCACGGGCTGGCGCATCGGCTACATCGGAGCACCGCTGTGGATCGCGCAGGCGTGCACGAAAGTGCAAGGGCAATTCACCAGCGGCGCCAACAGCATCGCGCAGCGCGTTACCAAGGCCTGCGTCGAAGCTGATCCCGCGCTGCTCGCTCCCATGCGCGCCGACTTCCTGCGTCGCCGCGACCTCACGATCGCCGCTATGAAGGCCATTCCCGGCTGGCGCTGCAACGTGCCGCAAGGCGCCTTCTACCTGCTGCCCGATGTGAGCGCGAGCTTCAACGGCACCACGATCAAAGGCCCCGTTGACCTGAGCCTGCACCTGCTCGACGCCGCAGGCGTGAGCCTAGTGGAAGGCGCGAGCTTCGGCGCACCCACCACCCTGCGCATCAGCTACGCCACCAGCGATGCCAAGCTCACCGAGGCCATGGCGCGCGTGGCTGCTGCCGTGAGCAAGCTCTCCTGAGCATGAGCGCGATCAACGATTTCCTGAAGACCGCCGAAGGCTGCACGGTGCTCGTAGTGGGCGATGTGATGGTGGACGCCTACCTGTGGGGCCGTGTGGACCGCATCAGCCCGGAGGCGCCCGTGCCCGTGGTGCAGGTGACGCACCGCAGCGCGCGCCTCGGCGGAGCGGCCAACGTTGCGCTGAACGTGAAGGCACTCGGCGGAAGGGCCATCATTGCCAGCGTTATCGGCGATGATGAGCATGCGGGCCGCGTGGAACGCCTGCTCGCTGAACAGGAATTGACGCCGGATGGCTTGGTGCGATCGCCTTTGCGCCGCACCACCGTGAAGACCCGGGTGATCAGCGCGCACCAGCATGTGGTGCGAGTGGATGAAGAACAAGAGGACGACCTCGTTGCCGCCGATGAATCCGCATTGCTCGACCGCATCGCGCTGATCCTGCGCAACGACCGCCCTGCCGTGATCGTGCTGGAGGATTACAACAAGGGCGTGCTCACCGCAGCGGTGATCGCAGGCATCGTTGACTTGGCGAAGGAGCATGGCATCCCCGTAGCGGTGGATCCGAAGAAGAAGAACTTCCTGGCCTTTTTCGGTGTTCAGCTATTCAAGCCCAACCTGAAGGAATTGCGCGAGGGCCTCAAGATGGACATCGACCCCACCGACGACAAGAGCCTCGAACGCGCCATACAACAGCTCGAAGAGCGCTTGGGCAATGCCATCTCATTGGTGACCTTGAGCGAGCATGGCGCCTTCGTGCATGATGCACGTGGCGGGCAGCGCATCGCAGCGCACAAGCGCAAGGTGATCGATGTGAGCGGCGCTGGCGACACCGTGATCGCTGTGGCCGCGTTGGCGCTGGCGCAGGGCCTTGCTCCCGCATCCATCGCCGCGCTGAGCAATCTCGCGGGCGGCTTGGTCTGCGAAGAGGTGGGCGTGGTTCCCATCGACCGCGAGCGCTTCAAGGCCGAATGCGAACGCTTGAACCTGCTGGCATGACGGTGAAGCCCTACACGGAAACAGGGAGCAAGCGCGAGCAGGTCGAGCACATGTTCGATGCCATCGCGCCGAAATACGATCTGCTCAACCGCCTCTTCTCGCTCGGCATCGACCAAGGCTGGCGGCGCAAGGTGATCCGCATGGTGAAGCAGCAGCCCGTGGAGCGCCTGCTCGATGTGGCCACCGGGACAGCCGACCTCGCGATTATGGCCGCACGCAAGGGCGCCGCACCGCAGGTAACCGGCGTTGACATCAGCGAGGGCATGCTGCGCCACGGCCGCGTGAAGGTGAAGGACGCCGGCCTTGCGGAACGCGTAGAGCTAACGCGCGCCGACAGCGCTTCGCTGCCCTTCGCCGATGGCACCTTCGATGCAGCCACCGTTGCCTTCGGTGCCCGCAACTTCGAGGACCTGGAACTCGGCCTGCGCGAGATGCTACGGGTGCTCAAGCCCGACGGCCGCCTATTCGTGCTGGAGTTCAGCAAGCCGCGCGGCACCCTCATGGGCGCGCTGTTCCGCTTCTACTTCCACCGCGTGATGCCGGCCATCGGTCGCCTGGTGAGTCGCGACAGTGCTGCCTACACCTACTTGCCGCAAAGCGTGGATGCCTTCCCCGATGGAGCGGACTTCGTGCATATCCTGGAGCGCTGCGGCGGCCGTGATGCGAAGGCCCGAACGGTTACCGGAGGCATCGCCACGATCTATTCAGCGCGTGCCTGATCTCCGCCTGCGCAACGATCGCTTCCTACTTTCGTTGCCGCTCACATGATCCTCCGCGCACGCTTACTCGCCATCACAGCATTTCTGGCCATCTCGTTGCCCATGGCCGCGCAGCGCGATAAGCGCATCGTGCAAGAGAACCTGCCCACCTTCGATCTGCGCCCATTCCATTTCGGATTCGCGCTGAGCTACAATACCAGCGACCTCTTCGTGAGGCTGAAGCCCGGCGTGCTCACCGACACGCTCCTCAAGGTCGATCACATCCGCCAGCCCGGTTTCAATCTGGGCATCGTGGCCAGCTACAACCTCAACAAGAACGTCAGCGTGCGGTTCCTTCCCACGCTATCATTCCAGGAGCGCAAGCTGCAATACACCTTCCTCAACTCCGAAGGCCGGGAACTCATCTTCCAGAAACCGGTGGAGAGCACCTACCTCGAGTTCCCCTTGCTGGCGAAATTCCGCAGCGACCGCATCAACAATTTCGCCGTGTACATGATCGGTGGCGGCAAGTTCGCCATCGACATGGCCAGCCAGAAGGACGTGGACAATGCGCTCGATGATGAGATCGTGATCAAGCTCGCCAAGTACGATTATGCCGTGGAGGCCGGCGGCGGCATGGACATGTTCCTCCCGTACTTCAAGTTCGGCATCGAGCTCAAGGCCAGCTTCGGCTTCCCGAACCTGCTGATCGATGACGACACGCGCTTCAGCCGGCCCATCGAAAGCCTGCGATCGAAGGCGTGGGTGCTGACCTTCACGTTTGAAGGTTGAGATGCGCCGATCGCGCGGCACAGTTCGATGATTGCTCGACGAGCCAGCGGGAACAAGAACGAAGCACCGCATGCAGCGCACCGTTGAGATCGCCTTGCCACCGAAAGAAGCGGCGGATCCGGTGCTGATCCGACAAGCAGCGGAAGAAGCGGCTGCAATGAACAAGGGTTCGGCCGTGGCCGCTCGTGTGCTGAAGCGCTCGATCGATGCACGCAGCAAGCGGCCACTGATCCGCATGCGCGTGCTGGTGAGCGATGGGCCCATGACGGAAGAGCCGGTAGCGCCACCAGCGCTGCGCGATGTGAGCGAGGCGCCCGCAGTGATCATTGTCGGTGCCGGTCCAGCGGGGCTTTTCTGCGCGCTCACCTGCATCGCGCGCGGGCTGCGCCCGGTGGTGCTCGAGCGTGGCAAGGATGTGCGCGCGCGCCGCCGTGACCTGGCAGCGATCAACAAGCTGCATGTGGTCGATCCTGACAGCAACTACTGTTTCGGAGAAGGCGGCGCCGGCACCTACAGCGATGGCAAGCTGTACACGCGCAGCCACAAGCGCGGCGATGTGGATGCCATCCTGCGCACGCTCGTGGCCTTCGGCGCGAGCCCCGACATCCTCGTGGATGCGCATCCGCACATCGGCACCAACAAATTGCCCGGCATCATCACCGCCATGCGCGAGGCCATCATCCGCGCCGGAGGCGAAGTGCGCTTCAACAGCAAGGTGACCGGATTGCTGCGCCATGGAGGCGCCGTGCGTGGCGCGCTGCTCGCCGATGGCACCGCATGCGAAGCAGAGGCCACGGTGCTGGCCACTGGGCATTCGGCGCGCGACATCTTCCAACTGCTCGTGGCCGAAGGCATCCGGATCGAGCGCAAGGACTTCGCGCTCGGCGTGCGCGTGGAGCATCCGCAGGCGATCATCGACAGCGCGCAATACCACTGCAACGGACGCGACCCCTATTTGCCACCCGCCAGCTACAGCTTGGTGCAGCAGGTCGAAGGTCTCGGCGTGTACAGTTTCTGCATGTGCCCGGGCGGCATCATCGCGCCGTGCGCCACTGCGCCCGATGAAGTGGTGACCAACGGCTGGAGCCCGAGCAAGCGCAACAACCCATTCGCCAACTCCGGCGTGGTGGTCACCATCAATCCCGAACAAGCGCGCACACTGCCCCAAGACCCGGACGATCCGCTCTGGGGCATGCACTACCAGCGCATGGTGGAGCATGCGGCATGGCAAGCCGGCGGCAAGCGGCAGAGCGCGCCTGCTCAACGCTTAGAGGATTTCATCCAAGGGCGCGCATCGCTCGATCTGCCTGCATGCAGCTATCCGCCGGGCATCGTGCCGTGGCGCGTTGATGAGTTGCTGCCGCGCGAAGTGGCATCGCGGCTGCGCGCGGGTTTCGCGGCCTTCGGCGGGAAGATGCGCGGCTACCGCACCAACGAAGCAGTGGTGGTGGCGGTGGAGAGCCGCACAAGCTCTCCGGTGCGCGTGCCCCGCAACGGCCTCACCTTGGAGCATGTGGAAGCAAGCGGCCTCTATCCCTGCGGTGAAGGAGCGGGCTATGCGGGCGGAATCGTGAGCGCCGCGATGGACGGCCAGCGCGTGGCCGAGGCCATCGCCCTGCGCTACGGCGTGCGTGCCTGACGAAGGAATTCCATGCACAGCGCGCTGGCTGCCATGGCCACATTGAGCGATTCGGCAGCACCCGCGCGCGGCACCGCGATGGTTCGCGCACCGATGCCGCGCACAGCTGCTGATGGGCCATGCGACTCGCTGCCGAGAATGAGCACCGCAGGACGTTGCAAGCGCTCGGCGAAGACATCGGCACCCTCCATGCTCGCGAGGTAGAGCGCTGCTCCCTCAGCTCGCAGCCTGTCCAGCTCCGACGCCAAGGCGCAGCGTTGCACCGCCACGCGGAACACGGAGCCCATGCTGGCCTGCACGCATTTCGGGTTGAACTCCTCCACGCTATCGGCGCTGCAGAGCACGCGGCGCACCCCGAACCAATCCGCGATGCGGAGCAAAGTGCCCATGTTGCCGGGATCGGCGATGCCATCGAGCGCGATCACGAGTTCGTCTTCGGCGAGCGCGCCGATGGGCGTTCCCGTTGGCATCTCGGCCACGGCGATCACGGTGTTGCCGCTCTCCAAGGTGCCCATGCGCTCCATCTCATGAGCAGGATGCTCGCGCACCAGTTCGCGCGGATAGGACTGCTCTGCGCCTTCGGCCACGTGGATGGCGAGAACCCGGAATGGAGAAGCGAGCAACTCGGCAACCAGCTTAGGCCCCTGCACAAGGAACAGTCCTTGCTCCTGCCGGTTCTTCTTCTGGTGAAGCGCCCTAATGGCGCGCCGTTCCAAAGCAGTGCTCAACGCGCGGATATATTTGGCCATGCCTGCGCTGCACGCGCCAAGCCGGTCGCGCAAAGTAGGCAGCACCTACGGCTCCTTGGGGCGCACCACACAGCATATCCTCGCAGGGCTGGCGGCACTGGTCCTGCTCGCTGGTTGCGACCCTACGCGGCGATTGGCCGAGGGGCAGGCCCTGGTATCGCGCAACAAAACGGTAGTGAAGGGGTCGAGCGCAGTGGGCTCGTCGGAGCTCGAGGCCATCATCAAGCAGAAGCCGAACAAGCGCGTGCTGGCCATCCCTTTCTACCTGAACATGCACAACCTGCCCGACCCGGAGCGGATGAAGCATTGGCAGGCGAAGAAGGACGCGCGCATCGACAAGAAGAACCTGCGCAGGCGCGAGCAAGGCCGTGACACCTTGGCCTACCGTCGCACGCGGGCGCAGTGGCTGCGCGAGTCCGTTGGTGAGCCGCCGGTGATCCTCGACAGCACGCTTACGCAGCGCAGCGTCGATCAAATGGAGCTTTACCTATCGAAGGAGGGCTACTTCCAAGCCGAGGTACACAGCACGGTACACCTTCGTCAGCGTGCATGGTGGGGCCGCAAGCTGCATCAGCCCAAGGCGCGGGTGACCTACACGGCCACGCCGGGCATCGCCTATCGGTTGCGCGGTGTCCGCATCGAAGTGGACGACGACCGGATACGCGCGCAGGTGCAGGCCGATTGGGAGAAGCGCCTGATCAAGGAAGGCCAGCGATTCGATGGCGACCAGTTGGATCAGGAGCGTGCGCGGATCGCCGATGCGCTTCGCATGAACGGCTATCTGTTCTTCACGCGCGACCTGATCCAGTTCAGGGCCGACACCACCGTTGGTGATCGCCAAGTGGACCTCGTGCTCAGCTTCGAGCGGCCAGGGCCGCCCAAGGACCGCGGCCTCAAAGGCACCGCCGAAGGAACGACGTTCGATCTGCGCGATGTGTACATCAGCACCTTCAAGCCCGTGCGCGGCAGCGTTGCACCGGTGGACACCGTGCGTGAGAGCGGCGCGATCTTCCTGTACCAAGGCCGCTTGCGCTTCAAGCCCAAGGCGCTGCTCCATCCCATCTTCCTCAACCCTGGCGACCGCTTCAATCAGGAGAGAAGCTCACGCACCTATCGCCGACTGGTGAGCACCGGCGCATTCGATCGCGTTGACATCAGCTACGACACCACGGGCATCGGCAAGCGCGGGCTCGCCGATGCGCGCATCACGCTCTTGCCGGGCAAGCAGCAGAGCGTGAGCACCGAAGGCTTCGTGACCAACCGGGGCGGCGCTTTGGGCACTTCGCTCAACGTGGGCTATCGGCACCGCAACATCCTGCGCACGCTGGCCTCCTTGCAAGCGCAGATGACCGTGGGCTTCGAGGCGCAGCAGCGCATCGCCGGGACGGGCGGCACCGAAGAGACCACCGGCGATGTGGGCGCGCTCGCCGTATTCAACACCCTGAGCATAGGCCCCGAGGTGACCTTCTCCTTGCCGCGCCCTTTCTCGGGCCTCTTCAGCAAGAGCGCTAGCAGCCAGTTCCTGCTGAACGCGCTGTACAACTATCAGCAACGACCTGACTTCACGCGCAACCTGGTGAAGATGAGCGTGGGGCTTCAGTGGCAGGAATCGCGCGCCAACACCTTCGGCGTCTTCCCCTTGGAGGTGAACACCATCAAGATCCCGCGCATCTCACAGGGCTTCCGCAATTATTTGGAGCAGGCGCGCAATCCGGTGCTGCTCAACAGCTACACCGACCACTTGATCGCCAGCATGCGCGGCACATGGGTGCATAGCACGCCCGACGCTGCCAAACTGCGCAGCGCCTTCTATCTCCGTGCCGTTGCCGAGTGGGCGGGCCATCCGCTGCTCAAGCTCATGTCGAAGAGCGCCACGGACAGCACGGGGCAGACCTTCGAGACCGTGGCGGGCGTGCGCTATGCGGAATTCATCAAGGGCGAAGTGGATGCGCGCTGGCGCCGCACATTGCACGATCGCAGCAGCGTGGCCTTCCGCGTGGCTGGCGGCGCGGCGCTTCCGTATGGCAACCTCGGCGTGCTGCCTTTCGAGAACAGCTTCTTCGTGGGCGGCGCGAATGGACTGCGGGCCTGGCGGGCGCGATCCGTTGGACCGGGCTCTTTCAGCGAGCCGCTCTCGGCGTACGACCGCATCGGCGAGATGCGCTTGGAGGCGAATGCCGAATACCGCTTCAAGCTGATCGGCTTCCTGGAAGGCGCCTTCTTCACCGATGTGGGCAATGTGTGGAACCTGAAGCCCAACGCGCAGCGGCCGGGCTCGGCGATCAGCAGCGAGTTCCTGAGCGAGTTGGCCGTGGGCACTGGGGCCGGCGCGCGCTTCAACTTCGACTTCTTCATTGTGCGCATCGACTTGGGCCTGCAGACCAAGGACCCCTCATTGCCCAAAGGCGAGCGTTGGCTCTTCGAGCCGAAGGTGCAGCATGAGGCGCGCGTGAGCGATCTGCTCGGCACCAATTACCGCTACCGCCCCGAGGTGAATTTCAATCTGGGCATCGGTTACCCCTTCTGAGCAAGTCGGCTCACGGCTCGGGTACCTTCGCGGCATGGCATGGCTGCTGAGCGCGTTGGGCATTGCATTGCTGGTCTGGTGCGGCGCCTTGGCCTTCTACTGGATCTTCCAAGAGCGCTTCATCTTCCTGCGCTACGACACCGCGCTGCGCTACCGCTACCGCTTCGGCGGCCGATACAAGCAATGCTGGATCGAGCGGCCGGATGGCGCGCGCTTGCATGCGCTGTGGTTCAAGGCCCGCCAGCAGCGCGGCGCGATGCTTTACTTCCATGGGCATTCGGGCAACCTGAAGCGCTGGGGCCGTTTCGCATCGCGCTATGTGGCCATGGGACATGATGTGCTCATGCCCGATC
>JBATND010000052.1:0-18846 GCA_049290175.1 Flavobacteriales bacterium | reverse complement strand
GTCTATCCGTGTGCATCCGTGGTTCTGTATTTCACGGGCTGGTGCGGGCTGTACGACTGATTAACCACGGATGAACACAGATGGATTCCGTGAAGACCTTGTGAAGTCCGTCGTGCCCCATACCTCTACTTCCGGACTGCATTTATCCGTGTCTATCCGTGTCCATCCGTGGTTCTGTATTTCACTTCTTGCGCCGTCAGGCGCTCGATTACGAACCCCGCGCACACCACCCCGATGAAGAGCACTGGCAAGGTGTAACGCTCTTCAACTCCGCGCTGCACATAGGCCAGGTAGAAGAGGTAGGCCGCGCAGCCGAAGGAGATCAATCGCACGGGTGCGGGCACGCGCAGCATGAAGGCCAGCGCTGCGGCAAGGAGCAATACAGCATGGAGGATCGCGGAGAACCACCGCAACGCTTCCATCGCTGGTTGGCCGCGCCAGGTCTGCTGGAAGACCCAGAGGTTGAGGTTCGAGTGCGCGACCATCTGCTTCATTACGCGCAATGACACCTTCACATGATGGTGGAACCCATGCGCGCTTCGCCATTCGTGGGTGATGGAATCCAATGCGAAGAGGATCGCTTGTTCCGTGCGCGTGGTGATCGGTAGGGTGCCACGCTCGCTGTGCATTGCGGGTGCGAGCTCCGTGCAATTGAAGCGCTGCCATGCGGCGAAGGCCGAACGGATGCGGTGGTCGTGATCCGCGCTGAGCATGCCGTGGGGCGATAGTGCGATGAAGGGGTCGGCATAATGCGTGGAGGTGTCGCCGCGTAGCGCTGACTGGTATGCGAGCTCCATCACCGGATGGAAATCGTCGCCGCGCGCGCCCCAGCTCTTCGCCAGCTCCCAGAAGGCGCCGTGCGTTGGGCGATTGATGCCCGCCGCGCTGGCGTAATAGACCGGATGCAGGCCCACGAGCGTCTTGGTGCGCAGCACGTTCATCGTCCACCACGAGAGCAGCGGTGCAGCGGCGAGCACCGTGAAGGCCAGCGCACGCCAACGTTGCAGCCGCAAGAGCGCAGGCAGCAGTGCGATGCCGGTCCACAGCAGCGCCGGACGCGTGATCGTGAGCAGTGACCACAGGAGCAAACCCGCCACGAGCCAACGGCGATGCGTGGCGTGGGCATCGCGCAGCGCGCAACACATCAGCAGCACCACGTGCGATGGCGTTACCGCTTCGGTGAGCGTATGGAAGAGGAAGCCGTGGAAGGTGGGCATCACGGCGAAGAGCAGGATCAAGGGCCAACGGATGCGGGCCGCGATGCGCGCATGCTGGAGCGTTGCGGCGAGCAGGGCCACAGCGAAGGCATACAACAGGCATTGCATCCACACCAATGCACTGATCGCGGGCAAGGGGTCGAGCACGAGCCGGGGCAGCAGATAGAAGAGGGGATAGCCGGGCGCGCGCAGTACGGGGCGCGATGCATCGGTCGTGTTCTCGAGGTCGGGCCGCGCGCCCAAGAGGCGATCAACGCCTTGCAGGTAGGAGGCATCGTCGGTGCTGGTGAGGGCGCGGCCATCGCGGACCTTCTCCTGCGCGGGCGAATCGCGCAGCGCGGCGATGTTCACGTGGTTCCAGCCCTGGGCGCAGAGCAGCGCCAGCAGCGCGATGAGCAAATAGGGGAGCGGCCGCGCACGCATGGAGAGCGACGAAAGTAGAGGCGCGTGTTGCGTGATCGCCCCCGCGTGCGCAGCTTCGGCGCCGTGAAACGCTCCTTCTTCCTCCTCTGCTCGCTTGCGCCATTGCTCGCTGCGGCGCAACGCGCACCCAAGCCCGCGCGCTTCGATGCCGCCGTGGTGGCCATCATCGTCCCCAGCGACGACCCCGCTCATGCCGAGCTGAACCCGGCGGTGCAGGAGCCACGCATCGTGCTGGGCAATCGCGGCACCGAGACGCTATCGGGCATCTCCATCCGCTACGGCACGCTGGGCTTCAAGCCGCGCATGTTCGCGTGGACGGGCCGCCTAGCACCTGGCGCCACCACCGAAGTGCAGCTCACGCATCTGATCGACATGGCCCCCGGGCTCAACACCTTCAGCGTGTCGCTCGGCGATCCCAACGGGCGCAAGGACAAGAACAAGGCAGACAACTCGCGCACGGCCACCTTCACCGCAGCGCCCGTGCTGGCCAGTCCGCTCACGGTGCGCGTGCGCGTGCCGGCGGGAAGCAGCGGCCGTTGTTTCGTGGAGAACACGCGCGGCCCCTTGCCCTTGGACAAGCCATGGAGCGCCGCCGCGGACACCGTGCTGCAGGAACGGCTCGACCTCTCGCCCGGCAGCTACTTGCTCCGCGTGGCGGATGAAGGAGCGGATGCGCATGCGAGCGTCCGCATGGTTGGCCCCAGCGGCGACCTGATCGCGGTGGTGCGCGGCAAGGAGAAAGCGGGCAGCACTTATCAGTTCAAGGTGGAGTACGGCGCAGTGGTTGGTCCCGGCCCCGATCACGATGCCGAGTTGATCCGATTGCCAGGTAGAGGGTTGGCCTTAGCGGATGTGTTCGCGTCGGAGAAAGCGGTGCTCGTGGTCGCGAACAGCCAAGGCGAGCCTTTGAAGGAATGGCCCGTGCCCGAGCGGAAGGACACCGTGGTGCGGATCGACCTTTCCGAGCAGCCGATGGGCAGCTATGCCGTGAAGCTGCGCATGGGTGCCAAGGAGATCGCCATCGGAACCGTTGACCTCATCGACGCACCGCCGCGTTGAGTGCTGGCCTGCTACTTTCGCCGACCGCATCCGATGAGGTGCACACAGCCGCATACGCGCGCGACCCCATAGTTCAATGGATAGAATAGGAGTTTCCTAAACTCTTGATCCAGGTTCGACTCCTGGTGGGGTCACTCATCTTCTCATGGAAGTGAATTCAGCGCGGCAGGCCATTCGATGATCACCTTGCTTGGACAGCGGGTGTCCGCCCCGCGGTTCACATCATGGGCTGGCGCGCCTCCCGTTCGCGCACAAGCGTGCTCCATTCCATCAGCAGGAGCACCATGCCGGTGATATTGAGAAAGGTCATACCGTAGTTTACCACCTCCATGATTGCCTGGGAACTCACAAAAGTGAATAGGGAGCTATCACCCAAATGGCCCCGCCAGATTTGGTAGTGGGAGTAAGCCCCAACGATGAGCCAACCGGTTTGGGCAATGGCTAGCATCAGCAACGAGATGCGGAAGTGCCGCACGAGGTAGCCGACGACCACGCAGAGCAGGATCAGTTTAGGGCAGAGGGTGAGGGTGATGGCGACGACGGGGCCGAACTCGTTAAGCTGCATGACTGGAGTAGTAGGGACGAAAGTACCCGCTGGCTGCAGCCGCCAACGGGGGAGTGCCTCCCGTCGTAGTGCGCCACCCTTAACAGAACGCTGTGTGAAACTGCGCTACGGCCCTTGCCGGGCGCGGGCTGCGGCGACGGCAACTTGCGGCGGGGCAGTGCGCGCCTGCTGTTCAATGTCAGTCGCGCGTCCCGTCCGCATCGATGCGCCTCGTTCTCGTCGCCACTTTCTTGTTGCTGCAAGGCTTCGCTTTCGCCCAGCCCGCAAACAGCGATTGCGCTACGGCATCGCAGCTCTGCGCACAGCAGCCCTTAACGGGCAACAACACCGGCGCTACGGGCGCGGTGCCCGCCATCTGCCAGCCGGGCGGCAATCAGGTATGGTACACTTTCACCACCAACAGCGTCGGCGGCACGGCCATCGTTTCGCTCAGCAGCATCAACTGCCCGGTGGTGGGCGGCATGGACAATGAGCTGAGCATGGCGGTGCTCTCGGGCACGGCCAATTGCAATCCGGCCAACTTCGCTCAAGTGGGCCCCTGCCAAACGGATAGCATGCCCTTCGCCATCACCACGGCGCCACTGCTGCCCAACACGCAATACTGGGTGGTGGTGAGCGGCGCGCAGAACGGCGGCACCATCACCCCCGCGCAATGCGACTACAGCCTCGACGCGAGCGGCCCCGGCGTCGATGTGGTGGGCGTGGATTTCACCGCAGGCCCCGATGCCGAGATCGCGCAGGGCGGCTCTGTGCAATTGAATGCCAGCGGCGGCAACGGCTACGATTGGTCGCCCACCAGCGGCCTCAGCGGCAATGGCATCGCCAATCCCATCGCCAACCCATCGAGCACAACCACCTACGAGGTGACCACCACGGTGAACGGCTGCACCTTCACCGATACGGTGGTGGTGAACGTGATCCGCTTGGTGAATCCGCCCAACACCTTCTCGCCCAATGCCGATGGCCGCAACGATGCCTGGGAGATCCCGGGCATACAGGATTACCCCGGCGCGGTGGTGATGATCTACGACCGCTGGGGCCAGCGCGTGTTCAACAGCAACGGCTACCGCGAGCCGTGGGATGGCACGCGCAACGGCAGGCCGCTGAGCGAGGGCACCTACTACTACTACATCGAGCTGAACCCGCTCGAGGGCCGCTCCGATCCATACACGGGCTACGTCTCGATCATCCGATGAAGCCTGCCGCGCTGCTCCTGGCCCTGCTGCTGCCCTTGATGGGGATGGCCCAGCAGCTCGCGCAATACACGCAGTACGTCTTCAACCACTTCAGCGTGAACCCCGCCGTTGCCGGAAGCAAGGATTGCCTTGATGTGCGCTTGGGTTACCGTCGCCAATGGGTGGGCCTCGAAGGTGCGCCCACCACGGGCTGGGCCAGCTTGCACACATCCATCCAGAAGAAGGGCGCAGTGAAGAAGAACAAGCATGGCTTGGGCTTCTTTGCCGAGAGTGATCAGGCAGGCAACTGGGGCTACACGCGGCTGTCGCTCGCTTATGCCTACCACATGCAGATGTCGCGCGACTATTTCGTGAGCATGGGCTTCTTCGGCGGCGTGCAGCAGATGAAGTACGATGTGGGGGGCAGCACACTGGTGGACTACAACGACCCCGCGCTGAACGGCAAAGCCAGCACCATGGTGGCACCCGAGCTCACGCCCGGCATCTTCCTCTACAACAAGAAGGCCTGGGGCGGCATCAGCATGCACCAGATGCTGGCGAACCGCATCAACGGCATCGGCGTCGATTCGCGACTGGCGAGGCAATTCATGCTCAGCGGCGGCTACAAGTACCGCATCGGCCGCAACGTGTCGCTCTCGCCCAGCGCATTGCTGAAGAAGAGCAAGGCCGCACCCTGGGCGCTTGATGTGAACGGCTTCGTGGAGTGGAACCGCAAGTTCGGCCTTGGCGTGGGCTACCGCACCGGCGATGCCGTCACCTTCAACATGAAGGTGGCCTTCGGCAAACTCTTCCAACTCGGCTACAGCTACGATGTGACCACCTCGCGCTTGCGCGTGGGGAGTTCCAACTCGCACGAGATCATCCTGGCCATCACGCCCTGCAGCCAGGAAAGCATCGGCCGCCGCGCCATCAACTGCCCCGCCTTCGACTAGAACCTATCCGCGATGCGCACCCACCACCGCCACACCTTCATCGCCGCAGCGCTCTATCTGCTCACCGCCGCCACGGCACTGGGCCAGCGCCGAACGCTGCATTGGGTGGGTGGCAGTGGCGCATGGAATGATGCGTCGCACTGGAGCTTGCAGGAGCGCGGCACAGGCGGCGCCGGAGTGCCCACGGCGAAGGACGATGCGGTGATCGGTGGCCATGGACAAGCGGAAGTGCGGATCGATGGTGATGCGCGCTGCGCGAACCTGCGCGTGGATGCCGTTGATGGATTCGCGCGGATAAGCGCGCCAGCAAATGCCGAGTTGCGTGTGCATGACGGCTTCGAGTTGCGCGGCAACGTGCATTGGGATTTCGGCGGAACGGTGCGCATGACGGGCAAGGGCGAGGGCCGCGTGATCGATGCGCGCGGCATTCCGATGCGCGGCGAGCTCCGTTTCGATGGCGATGGATCGTGGAGCGTGGTGAGCGACCTGCACCTGACGGAAGGTGACATCACGTGGCGGTCGGGCACCGTGCATGCCGCAGGCGCGCTCGTGCAAGCGCGCACCTTGTGCAGCGAGGGTCGCGGCACGAAGCGCTTGATGCCCGGCAGCAGCGTGATCCGTTTGGAGCGCGCGCCAGAGGCCGGTGTGCTGGAGCGCGTGATGGAGCCGCAGCAAGCGGTGGTGATCGTGGGCAATGCGCCCGTGTCGCAGTTGAACGCCATTCCGCCCAGCGGCGAGGATCGCGATGTGGTGGTATGCGCCACGGGTGCTGGGCAAACGCCATTCATCGCTACCACCTCGGCCACCACCAACTACAACGGCTTCAACATCAGTTGCCGGGGCTTGTGCAATGCCACCATCACCGTGAATGTCACCGGTGGCGTTGGTCCATTCACCTACTCATGGCTCTTTGGCGGGCCGGGCACCCAAACATGGGTGGGCGCGTGCGGCGGACCGCAGATCGTGGTGGTTACCGATGTGGGCCAAGGCGTGAGCTGCGGCGTGCCCTTGAACGTGACCGAGCCGGGCCCCTTGGGCGTAATCTTCTTCGGCGCCGGCACCCCGCCCACATGTGCCGATGTGTGTAACGGTTCGCGCACCGCGCTGGCCATCGGTGGCGTGGCGCCGCACACCTACAACTGGAACAATGGAGCGGGCAGCGGCTCTTCCTTTAACCAGCTCTGCGCGGGCAACAACACGTTGGTGATCACCGATGCGAACCTCTGCACCTTCGATACCACCTTCTTCTTCGACCTGCAGCCAATCCTGCCGAACCTCACCTTCACCGATGTGACCTGCAACGGCGCGTGCAACGGCACGGCCACGGTGAATCCCACGGGCGGCACAGGCACCATCACTGCCGTCTGGACACCACCGCCGGGCGGTGGACAAGGCACCTTCAATGCAACGGGATTGTGTGCGGGCAACTACAGCGTGCTGCTCACCGATGCCAACGGCTGCACGGCTACGGAGGCATTTACCATCAGCGAGCCGCCGCCGATCGTTCCGAACCCTTCGCAGGTGAACGCGACTTGTTTCGGGCAATGCGACGGCAGCGCAACGGTGGCGCCGAGCGGAAGCCCGGGCCCCTTCAGCTATACCTGGACGCCGAATGTTTCGAGTGGGGCCACGGCCATCAACCTGTGCGCAGGCGCCTACAGCGTGCTCATCACGGATCAAGTCACGCTCTGCACCGTTACGCAGTCCTTCACGATCACCTCGCAGCCTGCATTCGATGTGCAGGGCACAGTGACGCCTGCAACATGCAGCGATGCGTGCGATGGCGCCATCACCATCACCATCGGCGGACCGCCGCCGCCTTACATCATTACCTGGTCGCCTAACCCAGGGCTCGGTCAGGGCACCACGAGCGTGAGCAACCTCTGCCCCGGCGTGTGGCAAGTGACGGTGGCCACCACGAACGGTTGCGACACCACGATCACCTTCAATGTGCCTGCACCGCCGCCTTTGCAGGCCACGCTCACTACGGTTGATGCAAGCTGCCCGGGTGTGTGCGATGGCTCGGCATCGGTTGCTGTTTCTGGCGGCAGCCCCGGCTACACCTACTTATGGACGCCACCGGTGAATGGCCAAGGCACACCGAACGCCACACAGCTCTGTGCGGGCAACTACACGCTGCTGATCACCGACCTGAATGGCTGCGACACGCTGATCAATTTCCTGATCAACGAGCCGCCGCCATTGCAGGTAACACCAAGCCAGACCGATGTGACCTGCGGCAGCTTGTGCGATGGAACAGCGAGCGTTCTCGTTTCCGGCGGCACACCGAACTACACCTACTTGTGGACGCCGAACGTGACAGGCCAAGGCACCCCGAACGCGACCGCATTGTGCGCGGGTAATTACAGTGTGCTGATCACGGATGCCAACGGCTGCACCTTCACGCAAGCCTTCGTGATCCTGGATGCAGTGCCGCTGCAGGTTTCGCTGCAAGTGCTGCCCGCGAGCTGCCCCGGCGTGTGCGATGGATCGGCTGGCGTGATCGTTTCGGGCGGGCAACCGAACTACAGCTACAACTGGCAGCCGCCGCCCGGTGGTGGCCAGGGCACAGCCAACGTCACGGGCCTTTGCCCGCAAGCGTATTCGCTCACGATCACCGATGCGGCGGGCTGCGATTCGCTCATCGCCTTCACGGTGCCCGCGCCGCCGCCAATCACGGTGGTGAGCACCATCACCGATCCGAGTTGCTCCGGCGACTGCAATGGAAGCATCGGCTTGCAGGTGAGTGGTGGTAATGGTGTCTTCACCTACGTATGGGCGCCGAATATCACGGGCCAGGGCACGCCGAACGCCACACTGCTTTGCGCGGGCAATTATCAAGTCACCATCACCAGCGGCGCGTGCGATACCACGCTCACCTTCCAGCTCACGGCACCACCACCGATCGATGCATCGGGCACGCTCACGCCACCGACCTGCGCGGGTGAATGCGATGGCAGCATCACCATCAACGTGAGCGGCGGCACGCCCGGCTACAATTATGTGTGGACGCCGAATGTGATCGGCCAAGGCACGCCCAACGCCACACAGCTTTGCGCGGGCAGCTACAGCGTGCTGGTTACCGATCTCGCGGGCTGCGACACCACGCTCACCTTCCAGCTGATTGATCCACCGGCGATCACGGTGAGCATCACCACCACGCCTGCGAGCTGCGGAGGCCTGTGCGATGGAACTGCCACTGCGGTCGTTACCGGCGGCTTCGGTCTGATTGATTACAACTGGCAGGGATCGCCAACGGGCGGCCAGAGCACACCGAACGCCACGGGATACTGCCCCGGCGCTTACACGCTCACCGTTACCGATGCCAACGGCTGCCAGGTGATCACGCCATTCTCGATCAACACGCCATCCGGCATCGATGCATCGGGTGTTGTGACGCCTGCGAGCTGCGGCAACACCTGCGATGGCGCGATCGATGTGACCGTGAGCGGTGGCTTGCCGGGCTACACCTTCCTCTGGAGTCCGCAGCCGGGCGGCGGCCAAGGCACTGCGAATGCCTTCAACCTGTGTCCCGGCAATTGGTCGTTGCAGATCACCGACGCCGCGCAATGCGACACGGTGCTCTTCTTCGTGGTGGATGCGCCCGATGCGATCATCCCGAATCCGTCGCAGACCGATGAGGATTGCTTCGGGCCATGCAACGGCACCGCCACGGTGAACCCAACTGGGGGCTCGGGCATCTACACCTTCACGTGGGTTCCGCAGCCCCCCGCTGGCCAAGGCACCAACAGCGCATCGCAGCTCTGTCCGGGCCTCTGGAGCGTGACCATCGCGGATGGCACCGGTTGCGATACCACGGTGGTGTTTGACATCCTGGCGAAGGTCCCGCTCGACAACAACGTGGCTTGGACGGACGCCACTTGTCCCAATGCCTGCGATGGCACTGCTACGGTATCCCCCACGGGCGGCATTCCTCCTTACACCGTGGTGTGGAGCCCCGAGCCGCCCAACGGGCAGCAGGGCAACACCTCCATTTCTGGTCTTTGCTTGGGTCTCTGGAACGTGGTCGTGATCGATGCTGTGGGCTGCGAAGGCTCCACGCCCTTCTTCATCAACGCCCCAACGCCGTTCGATGCAGGTCTGGTGGTAACGCCAGAGACCTGCGCTGGGCCATGCACCGGAACGGCTTCTGTAGCACCAACTGGCGGCACCGGACAGATCAATGTCCTGTGGTCGCCGGGCGGGCAAACCACCACGCAAGTCACGGGACTTTGCGCGGGCACCACGTACAGCGTCACGCTCACCGATGCGAGCGGTTGCGATAGCACCTTCACCTTCACGGTGGATCCCTTCACATCGATACAAGCCAACAGTAGCAGCACGCCGGTGAGTTGCTCCGGTGCCTGTGATGGAACAGCGACGGTCGGCCCAACGGGCGGCACCGCTCCGTACACCTTCTTATGGTCGCCTGGCGGAGAAACAACGCCGCAGGTCACTGGCTTGTGCGAAGGCGTGCAAACGGTGACGATCACCGATTTCGTTGGATGCAGCATCGATGCGCAAGTGCTCATCACGGGTCCGTTGCCGATTGATGCGGGTGCCGTGATTACGCCTATCTCGTGTAACAACCAATGCAACGGATCCATCGTGCTGAACACCACCGGTGGCGTTGGCCCATACACCTACGTATGGAATCCGATTCCGCCCAATGGCCAAGGCCAAGCAGAGGCGATCAATCTCTGCGCGAACACCTGGAGCGTGACCATCACCGACGATTCGGGTTGCAGCACCACGCTCTCCTTCACCTTGGACAACCCTGCGCCGCTCACCCTCCTTGTGAGCACCACGCCGAGCGAATGCCAAGTGTGTATCGGCACAGCAACAGCCGATGCGACGGGTGGCACCGGCGTGCTCACGGTTGAATGGTTCGATGCGAGCGGAGGATTGGTGGGCACAGGTTCGAGCATCACGGACCTCTGCGCGGGCGTGTACACCGTCGTGGTGACCGATGCGAACGGCTGTACGCTTCAACAAGCCGTGGCCATCACCGATAGCGCTGGCGAAGTGATCACCGCGAACGACGGCAACACGAGCTGCCCCAACACCTGCGACGGAACGGTGAGCGTTGACTTCGACTGCATCGACGCGCCCTGCACGATCGCATGGTTCGATGCGCAAGGCAACGACTTGAACGAGAACGGCAACGCGCTGAGTGATCTTTGCCCCGGCACCTATCTGGTGCAAGTCACCAATGCATCGGGCTGCGTGAGCATCGCCACGGCCACGGTGATCGCGCCAGCACCAACGGACCTGCTCATCAGCAGTACGCCCGCGAGCTGCGCTGGCGCATGCGATGGGACAGCCACGGTGGGCGTGAGTGGCGGCATCCCGCCGTACACCTGGAATTGGCTGCACAGCGGTGAGACCACGCCGCAGGTCACGGGACTTTGCGCGGGTGTGTACACGGTGCTCATCAGCGATGGCGGCGGCTGCGACACCACCGCTCAAGTGCTCATCACCGAGCCATTGCCGCTTGTCGTGAATGCTGCGGTAGCGGGCATCGCGTGCGCGGGTGAATGCAATGGCAGCATCGCGCTCACCATCACCGGCGGCACCGCAGGCTATAGCGTCGTGTGGAATCCTGTTCCGCAGGATGGTCAAGGCGCGCTCACGGCAACGGGCCTCTGCGCTGGCAACTACACGGTGGTAGTAACCGATGCGAATGGCTGCTCCTTCACCGAGACCTACACGATCATTGAGCCAGCACCGCTGCAACTGAGCCTGAGCGCTGTGCCGGGCACTTGTCCGAATTGCGATGGACAGGCCACGGCCACCATCTCCGGCGGCACACCGAACTATACCGTCACTTGGACCTTGCTCGGCGTGCCGGTGGGCAGTGGCGAGAGCATCGGCAACCTCTGCGGCGGGCTCTATGTAGCCACTGTTGTTGACGCCAACGGCTGCACCATCGCGCAATCCGTACAGGTGCCCGATGCGAATGCCGATCCGTTGACTCCGGTGAACGGACAGGTCTCCTGCTCGAACGATTGCGATGGCATTGTGAGCGTGGGCTTCGTTTGCACCTCTCCGCCGTGCAACCTCGTCTGGTTCGATGCCGATGGCAACGTGATCGCCGTGAACGCTGGAGTGCTGGACAGTCTGTGCGTGGGCGTGTACACCGCACAACTCACCAACGGCAGCGGTTGCGTGAGCTTCGCCGATGCCGAGGTGCTGCCCTCGCAAGTGATCACTCCGAACCTGAGCACCACGCCAGTGAGTTGCGCGGGCGCTTGCGATGGCACAGCAACAGTAGGCCCCACGGGCGGTGTTGAGCCTTACCAATTCCTCTGGACACCAGGTGGGCAAACAACTCAGGAGGTCACGGGTTTGTGCGCGGGCGTGTACAACGTGCTCATCACAGATGACAGCGGTTGCGAGGCAACGGTGGATGTGCTCATCACCGAGCCGCAGCCGCTCGCGATCGCCAGCACTGTACAGGATGTCCTGTGTACCGGCGATTGCAATGGATCGGTGAGCGTGGTCGTGACCGGCGGTGTTGCGCCTTACAGCTATGCATGGTCGCCGGGCGATCCGAACGGCCAAGGCGCGCCAACGATCACTGACCTCTGTCCCGGCACATGGACATTGACCGCAACGGACGCCACCGGCTGCTCCATCACGCAGACCTTCAACGTGAATGAACCGCAGTCGCTGCAAGCGTCCGTGAGCACCACCGAGAGCGAATGCGGCCTCTGCAATGGCAGCGCGACCGTGACCATCACCGGCGGCACGGCAAGCTATTTCGTGGTGTGGTACGATGGCGCGAGCATCATCGGCACGGGTGAGACGATCATAGGATTGTGTGCAGGCTTCTACAACGTGGAGATCACCGACGCGAACGGCTGTGTGACACAGGCGCTCGTTGTGGTGAGCGACATGGATGGCGAAGTGATCAGCATCACCGATGGCATCACCAGTTGTCCGGGAGACTGCGACGGCGAGGTGAGCGTGAGCTACAACTGCGCGCAACCGGATTGTGTAACGGCATGGTTCGATGCGAACGGCAACGACCTTGGCGTGAGCGCGAACACGCTCAGCGGCCTGTGCGCGGGCCTCTACTTCGTGCAGGTCACGAATGTTCTTGGCTGCATCACCATCGACACGGCCTTCGTCACGGAGCCCGACCCGATCATAGCCAACCTGAGCACCACGCCCGCGAGCTGCGCAGGTGAGTGCGATGGAACAGCAACGGTGGGCCCAACAGGAGGGCAGCCCGGCTACGATATCGTTTGGAGTCCCGGTGGCGAGACCACGCCGCAGATCACCGGATTGTGCGCTGGGCAGTTCAGCGTTACCATCACCGATCAAGCGGGCTGCTCTATCACGCAGGATGTGCTCATACTGGAGCCGCAGCCGCTGAGCATCACGGGCACCATCGTTCCAGTAACCTGCAACGGCGCATGCGATGGTGCGATCACGGCGTCGGTGAGTGGCGGGACGCTGCAATACAGCTATGCCTGGACACCACCTCCTTCAAGTGACCCAACGCAGCCCACGATCATCGGTCTGTGCGCTGGCGATTGGACCGTGACCGTGACCGACGCGAATGGCTGCACCGCCTCGGAGACCTTCACGCTGGTAGATCCGCCGGTGCTCGAAGCACAGCTCGCCACAACGGACAACATCTGCTACGGCGATTGCCAAGGCACGGCGAGCGCGAGCATAACCGGTGGCGTTGATCCGTACGTGATCATTTGGCGCGATGCGAGCGGCAATGCCATCGCGCAGGACCTTACGGATGTGAGCGATCTCTGCGCGGGCGACTACACGCTGGAGGTCTCCGATGCGAACGGCTGCGCGCTCATCACGCCATTCACCATCACGCAGGGCGATGCCATCGAAGCGAACCTGCTCTGGACCAACGAGACCTGCTTCGGTCCTTGCGATGGAACGGCTTCCGTTTCGCCCAGCGGTGGATCCGGCAGCATCGCCATCGATTGGCGCGATCCCGATGGCAACCTCGTTGCTCAGGACGTCACTGATGTCACGGGGCTTTGCGCCGGGACAAATACCGTAACGCTCACCGACGCGCTCGGCTGCGACACCACCTACACCTTCACCATCCTGCCTTATCAAGACATCACCGACAACGCGACGGTGAATGATGTGCTCTGCAATGGTGCTTGCGATGGAAGCATCATCACCGCGGCAACGGGCGGCATCGGCACGCTAACGTACGCGTGGAACCCTGTGCCGAGCAATGGGCAAGGCAACGCATCGGCCACGGGCCTTTGCCCGGACAACTATACGCTCACGATCACCGATGGCGCGGGGTGCAGCGCATCCTTCAGCTACACCATCACCGAGCCGAGCGCATTGAGCATCGTTGTGGATCAAGTGACACCGGCGAGTTGCGCAACGGCGAGCGATGGTGCGATCAGCGTGACCACAAGCGGTGGCACTGAGCCCTTCACATTCGATTGGGATGGCCCCAATGGGTTCGATGCACAGACCGAGGATATCGTGAACCTCGCGCCCGGCAGCTACACGCTCACGGTAACGGATGACAACGGCTGCATCATCTCCATCACCGTTGATGTGGATGCACTCGCAACCGTGGTGGCCGATGCTGGTTCCGATCTCACCGAATGCACGGGCGTGGACATCGTGCTCGATGGGTCACAGAGCACGGGCGCCGTCACCTATCAGTGGCTCGATGATCAGAACAACGTGATCGGCACCGATGCAGTGATCACCCTAGCTGGATTGCCTCCGGGCACCTACACCTTCACGCTCATTGTGGCCGATGGACCATGCACCTCAACGGATCAGGTCACGATCACCATTCTTGATCTGCCCATCGCTGATGCCGGTCCGGACCAAGCCATCTTCTTGAGTGAGACCGCCACCTTGGGCGGAAACCCGACAGGACCCGCAGGTTCAACCTTCATCTGGCAGCCGGATCAAACGCTCACCAGCGGCAGCATCGCCAACCCGATCGCTGATCCTGATGTGAGCACTTGGTACTACGTGTACGTGACGGCGCCCAACGGCTGCGCTGCGGTGGACTCCGTGCTGATCACCGTGGTGCCCGAAGTGGTGATCCCGAACGGTTTCACGCCAAACGGCGACGGCTGGAACGATGCGTGGGTGATCGACTTCATCGACCTCTTCCCCGAATGCGAGGTGGAGGTTTACAACCGCTGGGGCGATGTGCTCTTCCGCAGCGTTGGCTACAAGACGCCATGGGATGGGCGCTACAACGGCGGCTTCGTTCCCGTGGGCACCTACTACTACGTGATCAAGCTCAACGACCCGCGCTTCGCCGAGCCTTACACCGGTCCGCTCACCGTGATCCGCTGATGCCATGAAGAACCTCCGCTTTCTCCTTCCGATCGTTGCGGTGCTCATGGCCGCGATGCATGTGCAAGCGCAGCAACTGCCGCAGCTCACGCAGTACATGCACAACGATTACATCTTCAACCAAGCAGTCGCAGGAAGCCGGTCCGCGTTGGAGCTGCGCAGCGGGCACCGTTATCAGTGGGTGGGCATCCAGGATGCGCCGCGCACCTTCACGCTCAGCGGCCACTCGTTGGTAGGCAAGCAGATGGGCGTGGGCGGCTACCTGTACACCGACCATGTGGGCCCCACGCGCCGCACCGGTTTCCAGCTCAGCTATGCTTACCACTTGCGCCTCACTGAGGATCTGAAGCTGGGCTTCGGCCTCGGTTTCGGCATGCTGCAGTTCCTGATCGATGGCTCGAAGATCAACCTGCGTGATCAGGGAGATCCGGCGCTGGATGAGCAGTTGCGCGGCGAAGTGAAGCCCGACGCCACCTTCTCTTTCCTCTTGCATCATCCGCGCTTCTGGTTCGGCGCAGCGGCTCCTCAGCTCCTGAACAACGAAGTGAAGTTCCTGCACGAGAACACCGGAACCATGAGCCGCATGGAGCGCCACTACTACGCCATGGGCGGCTACCGCTTGCCCGTGGGCGACGATTTCCGCATCGAGCCTTCGTTCATGGTGAAGTACGTGGCACCGGTGCCGATGAAGATGGACATCAACCTGACCGCGCGCTACAAGGAGACCGTGTGGATAGGAGCAGGCTACCGGACCAACGATGCGTGGTGCGCCATGATCGGCTACTGGCACAAGAAGCAATTCCAGTTCGGCTATAGCTACGATGTGATCACCAGCAACCTGCGCAACTACAGCACGGGCACGCATGAAGTGACCCTTGCGGTGACCATCGCCAAGCAGCACACTGAGCGCCCCGCAGAGTAACGGTTCGCACCTGTGCGCGTCTAGAGCGCGTGCAAGCACCATGTTTTTCGTCGATCGAACACAACAAGTGGTCGATAAGCCTTAGAGCGGCGGGGCATTGCCTTGACCTTGGCAGGGGGGGCAGGCTTACCTTGCGGCCCCTTTCGCCGGACCCTACCGGAAAGCGCGTGGGCAAATCCTTGAACAGCAACGCATCCTTGCGGGCCATCACGTACCTGATGCTCGTGCTGGCGCCCATGATGGCCTTGCGCGCCCAGGTGTGCGTAGCCGATCAGGATCAGCAGTTCGATGTCTGCACCGGAGAGTTCTACGATTCGGGAGGCCCCAGTGGCAACTACGGCAACAACGAGGACATCACCGTGACCATCTGCCCAGTTGGCGGAGCGGGTTCGGGGCCGTTCACTTCGGTTCGCTTCATCACATGGTCTGTGGCCGGTGGGCCGCCGCCCGGTGATAGTCTTGAAATCTTCGACGGCATCACAACCGGTGGTTCGCCCCTTGCCGTCGGCAACTTCGTGAATTCACTAGCCGGTCTCACCTTCACAAGCAGCGATGCCAGTGGCTGCCTCACTTTCCGCTTCCGCAGCGATGGCGGTGCCGCTGGTGCTGGCTGGTTCGCGCGCATCGTCACAACGCCTTGGCCGGGCACGAATGGCACGCACGCGGTCTGCTCTAATGGAACCTCGTTCAACCTGTTCAATTTCTTGGGCGAAAACCCCGACGCGGGCGGTAGTTGGACCGCTCCCGGTGGTGGTGTGCATGGAGGGACTTTCAATCCGGCGATTGATCCCGGCGGCGTGTTCACCTACACGCATGCTGGAACCGCTCCTTGTCCGGATGCAAGTGCCACGGTAACAGTGACCAAGGTGCAAGCCCCGAATGCGGGCACGAATGGCACGGCCACCTTCTGCACCACCAGTTCCACTGCGCTACTGATCAACTTCCTTGGTGGCTCGCCCGATCCCGGCGGCAGTTGGACCGGTCCGAGCGGTGCGCATAGCGGAACCTTCAATCCTGCGAGCGATCCTGCAGGAACCTACACCTATACCGTTGCGGGCATCGCACCCTGCTCGAATGCTTCGGCCAATGTGATCGTGACGGTGAACCAGCCGGCTAATGCGGGCACTAGTGGCAGCACCAGCGTGTGCAGCAATTCAGCGGCGTTCCAGCTGTTCGATCTCTTGGGCGGAAACCCGCAGGCTACCGGCGCATGGACCGGCCCCGGCGGCACACCCGTGGTAGGCACCTACACGCCGGGCACTAGCACGCCAGGTGTTTACACCTACACGGTACCGGGAGCACCGCCGTGCCCGGCCGCAGTGAGCACCGTTACGGTTCTTCAGACCACGGCGCCCAATGCCGGGCAGTCGCGCAGCATCACGGTATGCAGTGATGATGCGGCCTTTGATATGATAGCGCAGTTGCTCGGAACACCCGATGCAGGCGGCACTTGGGTGGGACCGAGTGGTGCGCACGGCAACACCTTCACTCCCGGAACGGATCAAGCGGGGGCGTACGTGTACACCGTTGCAGGTGCAGGGCCATGCGCGAATGCCAGCGCGACGCTCACCATCACGGTGAACCAGCGGCCCAACGCTGGCATCAATGGCAGCATCACGCTATGCTCCACCGATGGGGTGTACAATCTGTTCAACTCGCTCGGCGGCAATCCGAGCGTGAGCGGCACCTGGCAGGATCCGCAGGGCAATGCGCATTCGGGTAGCTTCACGCCGGGAACAAGCCAGACGGGCGTTTACACCTACACGGTTACCGGTCTAGCACCATGCTCACCAAGCAGCGCAACGGTCACGGTGAACGTGAACACTGCCCCGAACGCCGGTGCGGGAACAAGCATCACACGCTGCTCCAACGATGCGTCTTTCAGCCTTTTCAATCTGCTATCGGGCAATCCGGATGGAGGCGGGTCGTGGAGCGGACCATCGGGCGCGCACAGCGGCACCTTTGATCCCGCGACCGATGCGACCGGTGCCTATGTGTACACCGTATTGGGCCAAACTCCTTGCGCCAACGCGACGGCCACGATCAATGTGACGGTGAATCCGGCGCCTAATGCTGGTGTTGGTGCGCCGGTTTCGGTTTGTGCCAGCGACGCTCCGTTCAGCTTGTTCGGCATCCTTACCGGAAGCCCCGACGGCACGGGCACGTGGACGGGGCCAAGCGGCGCCATGAACGGCACCTTTACGCCCGGCACCAGTGCTCCCGGCGATTACATCTATACGGTCACCGGTCTTGCGCCTTGCCAACCGGCGAGCGCCACGGTGAGCGTGAGCGTGACGCAGCCGCCGAACCCCGGCACCAATGGCAGCATCACCGTTTGCAGCAATGCTGATCCGGTTGATCTTTTCACGCTGTTGGGCGGATCGCCTCAAGCTGGCGGCTCATGGACAGCGCCCGGTGGCGGCCCGCATAACGGTACCTACTTGCCCGGATCACAAGTGGGTGGCAACTACACCTACACGGTGCAAGGCACAGGCCCTTGCGGTCCGCGCAGCGCTGTTGTGCAGGTGAATCGCGTGATAGCGCCGAACGCAGGCGTGAACGGCACCATCACGGTATGCAGCACCAACGCGCCGTTCGACATGATCGCGGCTTTGGGTGGGTCGCCCAATGGAACGGGCTTCTGGCTGAATGCCTCGAACCAGCCGGTGTCTGGAACCTTCACGCCGGGAACAAGCGCGCCAGGCACTTACGGCTATGTTGTGGTGGGCACCTCACCTTGCGTGAACGATACCGGCTTCGTCACGGTGAACGTGAATCAAGCACCGAACGCTGGAACGAATGAATCGGTGGTGGTGTGCAGCAATGCACCAGCCTTCGATTTGATTGATTCGCTCGGTGGCAGCCCCGATGGCGGCGGCACATGGACGCGACCCAATGGCACCGCGCATTCCGGCGTGTTCACGCCCGGCACTTCGCAGCCCGGCGGCTACACCTACACCGTACAGGGCCAAACGCCCTGTCTCGCTGCGAGCGCCGTAGTGACCGTGAGCGTTGTGCAGGCTCCCAACGCGGGAACGGGTGGCAACCTGACGCGTTGCAGCAATCAGGGCGAGGTGAACCTCTTCATGCAACTCAGCGGCAATCCGAACAACGGTGGTACATGGACCGGGCCCAACGGACCGCACTCCGGCTTCCTGAACCCGGCCACCGATCCTTCGGGTAGTTATGTGTACACGGTGCTAGGCAC
>JBATND010000051.1:0-6277 GCA_049290175.1 Flavobacteriales bacterium | reverse complement strand
CTACCATGAAGCGCATGGGCAGATCCGGCAGTACGGTGGCCGGTCCAAGTGCTTCGCGCATGGTGCGTGCATAGCGCACCTCCCAGCGATCCTGCACGTAATGCAGTTCGCTCCAACGCACGGCTGGTGTTGTATCGGTCACCAATGCTTCGAAGGGGATGGTCCCCATCCGCTCGCCGGGAACGATGACAACCTCTCGAACGTCTCCGTTCAGCAGTGCGGGACCGATCGTGGTTTGGTACAGAGCAAAGGCTGTTCGTTGGTAAGCGCGAATGTCGCTCGCGTTCATGGCTTCGCGCAGTAGCTTGCTCCACACGTTGATCTGATGGGGCGTAGCTATCCACGACTTCGGTCCGATCAGGTGTGTCGTGTTCCCGGCGGTAGCAAAGGCGATCAAGCGCGGGTGATCGTGGAATGCGATAAGCACGGTGCTTGGAGGTACTGAGGGTAACCCCCGTGCCTGTGTTGGATTCGTTCTTGGTGATCCACCAGCACGCAGCAAGTCGCGCTGGTCCGACCCAACCCGGTTGCGTTCGCTCCAATCGATCGCTTGGCGCAGCCGCAAGCTGTCGCCGGTAAGTAGGAAGAGCTCGGCAGCCAGATAGGTGCCATATCGAAACGGGAAGTGACTGTAGCTGCCAATGACCTTGTGCAGATCTAGGCTTTTGTATTCGCGCAGCATCGCTTCCCAATAGGGTACTGCGGCTTCGAGGCTATGGAGCGCGAGTTCGACCTGTCGTGCATCCCCCCTGTGTTCCGCCTCAGGATCAGCTAACGATAGCGAACGCAGGTAGAGCAATTCCACCATTTGAGCCTTGTTCGTTATTCTCGGCTCGTATATCAGCGGATCGACATCCGAAGCACGACCGGAATTGCGAAGCATGGTGCGCAACGCACGGTCATAGGATGCGACGGCCTGCCTTGCGCTATCGGCGCCATAGGCGGAACGATATATGAGCGCGGTGGTGAGGTGGTCCATCATGACACTTTCGCCATCCCCCTTTCCAGCGGCGGTCATCAACGCGATCGAACGGCGGTAGTGCCACAGGCCGCTGTCCACGAGGTTCTGTAGTTCCGAGCGAGGCAGCTCTTGGTTGTATCGCCCTACTTCATCTGTGAAGGTGTTGCCGATGTCATGCGTGATCTGGGCGATCATGGCCGTGTCACGCGCATCGACTGCCGAGCGTAGCGCTTCGCGGAAGAACGCTCGCGTGCGTGCCAAGCGGGTTTGATCATCCAATGAGCCACTCATCTCGGAGACCTTGTATGCGTATGCATACTCGCGCAGAATGATGATGCGCTCGCTCGGAGCGACATTGCCTGACTGCGCTCGGAGCGCTCGTTTCGCCCGTTCGGCCTGCTGCCGTGCCATCACTCTATGCTCCAACTGCGGAGCGGCCATGTAGTTGTGGTAGCGCGCTTGGTAGGCATAGCCCACGGCGGCTTCGACCGAGCTATCCCCGAATGCGCGTTTGCGGATTTCCAACGCTTCACTCCACAAGCGTTCTGCCTCACCAATGTCGCTCAGGCTGTGGAGGCCTTCACCTTGCTCTTCCAGTTGTCGGGCTTGGCGGAGTGCGATCACATCCTGCTGCGCAACGCACGTCGTCGCTAGGAGGATGGCGAGTGGGATGGACGAAGGGCGGAGCATCGGAGCTTGATCCGTCCAATGTTAGGACCTGCGGTCCCAAACAGGTCATCCCAAGTGCGAAGGATGGAAAGGTGGCGTGCGCGACGGTCTGCAGGGGTGATGCACCCTTGGACTGGCCGATATGATGCATCCGACGTCATGCATTCCGCTACACGGTCGAGTGTGGCGGACCAATGGGTCGAGGCTCGGTTGGTCAACTTCATTCCTCCCCGCTGTTCTTCAGCGTCGAGAGCAGGCTGTACGCACCCTTGACCACCAATGACCGTTGCCGGAGTTCAGCGCCGGGATCCACGAGCTCGAAGTAGCCGTACTCGTTCGCCCCGGTGGTGACGGGCACCATGGTGTAGCTGCCGTCCACGTTGGCGGTGAACACGGCCTGACCTTCGCCGCTGCGCACCACGGCCTCTTCGGGCACGCACCACACGGTATCGGTCTCGATCTCGAGCGTGGCGCTCATGGCCATGCCGGGTACCAGGTCCTTGTGGGTCTTGGTAAAGTGACAGTGCACGATGGTGCTGCGGTCGGCATCGAGACTGCGGCCCACCAGGATCACCTCCGCTTCGTACTCGTCATCGGGATGCGCCGTGGGCCGTGCGTGCACTTCCTGGCCCACGCGCACGTTCGGCAGGTCCTTCTCGAAGACGGTCAACGCCAGGTGGATGTCCTTCGGGTCCACCAGTTCGAAGAGGATGTCCGTGGGTTGCACGTAGCGCCCGATGTTCACGTTCACCTTCGCCACCCAGCCGTGGATGGGCGACCGGAGGGCCACGCTGCGCGAGATGCTCTCCGAGGTGAGTGCGGTCGGGTCCACGCCGATGAGCCGCAGCTGTTCGCCCAGTGAGCGCAAGGTCACCTTCTGCGTGTTGAGCTCCGCGGTCGCTTCCTGGAACACCTTGTCGCTGGTGGTCTTGGAAGCGTTGAGGGCCTTCTGCCGTTCAAAGTCCTGCGACAGCATCTTCACCTTGCCTTCGGTCACCAGGTAGTCTTGTTGAAGCTGGATGAAGCGCGGATCTTCCATGATGGCGAGCGTCTGCCCCTTCTGGATCTCCATGCCGGGCAGCAGGTCCGTGGAGCGCAGGTAGCCGCCGAGCGGTGCGCTGATGCTCACCAGGTTCTGCGGTGGCACGTCCACCACGCCCTGCACGGGCATCAGCAGCCCCAGTGAACGACGTTCAGCCTTGCCGGTGACGATGCCGGCGTTCTTCAACTGGTCCGCGGTCAGGCTGACCGTGGTTTCGGACGATGCGGGCGCAACAGCATCCGCCGGTGGTTCGGTCGTGGTGCAGGATGCCAATGCGATCAGGATGGCGATGGTGCCGATCGATCGCACCTGTACCGTCGACCCTGTCATCCCGGCCTTGAGCCGGGAGGGTCGACTTACGCTATTTGAAATGTGTTGACGCATGATGCGTGGGGGGGGGATCATTGTTCGTTGAAGGCGTTGAGCTCGATGCTGGCGCGGCCGAGGGCCCGGAGCGCATCGAGGTATTCCATGGAAAGGGTGATGGACTGGCCGGTGAGCAAACTCCATTCGAGCCGGTCGATCTGGCCATTGAGGTAGGCTTCCTCAGCGGAGCGGCGAAGTTGCTCGGCTTCCTGCGTGGCCCCTTGTTCGAAGGCCTCCACGCGGGCGAGTTGGGCGGTGTAGCGTTGCTGCGCTTGTTGCAGCTGGGTGCGGACCTCCTGTGTCAGAGCCGCGGTCTCGTTGGTGGCGCGTTCGGTGTCAATGCGGGCGGCCTTGTTGCGTGCGGATTGCGCGCCGAAGAACAAGGGCACACCGATTCCGGCACGCACCATGGTGAACCGATCATCGCGACCGTAGATCAGCGAGCCATCGGGCACGGAAGGCGACTGGTACAGCGTCATGGAAGACACCCCGAGCGTGAGGTTCGGCAGCAGGGTGGAGCGTTCCATGTGCCAACGGGCATCGGCGGCGGCCATCTGCTCGTTCGCGGCGCGGATCACGGGGTGCAGCTGAACGGCCGAGTCGCCGGGCATCACCGGAAGGATCTGCTTGATCGGGATGGGCTGGGGTTCGAGGATCACCGTGGGTGAGATCGGCGTGCTCGACAGGTTCACCAACTGCGCGAGTCTGGTGCGGGCCTGTTCCAGGTCGGCCTTCACCTGTTGCACGCGGGCACGCATCAGCATCGCTTGTGTGCGGGCGGTGGCGCGTTGCAGTACGTTGCTGGACCCCAGGTCGAAGCGCTGCTCCTCACCGGTGACGGCCAGCGTATAGATGCTGTCAGCCTCCTGGAGCAAACGCATCTGTTCGCGGAGCACGAGCACCTCGTGGTAGCTCTGTTTCACCTGTGTGCGCACTTCGCGTTGGCGCAGCGCCTGTTCCCACCGGACACCGGCCGCGTTGTGCTTCAACATCTTCCGTCGCTGCGCATAGACCGTGGGAAAGGACAGGCTCTGCGAAAGGCTGATGCGGTCGTCGGTCGCGTTGGTGTTGACCTGTCCGTACTCGAAGTCGATGTTGGTCTGCGGCAGGTCCCATCCACTGCCGATGAGCGCTTCCTCGGCCTCGCTGCGCAATGCCGCGCCCTTCAGGTAGAGGTTGTTCCGCAGGGCACTGTCCACCGCCTGTTCAAGGGTGATGGGCAGCACGGTCGTTTGCGCGTTCGTGGCCAGCGGGGCACCGAGCAAGGTGAGCAGGATCATGGCCACTGCGGTCTTCGGGCCTTTCGTCCCTCCGTTCTTCGCCTTGAGGAAGGCCAGCATGTAGAGCGAGGGCAGCACGAAGAGGGTAAGGAAGGTGGCGGTGATGAGTCCGCCGATGACCACTGTGGCCAAGGGGCGTTGCACTTCCGCACCAGCGCCGTTGCTCAGGGCCATGGGCAGGAAGCCCAGGGAGGCCACGCTGGCGGTCATCAGCACCGGACGCAATCGTGTCGCGGTGCCCTGCCTGATGCGTTCGGCCACGTCCTTCAGCCCGCTCTTGGCCAGGTGCTCGAACTCGCTGATCAGCACGATGCCGTTCAGCACCGCCACACCGAACAACGCGATGAACCCAACTCCCGCCGAGATGCTGAAGGGCATGCCCCGTCCGGCCAGGGCGAACACGCCACCGATCGCGGAGAGCGGCACGGCGCTGAAGACGAGCAGGCTCAGCTTCAGGGAGCCGAAGGCGAAGTAGAGCAGCAGCAGGATCAGCAACAGGGCCAGCGGCACCACCACCACCAGGCGCTTCTTGGCCTCCACGAGGTTCTCGAAGGCCCCGCCGTACGTGGTGTAGTAGCCCACAGGCAGGTCCAGTTGTGCATCCACTTTGCCCTGCAGTTCCTCCACGATGCTCTGCACATCACGACCGCGCACGTTGAAGCCCACGGTGATCCGGCGTTTCGCATCCTCGCGCTGCACCTGGTTCGGGCCATCTTCGATGCGCACATCGGCGAGTATCGAGAGCGGTACGGGCTTGCCCATGGGTGTGGGCACCAGCAGGCGCTGCACATCACTGAGGTCCGACCGGCTCTGTGAACGCGCCCGCACTACGAGGTCGAAACGTCGTTCACCCTCGAACACCTGACCCGCAACGCTTCCCGCGAAGGCCGTGCGCACCACGTCGTTCACCGCTTCCACGTCCAATCCATAGCGTGCCAGTGCGGCGCGGTGATGGGTCACCACGATCTGCGGCAGGCCGCCCACGGTCTCCACGTAGAGGTCCTTCGCGCCTTCCACGCTGCTCACCAGTTCACCCAGCTTGTGGGCGTAAGCGGCCAGGGTGTCGAGGTCCTCGCCGTAGATCTTGCACACCACGTCCTGTCGGGCACCGGTCATCAGTTCGTTGAAGCGCATCTGCACGGGGTATTGGAATCCGAAGGTGACACCGGGCAACACGCTCAAGGTGCTGCCCATCTTCTCGGCCAGTTCATCGAAGGTCTTCGCGCTGGTCCAGTCCTTCTTGGGTTTCAGGATCACCATCATGTCCGCTGCCTCGATGGGCATGGGGTCGGTGGGGATCTCGCCGCTGCCGATCTTGGCCACCACCTTCTCCACTTCGGGGTACTGGTCCTTGAGCAAGCCGGCCGCCTTCTGGCAGGTCTCCACGGTGTTGGTGAGCGAGCTTCCGGTGAGCAGGCGCGTGTCGATCGCGAAGTCGCCCTCCTCCAGTTCGGGGATGAACTCGCCGCCCATGGCCGCCATGATGCCGCCGGCCACCACGAGCAACACCACCGCTGCGACCACCAAGCGCATGGGCTTCAGGATGGCCTTGTCCAACCACGTGCGGTAGAACTTCCCGAGGCGTTCCATCATGCGGTCGGTCCATGTCGCCGGTGGGTCGAGCTTCTTGCTGAGGAACATCGCGCTCATCATGGGCACGTAGGTCAGCGAGAGGATCGCCGCGCCCAGCACGGCGAAGGCCACGGTCTGGGCCATGGGCTTGAACATCTTGCCCTCGATGCCCTGCAGCGAAAGGATCGGCAGGTAGACGATGAGAATGATCACCTGCCCGAACATCGCGGAATTCATCATGCGGCTTGCGGAACTGCGCACGGTCTCATCCATGCGTTGCTGGTCGAGCTTTCCGGTACCGAGGCCATGACCGGTCCCATGCAAACGATGCAGCACGGCCTCCACGATGATCACCGCGCCGTCAACGATCAGTCCGAAGTCCAGGGC
>JBATND010000050.1:0-13337 GCA_049290175.1 Flavobacteriales bacterium | reverse complement strand
TCCCCGGCGTGTACAACTACCACTGCGATGGCGATGGGCATTCCGCGACGCAGTTCGGCACCATCACGGTTGTTGATGCGAGCACCGGTCTTGCTGCATTGAGCGATGCGGGCGATGGGCTGAACGTGTATCCATCACCAGCCAACGACAAGGTGTGCGTGGACGCGGGCTCGCGAGCGTTGAATTCAATCCGAGTGATCACGCTCCAAGGCGAGGAAGTGCTGGTGTCATTCCCTGCGCGATCAACGAAGGCCATCATGGATGTCTCCGGCCTTGCCAGCGGCAACTACTATCTCCTGATCACTGATGCCGAAGGCCGACTGGCCACGAAGCCGTTCGTGAAGCAGTGATCACGGCAGCTTGATCAGCCGCAGCGCGAGCGGATCCCGGCCTTCAACCTGAGCGCGCACCACATATCCGCCAGCGGGCAATTGATCCAGCGGCACACGCCATCCGGAGCGGCCCGCCGGCAACACGCCATTCGCGATCACGCTCACTTCCTTGCCCAGCGCATCGTGCAGCGTGAGGCGGGCGTGCGCTGCGACAGGCGATTCGAGCCATAAGCCCGCGTCGGCGCCGGTTGGATTCGGATAGGCATAAAGCGAAGGTGCATCGTCTGCAACGCGCTCATCAATGCTCATGTCGCCCGTGACCGGGATAGCCAATGCCGCCACACTGGCGATGCTCAGTTTAGCGAGCTTCTCGTAGTAGGGCACATCGAAATACTGCACGCGGTCGTTGGGCGTGTGGTACTGCGGATTGCCGTCGTTGGTGAACTCCTCGATCACCAGCACCGCGCCGAAGCCCTCGTTCCAGAACGACGCATGATCGCTGTACGTGGCGCCCGGGTTGGTGAGGATGAGGTCGAGGCCGATGCCGTACTGCGCATGCACGCTGAAGATGGTGTCGGCGATGGCGAGCGAGTTGGCGATGGGCCGCGTATGGATCCGCGCCTTGGCGTCGGCATTGCCATCGTAGGCGATCGCGTCCATGTTCACCACGGCCCTGATGGGCGCATCGTTCGCGGCCATGGCTCCGGCATAGTAGCCACTGCCAACAAGGCCCTGCTCCTCTTCATCCCAGAGCGCGAACACGATGGGATGCACGAACTCCACATCGCGCAGCACGCGCGCAGCCTCGAGCACCGCACCCACGCCGCTGCCATCGTCATCGGCCGCAGGGGCTGCAACATTGCCGCCGGGCAGCGCGTCGTAGTGCGCGCAGATGATCACGATATCCTCAGAAGTGCCGTTGCCGGGCTTCGTGACCAGGATGTTGCGCCCCGTGGTGCTGAAGACCTGCTCCACGGGCGCGTAGCCCAGCTCCACAAGTTTCTGTTGCAGCCACTGCTGCGCGAGGTTGTTGCCGACGTTGTTCTTATGGCGGCTCACCAAGGTGTGCTCCGTGCCATTGATCATCACAGGGACCTCGCCGCTGAGCTCGCTCACCCACAGCATCATGCTATCAATGCGCACCTCGTCGAGGATGCCTTGGATCACGGGATGCTGTGCGCGCAGGGCGAAGGGCAACAATGCCGCCGCCGCGATTCCAATCAACCTTCTGCTCATGCCGCCAAAGTAGGCGGGTTACGGCCTCACGACGCGCTCCACGAAACGCTTGCCCGCAACTTCGATCACCACCAAGTAGGTGCCCGGCGAGTCGGGCAGGCGCACCGTCCACGAGCGCTCCCCGTTGGGACGCAGCACGGCTACTTGTGCACCACGCATATCCAGCACGCTCACCTCCTTCACCTTGGCGCCGATGCCTTCGATGCGCAGCAATCCATCGCGCACGGGGTTCGGGAAGATGCGGATGCCCGCCTCGGCGAGGTTGTCGATCTCGAGGCTCGTATCCACGAGCACGCTCTCCTTCACCAGCGTGGGGCTGCCGTCCTCTGCTTCATACATGTCGCGGAAGGTGTTGATGGCGGGCGTATTGAACTCGAACATCTCCTCCATCCAGCGCGGCGGAGCACTCTGGTACCACACACGCGCCGTGATCGTGATGGCGCCGGTATAGCCGTCCATGGGCACCTGGTAGTGGGTGATGTCCGTTCCGCTGCCCTCGGTGCCGTTGGTGTAGCGATTGAAATCGATGTCGCTGCCCGGCACACCTGCGATGAGCGTGGTATCGTAGCTGATGTGCGAGGTGCTGAACCCCAATGGCGTGAGGCGGTTGTCCTTCAGCGGGAACTTGGCGCGCTCGAGCACGGTGGTCTTGTTGCCGTTCACATCGCCCATCACCATCTCGTAGATCTGCGCCTGGCTCTCGCTGGTGATCACATCGTGGTGCGGCTCCCAATCCGCATCATGGCCCACCACTTCATAGCTGCTGTCCCAGTTGCCGCTGCGGAAGATGGTGTTGCCGCCTTCGCCCTGCACATGCAGTTCGATGAAGGCGCGGCGCGCGGGATAACCACTGGGGAACTTGTGTCCCGCGAGGTTGGTCAGCTTCACATCGATGTAGGCAGTCTCGGCTGTCCGGTCCATCACGGTGGTCTCCATCAGGAGCGATTGCTGTTGCAACATGCGCTGCGTGCGCGAGATGGTGCTGTCGAAGTGCGTCTGATTGGCGGTGAGCTCGAGTGCCGTGTTGTTGTGCTTGAGCAGATTGAGCATGAACACGTTGGCACCAACCAGATGGTGCTTGCCGAACGGCGTGCGCGGCGTGAGGAAGTCATAGAGGGCCGAGACGACCACGGCATCATTGATGCGCGGCATGTGGCAAGCCTGGCAGGAAAGGCCATTCTCGGGATCAGCGTCGGTATTGAAGGACGAGTTGAGCCATTCGTGGTAGGTGGCTTGCTCCACGAAATGGTCGCCGGTGAGATTGCCGTCGAGGTCGGCGGTCTCGGTGATCAGGGTATGGCAGCCCGCGCAGGTTCCCGCAGTGCTCAAGTGGGCACCATAGAGCGGCTCGTAGCCCACGAAGCCCAGCATCGGCGATCCGAAGAGCGGTTCATCCTCTGGGCCACCATGCGGACCGTAAAGGATTCCAGTGGTCTCGAATTTCAGGTTGCCGCTGAAGAGGAGGCCAAGGCTATCGGGCTTCTGCATGTGGCAAGCCAGGCAGCTCACACCATCGAGTGCTATGGGATCCTGCACCAGCTCAGCGATGCTGAACGGGCCAGCGCCCATCAGGTGCTTATCGTAGCGGCCCATGGGGGCATGGCAGCTGGTGCATTTGTCCTCCAATGCGGCTTGGTGGCTAGGATTCACGCTCACCTCGTGGCTCACCTTGGCGCGCCAGAACGGATCGCGCGCGCTGTTGCCCATCATGCTGCTGCGCCAAGAATCGATGGGGTTCACATCGTTTCCATTGGCATCGCGATTGGCGAACACGGGGCCGATGTTATCCGGACCATGGCAACCGAAGCAATCGCCACTGGCGCGGAAGAAGTTGTTGGCTCCGCTGGCCAAGCCCTGTCCGCCGCCGCGGAAGGCATCGATCTCGGCTTGTGAATGATAGGCCGCCGCCTTGGGCAGTTCATCGCGGTTCCAAGCCACTAAAACGGCCACGATGCCGATGATGCCGGCCAAGGCCAAGGTGCGCAACGAAAGGGTACGGAGATGCTTCATGGGTCCGTGCTTGCAGGGCGGGCAAGATAGATGGGGGCCAAGCAGCACGCTTGACAGACCTCAGCCCACTGCTGGAAACGAAAGCAGCTCGGCTCAGAGCAGACCTTCTCGCGCTTAGCTGCCGCGCTGACCGCCGCGGCGCACAGTAGCTGCCTTGGGCGCGCCGCTGGAGGCGGGTTTCACCTTCGAGGCCGTGTCGGCCTTCTTCTTCGCGGCCTTCTCCACGGTCTTCTTCTCTGGAGCGGCTTCCTTGTGCTCGGCTTCCTTGTCCTTTTCGGTCTTCTCTTCGACCTTCTCGAACTCGCCCATCTTCAATAGCTGGGCATACCAAGTGAACAGCTTGCGGACATCACTTGCGTAGATGCGGCTGCGGTCGGCCGTGGGCAGGGCTTTCAGCAACGCATCCCACAGCGCGTTCTCCTCGCTCTTGGGATCGATGGCCTCGCCCTTGTTGTTCACCTCATACAGCTTGCTGAGCACATCCTTCAGGGGCACATCATCCCCTGTTGTGAACATGCTGATCTCATCGAGGCTGCTCACCTTCACGCTGAGCGGAACAGGGGTGCGTTTGCCGTCGATGAGCGATTCGGTGATGAGCGCTTGGCGCCCTTGCGCCACTACGCGGTGCAGCCCGGGCTTGCCCGCTACGGTGATGATCTTGCTGAGGTCCATGGGGCGCAAACTTAGGGCTGGCGGCCCGTGGTCGGTTACCCGCAATTCCGCATCGACCTCTGATGATTCATGAATCGACATGGTTGGGACCGTCTACTTGTCATCTGGCGATCGGGCTGGGCGACGTATGCGTGGCAGCTACGGCAACTGTTTACCATCAAACGGCGATCTGTCGGGGCGACGCATGCGTCGCAGCTACTTACATCGCATCATGCGCGATTTCGGCCTCGGCCTCAACGGTTTATTCCGTGCCTTCGGTTTCTGCTTCCGCCATGGCTTGTGGTGGATGTTCCTGGCGCCGATCGCGCTGTGGGTGCTGCTGGCCTACGGCATGTTCCATGGCTTGGAGGCTATCACAGAATCAGTTAGCGCGTGGGCGGCGGGTTACTTGGAGATCCCGATGGACGCAAGCGCCGAAACGGATTGGTGGGCCGATGTGAAGGCCTGGCTGAACGGCGCACGTGAAGCGATCGTGCGGTGGATCCTGCGCCTCGCAATCGGCTACCTGCTCTTCGTGGCCAACAAGTACATCGTGCTGGTGCTGCTATCGCCGCTGCTGGCGTATGCGAGCGAAGTGGCCGAGGAGAAGATCACCGGACGCGAGTTCCCTTTCAGCTTCAAGCAGCTCATGAAGGATGCCGTGCGCGGTGCGCTCATCGCCATGCGCAACGGTATCCTTGAACTGGCCTTCTCGGTGATCATCTGGGTCGCGAGCATCCTCTTCCCTCCGTTCGCGCTGGTGAGCTTCATCTTGCTCTTCATCGTTTCTGCCTACTTCTATGGCTTCAGCATGTTCGACTATGTGTTCGAGCGGCGGCGCATGCGCATCGGCGAGAGCACACGTGCCGTGAACAGCCACTTGGGCGCAGTGCTGGCCAATGGCGCATGCTTCAGCCTGTTGATGAAGATCCCGCTAATCGGGTTGATGCTGGCGCCGGTGATGGCGAGCGTGGGGGCAACGATCGCGGTGACACGCAAAGAGGAATCGGCACTGGCGCGCACCTGATTACCAGAAAACAGAAGAGGGGACCGAAGCCCCCTCTCCATCAAGTCCATTAACTCGGTTACTTCCGAACGGTGGGCTTCTTCACCGGTGCGGGCGCGGGAGGAGGAGGCACCTCGGCCTTGGGCTCTTCCACGGGCTTGCGCTCCACGATGGTCATCTCATTCACCAGGTGGCCAGCGCCAGCGAGCTTGTCGATGCACCAGAGCACGTAGCGGATGTCCACGCTGATGGTGCGCTGCAGCTCGGGCTCGAAGGCGATGTCGCCGCTCATGGCTTCCCAGTTGCCGTCGAAGGCGATGCCGATGAGCTCGGCCTTGCCGTTGATCACCGGGCTGCCGCTGTTGCCACCAGTGATGTCGTTGTTGCTGATGAAGCACACCACGAGTTCACCGTTCTCGTCGGCGTAGCGTCCGTAGTCCTTCTTCAGGAGCAGCTCCTTCTGGCGGGCGGGCACGATGAACTCATCGTTGGTGGGGTCCTCCTTTTCCAGGATACCCTTGGCCGTGCAGATGTGGTGGTAGAGCGCACCATCCATGGGCACGTAGCTGCCGACCTGACCGTAGGTGAGGCGCATGGTGCTGTTGGCGTTGGGGTACCAGCTCTTGTTGGGTTCCATCTCGCGCATGGCGGCCACCATCAGGCGGTAGCCCTTCTCGGTATCGGCCTCGCTGGCGCCAACGGCAGGTCCGAGCACATTGCGCCAGTGATTCAAGCAGCTTTCGCTGGCCTGCCAGCCCAGATCCTTCTGCAAGACCTTCAGCGAAGGCTTCGCGAGGAAGGCATCAAGGCGCTTCTTGTCGGCTAGGATGCTGGTGGCGTAAACGGCCTTGGCCCACGCCGCGGTGCTGCCTTTGAATTTCTTGTTGATGGTGGCCATCACGCCCGGCTGCAGGTCGGCTTCCACATCGTTGCGGATCAGCTCGAACATGGCGGCGGTGATCTTCTCGTCGGTCGAAGCATTGTAGTCCTTCCAGTGGCCTTCGGTCATGGCTTGCGTCTGCGCTACGGCGGCGGCCACTTTCGCGGCATCCTTGGCATCGGTTTCCAAAGCGGCCTTCAGCCCTTGCAAGCGGAAGCCCAAGAGCACCATTTCACTGCCGAAAGCGGCCTCCTGCATGTAGGTGCTGGCCTTCTCGAACTTGGCGCGATCGGTGTAGCCGCGCTCGAGCAAGGAGATGATCTCGCCGTACTTGGCCTTGCGCTTCGGATCGGCGCTCACCCAGGCCATGAGCGATTCCTCCTGCGCCTTCTTCTTGTCATACACGCGCAAGCGCTTCAGGCCGCGCTGCTGCCCGATGAAGTACTTCCAGTAGTTGCTCACTTGCGCGTATTTACTGGCGTACTGGATGCGCACGGCGTCGCTGGCATCCATGTCCTGCTTCATGATCTCGAGTTTCTTGCCACGGATCTTCACGCGGCTGGGCTGCTCGATGTCGAGGGCGAGCTTCACGCCGTGGCTACTGAGGAAACGATCGGTGCTGCCGGGGTAGCCCATCACCATGGCGAAGTCGCCCTCCTTCACGCCGGCGATGCTCACCGGGAAGTGCCACTTGGGCTTGAAGGGGATGTTGGCCTCGTTGTAGTCGGCGGGCTCGCCATCGGGACCGGTGTACACGCGGAACATGCTGAAATCGCCGGTGTGGCGGGGCCACATCCAGTTGTCGGTGTCGCCGCCGAACTTGCCGATGGCGCTGGGCGGCGTGCCCACCAGGCGCACATCGCGGTAGGTCTTGTACACGAAGAGGTAGAACTCATTCCCCTCGAACATGATCTTGAAATCGGCACTGATGCCGTTCTCCTTGCCCACCGCTGCTTTCAGCTTGGCCGCGACGGCCTGAATGGCCTCGCCGCGCTGCTCCTCGGTCATGCCATCGTTCAGCTCTGCCAGCACTTGATCCGTGACATCGTCGATTCGCTGGAGGAAGCTCACGGGGAAGCCCGCCGGAAGCTCTTGCTGGCGCGTCATGGCCCAGAAGCCATCGGTGAGGTAGTCGTTCTGCACGCTGCTGAGCTTCTGCACGGCATCGTAACCGCAGTGGTGGTTGGTGAGGAAGAGGCCCTCGGCGCTCACCATCTCACCGCTGCAGAAGCCACGCCCTAGGCGCACCACGGCATCCTTCACGCCGCTACGGTTGATGTCGTAGATGTCTTCGGCAGTGAGCTTGAAACCGAGCTTCTGCATCTCGGCCTCGTTGATCTGCTTGAGCTTGGTGAGCAGCCACATGCCCTCGTGGGCATGCGTGGCGACCGCCACCAGCACGGCGACGATGAGTGAAAGGAACTTCTTCATGGTTGAGGGGTTGGTTCAGGATCCCGGCGCAGGAACGCCCTGCGGAGGGGCGCCAAATGTAGCCGGATGGCCCTTGCGTGACGGACCGTTCGGGGATGAACGGCAGGTGATGGGATGGCTCAGAGGCTACTGCTAAGGCTCCGGCGTGACCGGCACCCATGCCATGGGCAGGAGGAGGCTCTCGATATCGGCCACCAGCGCCTTGAAAGCCTGCGGCTGGCCCACACGGCCGATCACCTTCTTATCGCGGTCGTCGGCGATGATCCGCAACACGGTGCTGGGCAGGTCGGTCACCTCCGCATCGTATTTGGCCTGCATGCCGAAGAAGCCGAGTTCATCGGCCCGGGCCAGGATGGTGAGCATGGTATCGAGGCCCACGCGCGCACTATGAAGCCCTTCTTTCTCCATGTTCATGCGGCCATCGAAAGTGGCGTAGCCACTGCGGTACAGGTTGATCTGGTACGCCTTGCACATGCCGAAGCAGGGCGTGCGCTCCAATGAGAGGAAGAGCGTATCGGCCTTGCCGGGGCCGCCCAAACGCGGGGCTTGGGCCACCTCATCCGTTTGCACTTGCTGCTCAGGTTCGGCCGCCGTGGTCTTCTTGTTTCCGCCGCAGGCGATGGCGAGCGCGGCGATGGCGAGGAGGATCGTGTGCTTCATGGTGCGGCGGTTATCGAATGTCGTGCCTGCTCTCTCAATTTTGTTCGACCGGCGGGACGCCGATCGTTTTCATACGCCCCCCTGCTCAATCGACCGGCGGGACGCCGGTCGGACTACTTACGCCGTTGCTGCTGTTGCTTCTGGAGGTCGTCCAAGCGCTGCTGCCACTTGCTCTTCTTCTTCGGTGTGCGCATGTTGAGCTCCAGCTGCGCGCGGATCTTCTTCTCATCAACGAACCAGCTCTTGAGCACGGTCATCTGCGCGATGCTGATCAGGTTGGCGAGCAGGTAGTAGTAGCTGAGGCCCGCGCTGAAGTTGTTCAGGAAGAACAGCATCATGATCGGGAAGAGGTAGATCATCATCTTCATGCCCGGCATGTTCTGCTGGCTGGGCATCTGCTTCTGGTTGATGACCGAGTACACGATGGTGCTGGCGGCCATCAGCAGGGTGAAAAGGCTGATGTGGTTGCCGTAGCTATCGCTGAGTAACGGGATGTACTGGCTCCACTCGAAGATGCTGTCGTAGCTGCTGAGGTCGTCGGCCCAGAGGAATTTCTCCTGCCGCAGTTCGATGCTGGCCGGGAAGAAGCGGAACATGGCGTAGAGCACGGGCAGCTGTATGAGCATGGGCACGCAGCCGCTGGCGGGATTCACGCCGGCCTTGCGGTAAAGCTCCATGGTGGCTTGCTGCTTCTTCAGCGCATCGCCTTCCTTGTGCTTCTCGTTGATGGCGTCCATCTCGGGCTTCAGCACGCGCATCTTGGCGCTCGCCACCAGGTTCTTGTAGGTGAGCGGCATCAGCAGCAGCTTGATGACGATGGTGAGCACCAGGATGATGATGCCGTAGTTCCATCCCCAGCCATCGAGCCAGTTGAAGATGGGGATCACCAGCCACTGGTTCATCCATCCGAAGATGCCCCAGCCCAGATCGATGATCTTCTGGAAATCGGCGATCTCCGTGCGGCGCAGCGTGCCGAAATGATTGGGGCCGAGGTACAGGCGCATATCCACCGTTGGTTCTGCGTCGCGGTCCTTCTCGAAGAGCAACTTGGCGCTGTAATGCTTGGTGTGGGTCTCCTCGAGCAGCGGGGTAATGGCGATGCGGCTGCCATCGCTGCTGAAGCCCCCTTCGCTGACCATGGCCACGGTGAAGAAGCCCTGCTTGAAAGCCACCCAGTTGGTGCGGCCATCGAGCTTCTTCTCATCGGCGCTGGATTCGCTGAGGTAACTGCGGTCGTCGTTGAAGTACTTATAGTACACGCCGCACTTCTGCATCTCGCTGGGCTGGTGCTTCTCGTTGCTCAGGCCAGTGAGCTCCCAGTTGAAGAGCATGCTGCGCGGATCCACTTCGCCCTTGAGGCCAACGAGGTCGAGGTGTGTGTGCAGGAAATAGCTGGTGCTATCGAGGCGATAGGTGATCTGCAGCTTCTTGGCTGGATCGCTCGTGGGCGCAGTGAAGCGAACGGCGTTCTCGCCGAGCATCTCCGCAGTGAAGAAGAGGTCGGCCGTGCTGAGGTCCGTGCCGCCGGTGAGGAACCTGAAGTAGAAGCTGCCCGAATCGGGATCGGCCAGTAGGAGCGGCGTTTGGCTGTAGGTGCGGTATTCCTTCAGCAGCATCAGCGTTGGCCTCGCGCCCTTGGTGCTGAAGTTCACTTGCAAGCGCTCGTTGCCAATGGTGACCTCTTCGGCCTTGCCCTCGGCAGAAGGGGCGAACGGCCCGAAGCGCTTGGACAGGTTCGCGGCCAGAAGGCTGTCGGCCAAGGCGCGGTCGGCAGTGGCCAAGGATGTGTCCACCGGAACCGCTGCTGCAGCCGATTGCATGGAGTCGGCCAGGCTCTTCCGTTCGGCTTCCAGCACGCGCTGGTCCGCTTCCACTTTGGCCAGGCTGTCGAGCCGGAGCTGGTATTGTGCGCGCTCCTCCTCGCTCGGCATGGTCCAAAGGGTATAGCCGAAGAGGATGGCGACGATAAGGATGATGCCGATGATCGAGTTGCGGTCCATGCGAAGGCGTACCTGCCGAGGGAAGGGCGGCGAAGATAGCCGGGGGCGCTGAGCGGGATCGGGGCGCTGGGTCTTTTGACCCTACGCTCCGGACCCCTCAGATTCTGAGCAACATCCTTTCAGGCTTTCATGTGCTCGATTCCATCGCCGGACGGAAGCGCGTGCCCATATCTGCGGCAGTGTCGCGCAATCGACTTCTAAAACTCAGAAGACCTAACGCATGCCCCAGAACAAGGCATACGCGCATGCATACGCCAAGACCATGGCGAAAGCGATTCCGCCAACGAGCGCGAGCCAGCGCGAGCGTAGGTAGAAGTCCTGCAACATGGTACCCATAAACAGGAACTCCAGCACATACACCGCCGTGTAGCAGGCATTCGCGCCGATGAAGCAAGCGATCCAGCCGAAGAGGATGCTCCAAACGTGCAGCGGCCCTTGCGCTACGAAACGACCATAGGGCATGGTCTGCACATACACGAGCGCAACAACCAGCACCAAGCAGCCGAGGTAGATCAAGCGGCCCTTCTCCCAATAGCGGATGGCTTGGCGGCGGTAGGATGCAAGGGGGTTGTCTGGTTGCATGGCGAGGAACAAAGGAATGCTTGAGAGCGATGCAGGTGTTCTAACCAACAGGCGGGGCGCCTGTTGGACCTACAGCCCCAGCAGCACCTCCCCCGGCTCCTTGTTCCCGAACACCATTTTATCGGGATCCTCGATCATCTGCTTCACGGCTATCAGGAAGCTGAAGGTCCCGCAAGCGACCTGCTTATAGTCTGAAAATCTAGAAGGAGAAACGCTCCCGTCCTGCGCTTGTCGCCATAAGGGAAGCCACGTCTCATGTCTTCAGTTCTCGACTTCGTCAACATTAATGTCTGCGCAGATCAAGTCTAGCTTCAAGAAATCCGAGTCCAGGGTCAAGCGCTTTCCGCCTGCCGCCGCGTCGTTTACCACCATGTGATACACTTCATTCGCCTTGACGTCATTCCCTCTGCAATACGGCAAGGCCAAATCGAAACCAAACTCAGAAGTGACCAGCGCCTGGATGTTCCTTACGCCGGAGCATACCACCAGCACTAGCCCCTTATGACGACGCTCGTCCGATTCCCGCAATGGATAGTAAGCTTCAACCGTAATGCTCATTGTATCCATCGATTCACTGCAATAGAAACGCACCAGAACGCAATCAACGAAAGTGTATTGGTCAACGCTTAACATATATCGGCAACCATCTACAACCCCAGCAGCACCTCCCCCGGCTCCTTGTTCCCGAACACCATCTTATCCGGATCCTCGATCATCTGCTTCACGGCTATCAGGAAGCTGAAGGTCCCACAGGCGCCCCGCCTGTGCTCTTCATTCCAGCAGCGAACGCTCCTCAACGTATGCCCCTTGCCGCACATGGGCACGAATGTACTTGTCGATCCTCCAGAATGCCGCCTCGCTGCGAACGATGTGGTCGAAGCTCTCATCCTTCCACAGCCTACCGCTTCGGCCGAGCAGCCTGTTGATCGACTTCGCCGTGTACGACTTCCAGGAATGCGTGATCGAGGACAGGTCATAGCCCGTGTTCGGAACCACGAGCACATGCACATGATTCCCAGCCACCGCAAATGTGCCAAGCCGATAGCGGCTTGGAGAGAACACGTGCAAGGTCTCGACCACTTACTTCCGTGCTTCTGGTTGCCGAAGCACGCAAGATCCAGCACCGGCATCGAGCCAACGCTCCACGCGCTCATGAAAGAGCCGACAGTACTCACGCCTTGCCGCAGGCTCCAATGCATCAATCGGTTTCGATCCGTGTCTGCGGACCCACTCCCTGCGATCAAAATCCAGTTGCTTCAATTGCGCTTGTGCAAGACTGTCGGCCAATCGCCAGGTCACGAAGTGGACCTTGCCCGGTTGTTTCCAATGGGGCCGATTGCGCAGCGTGATCTCCAGCTCCGCGTGCTCGTCGTAGAAAAGGTCGTCCATCGGATTCCGAAAGGCCTAGCGGCCAATCGAGCAAAGCAAAGCTCGAGAGCGAGGCGTGCTTCTAGCTCAAAACAAATCACGAAATCAACAGGCGGGGCGCCTGTGGGACAAGCAACAGGCGGGGCGCCTGTTGGACCTACAACCCCAAAAGCACCTCCCCCGGCTCCCTGTTCCCGAACACCATCTTATCGGGATCCTCGATCATCTGCTTCACGGCCATCAGGAAGCTCACGCTCTCCTTGCCGTCGATGATGCGGTGATCGTAGCTGAGCGCCACGTACATGATGGGGCGGATGACCACCTGGCCATGCACCGCCACGGGCCGCTCCACGATGTTATGCATGCCCAGGATGGCGCTCTGCGGCGGGTTGATGATGGGCGTACTGAGCATGCTGCCGAAGACGCCTCCGTTGGTGATGGTGAAGGTGCCGCCGGTCATCTCGTCGATGCTGAGCTTGCCGTCGCGCGCCTTTACAGCGAGCGCCTTGATACCCCCTTCGATCTCGGCGAGCGTGAGCTTCTCCGCATTGCGAAGCACGGGCACCATGAGGCCCTTGGGCGAGCTCACCGCAATGCCGATGTCAGCATAGTCGTGCATCACGAGTTCCTCGCCATCGATCTGGCCGTTCACTGCGGGGAACAGGCGCAATGCTTCGGTCACGGCCTTGGTGAAGAAGCTCATGAAGCCCAGGTTCACGCCATGCGCCTCCTTGAACTTGTCCTTGTACTTGTCGCGCAGGGCCATCACCGCGCTCATGTCCACCTCGTTGAAAGTGGTGAGCATGGCGGTCTGGTTCTTCACTGCCACCAAGCGCTCGGCCACCTTCTTGCGCAGGGTGGTCATCTTCTGGCGGTTCTGGTTCCGCGTGCCGCCCCAGCCATTCAATGCGATCCCTCCGGCATTCACGCCGCCAGCTACATAAGCTGCGACATCGCTCTTGGTGATGCGACCGTTGGGTCCGCTGCCCTTCACCTTCTCAGCGCTCAGGCCCTTCTCTTCAAGCATCGCCTTCGCTACGGGCGTGGCGTGCGCTGCTGATGCTGCAGCAACAGGCACCGCTGCGCTCGACTTGCCGCTCGCCGCTTCAGGACTTGCCGCTTTCTCCACCTTCACCTCCTTCACTGGTGCAGCCTTCGCCTCTGGCTTCACGCTCGTATCA
>JBATND010000049.1:0-4315 GCA_049290175.1 Flavobacteriales bacterium | reverse complement strand
CCACCCATCCCTGATCATCCTTTCCGAAACACACCAAGCCGTCCGTCCCGCTAACGCTGAGCCATGCAAGCCCGGCCAGCAGCACCTGACCCGCGCGCTGCGAGAGGCCTGCTTCGGCGGCCTCGCGCTCGATCACGCGCAGCATGGCTTCCTGCGCAGCGGATAGTCCATTGCAGCGCAATGCGGCCACGAGGCCCATGGCGATGGCCTGTTCGTGCAACTCAACCGCGCCATCGATCGCCGCTTCTTCGTTGCTCTCGCCCAAGCACGCGCGCAGGGCGAAGAGCTTGCGATGCTCATCGAGCGGGATCAAGCGATGGCGCATGGCCTGCCCGGATCGCCTTGCCATTTCGATCAACCCAAGACCAGCGCCGCCGCGCGCCGTAGTGCCACCGGTGCTCAACCGGGCCAAGAAGAAGCTGCGCAGCTGATCGCCGGTGGCCCCGCGAAGCCGAAGCAGTGCTTCATCGAGCGCTGCGGATTCGGCATTGCAGATGGGATTCACGGTGGCAACCGAATCGGACCTTTCATTGGCGCGCACCACGAAGGAGCATTCGCGCAAGCCCTGTGTCATAGCAGCCCGGTGCCGCGTGATGTTCTGGTAGGCTTCAACCATCACGAACGCCAGCCGCTGCCTATGCCCGCGAGACCGCTCAGCGGCGGCGGCTTCGCCCATCGGGATCAAATGAGCGGTATGCCCCTCGTCGAATCCGCCCGCGTAAACGAACGCGAAACGCTCGCCTTGCAGCATGCGGAAGAGGCGGTTCGCGGCGCTGGAATCCATACGGGCGCGGCCAAGATAGACGGGTGCTGGCAGCCGGTACATTCGCGCGCCATGGCGGCACCGAACCCGATCATCGAGAAGGCCCGGCTGCATGTGCACCAATGGTTCGTGCGGCGCATGCCCAAGCAGCTGCGCTTCCACGACCTGGAGCACACCATGGCCGTGACACGCACCGCGCTGGCGCTCGGCCGTGCGAGCAAGCTCACCGATGCGGAACTGGAGCTGCTGGAGATCGCTGCGCTCTTCCACGATGCCGGTTATGCGCTCGACTACGGGAGCCACGAAGCAAGCAGCGCGCAAATGGCCGAAGCCTTCCTTCGCAAGCACCGGCAATCGGAAGCACGGATACGAACCGTGCGCGCACTGATCATGAGCACGCGCTTCGGTGCTCGGCCGCGCAACCTGCTGCAACGGATCCTGCGCGATGCCGATTCAGCCAAGGCCGGCCAGGCCGATTTCGATGCGCGGGGCGAGTTGCTTCGGCAAGAGCGAGAAGCCGTGCTGGGCAAGGCCATTGGCAAGCGGGCATGGATGAAGGAGAACATCGCCTACCTCGAAGGCCATGCGTTCCACACTGCCCAGGCGCGCTCCCGCTTCGGCGCGCAGAAGCGCATCAATCATAAGCGGCTCCGCGAGAAGCTCAAGGCCGCCGAGAAGCTCGTTGTGCAATCCGTGCCGCATCGCTTCATCGACCGCGACATCAGCTGGCTCGCCTTCAACGACCGCGTGATGCAGGAGGCTGAGGATGCACGCAACCCGCTGTTAGAGCGCGTCAAGTTCCTCGCGATCTATTCCAGCAATCTCGATGAGTTCTATCGGGTGCGCGTGGCCGCGCTTCGGAGCCTGGCACGCCTTGGGAAATCAACACGCGCGGCGCTCGATGTGCCACCGGAGAAGCGCATCGCCCGGATCAACGCGCTCGCACTGGGCCAGCAGCAGCGCTTCGGGCGCTTGTGGCGCGGCACGTTGCTGCCGGCTCTTGCACGAAAGGGCATACGGCTGCTCAACGAAGAGCAGCTCACGCCCGCACAGCACGATCGAATCATGGCTCAAGCGGCCACGACCATCGTGCCGAAGCTCTTCACCGCTGCGGTGCGCGCCGGCAATGCGCCCTTCATCGAGGACCGCAAGCTGTACTTCGTCTGCCGCGTCCGCCCGAAAGGCAAGGCCAGCGGCAAAGAGCGGCTCATGCTGGTGAACATCCCCAGCGAAGAGCTCGGCCGCTTCATCACGGTGCCGGATCGGCGCGGGCGCGACTCCATCGTGTTCCTGGATGACGCGGTGCGCCTTTGCTTGCCGGAGCTGTTCGCTGGCCATCGCGTGCTGGAGTGCCACGCCATCAAGCTCTCGCGCGATGCCGAGCTCTACCTCGACGAGGAGTTCGCAGGAACCGTGAAGGAGAAGGTGCGCAAGAGCCTGCGCAAGCGACTCACCGGCGTGCCCGCCCGATTGCTCTACGATGCCCGCATGCCGAAGCGCACTGTGCGCGCCTTGCGCGAATTGCTCGGATTGGAGAAGGCCGACATGGTACCCGGCGGCCGCTACCATCACTTCAGCGACCTGCACGATCTGCCGGTGAAGGATCGGTCGGAATTGCGATTCAGGCCATGGGCACCCATCATGCACCCTGCGCTGCGCCGCTCAACCGTGTTCACCGCTGCCGCCAAGGCCGACCTGCTGCTGCATTTCCCCTACCACGATTTCGGCCAGGTCACCGCATGGTTGCAACAAGCGGCCCGCGACTCCGCCGTGAAGCGCATCCAGATCACCTTGTACCGGGTAGCACCGCAGAGCGAAGTGTGCGAGGCGCTGCTCGAGGCCCTTCGACGCGGCAAGGAAGTGCAAGCCTTCGTGGAAGTGCAGGCGCGTTTCGATGAAGGCCACAACCTGAAGTGGGGGGAGCGATTGGAGCAGGCCGGGGCGCGCGTCCATTATGGATACGAGGGCCTCAAGGTGCATAGCAAGCTCTGCCTCATCGAGCGGCGAGGCGCGAAGGGCCTTGCGCGCTTCGCATACTTGGGCACTGGTAATTTCAACGAACGCACCTCGCGCCTCTACACCGATAGCGCGCTGATCACCACCCGCAAAGCCATCACCGATGAGGTCGTGCAGGTGTTCCGCTTCTTGGAGGACCGTAAGCAGCCTCCGCGAACGCAGCATCTGCTGGTGGCTCCGTTGGGGCTGCGCGATGCCATGGAGGCCCTGATCGATCGCGAGGTCCGCAATGCTGCAGTGGGCAAGCCAGCAGGCATCACGCTGAAGATGAACAGCCTCGAGGACCGCGCACTGATCAGCAAGCTCTACGACGCCTCGCAGGCCGGCGTGCCCGTGCGCGTGATCGTGCGCGGCATCTGCTGCCTGGTGCCGGGCATTCCAGGCATGAGCGAGCGCATCGAGGCCATCAGCATCGTGGATCGCTACCTGGAGCATTCGCGGGCATTCGTGTTCGCCAACGCAGGTGATCCGGTGGCCTACCTCAGCAGCGCCGATTGGATGGGACGCAACCTGGACCGACGTGTCGAAGTGGCCTTCCCCCTGCTGGACAAGCGGCTGCGCGACGAGGTGATGCAACTGCTCGAGCTGCAATGGGCCGATGGCACCACCGCACGCATCATCGACGCGACCCAATCGAACCAATACCGGCGCGCGCAACGGGGCAAGCCGCAAGTGCATGCGCAGCACGATACGCACGCCTTCGTTCGGTCAAAAACGCGCTGATACTGCTGGATCCGTGGCGAAAGGGGGGAGAAGGACTACCCTACCTACCATTGATGTTGCCCTTGCAGGTCGCATCAATCCAAAACCGCCTCCTCCCACCCTTTCAAGATCTTCCACGTGGCGCGGTAGCCGATACGGGCACCTGCGCTGGGGCGGCGAAGATGGAGTCTTCAGCAGTCTGCCCGTCACAAATACGTGGACGGATTTTTCAACATCCTGGAGGGCCAAAAAAGGAAGGCGGCCTTGTGAGCCGCCTTTCGTGGAGAATACCGGAGTCGAACCGGTGACCTCTTGCATGCCATGCAAGCGCTCTAGCCAGCTGAGCTAATTCCCCAATACATCCCGTTCGTGCAACGGGGCCGCAAGTTTAAGTCGATTCAATCGAACTCCGTCAACTTTGCTGCGAATGCCCCTTACGCACACTTTGACTTGGCGTCTGACCGAGCACCTCGGCCATTGGGCTGGTCAGCCTGTTGCCGTCAATCTCGAAATTCCCGTTGGCGGAGGCAGCATCAACGACTGCTACCGCTTGGACACCAGCGCGGGCCGCTTCTTCGTGAAGCTGAATTCGGCTGACCGCTTCCCCTCGCTATTCGAGGCAGAGGCCGATGGCTTGAAGCGAATAGCAACCTCTGGCGCGTTACGCGCACCGGAAGTGATCGCCTTCGGTGAAGTGGACGAGATCAGCTATTTGCTATTGGAGTACATCGATAGCGGATTGAAGACCGATTCGTTCTGGGCGGCATTCGGGAGGCAATTGGCCACCTTGCATCGACAGTCAGCCAACGTATTCGGGCTAGACCGCGACAACTA
>JBATND010000048.1:0-5184 GCA_049290175.1 Flavobacteriales bacterium | reverse complement strand
GCCCTCATTCGAGGAGAGCGCGGTGACCATTGGCCACGTGCCGGTGGTGACGGCCGTGAAGTTGAAGTAGTAGAGGTCAGCGCGGATCCTTCACGATCTCCGGCAGCACGGCTTGGCGCTGCGCGAGGTAGCGCTGATACGTTCCGCTGTAAGCAGCGCGGTTGTTAATCGCCTCAGCGTAACGGCCCATCAGGGTCAGCAAAGTATCCGTGGCTTCGCGCAAGCCGTTCTGTCCGCCACTGAGCGAGGTGGCCATGTCCACGCAGCCGCGCGCTATGGCATGCTGCGCGAACTGCTCGCTGGCTGCGCTTCGCATCAGGATCCTCAGCCCGCAGCGATCGGCCACGGCCAGGTCGATGGCATCATCGAAGAAGAAGGCGACCTCTTCATCCTTCAATCCGTGCTTCGCCAGGAACGCATCGAAGGCCACGCGCTTATCGATAAAGCCCATATACAGGCCGTGCATCTTCTCGCGCTGCGCGAAGCGCTCGGCGTGCGCGTTGTGCTGGCCCGTGATGATCGCGGAAGTGGGGAGACATTCGCCATTCTGCAGCCACAGCCCGAAGCGTAGCATGTTCACGCCCATGCTGCCCACCTCGCTGAAGGGGCTGCCGCCTTCGAGGTCCTTCCAGCCGTCGTTGAACACGCCGTCCCAATCGAAGAGCACGGCGCGGATGCGGGAGAGGCGGGCTCTGAAGTCGGCTTCGTCTTTCACCCAACGTTGTGCTTCGTTGCTCATGTGGTTGGCAGACTTCATTGTCGGGCCTGTGCTATCAATCCGCAATCAGCCTAGCGCTGTCGACCCTGAGGGTCGACGCTACAGGCGCTGCGATTGAGACGGTTGCGTGGCTGCAATCGCTCAACCCGCAATCGCCTTGATCAGATCCTGGATATCCAGCATCCCCAGTTGCTTGCCGTTCTCGCTCACGCTCAGCGTGTCCACCTTGTGCTCCTTGAAGGCCTTCTGCGCATCATCGAGCAAGGCTTCCGGGCTGATGGTGAAGGGCGCGTTGAACTTCAACGTGCTCAGCTTCTTCGTGAGGAACTTGTTGCCCTCCTTCTCGATGCCGCGGCGCAGGCCGCCGTCGGTGAAGACGCCCAGATTCTTGCCCTTCGCATCAACCACCATCACCGCGCCGAAGCCGTGCTTGGTCATTTCCACGAGCGCTTCGCTCACGGTGGCACTGTCCTTCACGATCGGGTTCTTGCGCGAGAGCACGTCCTTCACCTTCATGGTGATCAGGCGCGTGTCCACATAGAACTGCTTGGTGCCGATGGCCGTGAAGTGGTTGTCGGTGAGCTGCTTCATCAGCTTCCAAGGCACGGTGATCGTGTGAACGCCGAGGTCCACCGCATTGCGCACATGCTCCACGGTGCGCACGCTGCTGAACATGATCTTGGTGTCGTAGCCGTAGTAGTTCACGGCGCGCACGCATTGCTCCACGAGAGCGAGGGCGTCATGACCTTGATCCTGCAAGCGGCCCACCAGCGGGCACACGTAGCTGGCGCCGGCTTGCATGGCCATGTACGCTTGCTGGATAGTGTACACCAGATGCACGTTCACCATGATGCCCTTGTTGCGGAGCATCTTGCAGGCGCGCAAGCCTTCCAGGCTCACAGGGATCTTGAAGACGGTGGTATCCTTCTTCAGGCCCATCTTCAGTTGGCGCTCCGCCTCCTTCACCACTTCTTCAGCGGTTTCGCCGAGGGCTTCCACCTGCAGGATGGGCACCTTCTTCGCGAGGTCGAGGATCATCTTGTCGATGTCCTTCACGCCGCCGCGGTGCATGAATGTGGGCGTGGTGGTGAGGCCGGTGAGGAAGCCGAGCTTGAAGGCTTCGTCGATCTCCTTGATGTCGGCGCTGTCGAGGTATAATTCCATGGTGTGCGGGTGGTGCGTTGGTCGGTTCGGATGAGCTGGTGAATTGCACCCGTAGCGGCGACCCATGGGTCGCCCTACCGGGTGCTACGAGCTGAGGTTGGCGGTTAAGGGATGGCGATGCTTCACCTCCACGGCGTGAAGATCGAGCAGGGGTTTCAGGAATTCCTCCAGGTCATACACGCAGAGTTGGCTCGCAGCGTCGCAGAGGGCTTTGCTGGGGTCGGGGTGCGTTTCGATGAATACGCCGTCCACGCCAGCAGCCACGCCAGCGCGTGCGATGGTGGGCATCACATCGCGGTTGCCGCCGCGCGGGTCGGCGCTGGGGATGCCGTACTTGCGGATGCTGTGCGTGATGTCGAAGACGACGGGGTAGCCCGTCTTGCGCATGTGGTAGAAGGCGCGCGGATCAACGATGAGGTCGTTGTAGCCGAAGGTGTAGCCGCGCTCGGTGAGGATGATCTTGTCGTTGCCCGCGCTCACGCACTTATCAGCGGGCTTGATCATGTTGTCCGGCGCGAGGAATTGCGCGTGCTTCAGGTTGATCACGGCGCCGGTCTTCGCAGCCTCGGTCACTAGGGTGGTCTGCATCACCAGGTAGGCGGGGATCTGCAGCACGTCGCACACCTCGGCGGCGGGCTTGGCCTGGCTGGGGTAGTGGATGTCGGTGAGGATAGGGAAGCCGAAGTCCTTCTTGATGCGCGCGAGAATTTTCAGTCCTTCATCCAGACCTGGGCCTTGGTAGAAGTCCACGCTGCTGCGATTGTCCTTGGTGAAGCTGCTCTTGTAGATCACGGGCACTTTCATGCGTTCGCTCACTTCCTTGAGCTTCTCCGCGGTGCGCAGCATCACATCCTCGGTCTCGATCACGCAGGGACCGGAGATGAGGAAAAGCTGGTCGGAACCGCAGGCGATGTTGCCGACTTGGACGATCTTGGTCATGGGCGGCAAATCTAGCCTTCCCTAGGGAGTGGGGCCTTCCACCTGAAGCTCGAACAGCAACTCGCCCAGCATGTACCCCTCCAGCTTGTCACCCGCCTTCAGTGGCCCTACGCCTGCGGGCGTTCCGGTGAAGAGCAGGTCGCCGGTCTCCAGGCGCATGTAACGCTCCACGTTGGCGATCAATGCGGGCACGTCGAAGATCATCTGGCCGCTGTGGCCGGTCTGCACCACATGGCCGTTCTTCTTCAGCATGAACTCGATGTGGTGGCCTGCCGGGAACGATTCCACGGCGGTGAATGAGTCCGCCACGTATGCCGAGCCATCAAAGGCCTTCGCTTTCTCCCATGGCAGCCCTTTCGACTTCAGTTCCTGCTGCACATCGCGCGCGGTAAGGTCCAGGCCGATGGTCACGCGGTCAGCGACTGCTTGACCGTTGCGCCGTGCGATGGCGAAAACCAATTCGATCTCGTGATGCACGTCGTTGCTGAAGGCCGGAAGCTTGATCGGTCCATTGCGCGGGATCAATGCGCTCTCGGGCTTGAGGAAGACCACGGGCTCTTCGGGCAAGGCGTTGCCCAGCTCTTTGGCGTGCTCGCCGTAGTTGCGGCCGATGCAGATGATCTTCATGCGTTCAGATCAGCTAGCGCGTTGCGCATCACGGCCAGCGTGCTTCCGGGCAGCTCGGCCTTGGTCATCAGCCACTGAAGGTAGCCGGGGTCGTTGCGGCCGATGTTCTCCAACGACCAGCCGTTGTACTTGCCGAAGGTGAGGCAGATGGCTCCGCGCTCATCAAACTTCAGTTTGCCCGCTGCATCGGGGCTGCGCTTGCGATCGCCGCTGAGCTCGCCGAGGAAATCAACGGTGCCTTGCAACTGCTCAGGGTAGCGCTCCAGTTGCGCCAGCAGCACATCGGCCGTGGCTTCTACATCGGCTAGGGCATCGTGCGCGCCTTCGTGCTCGCGGTTGCAGTAGAACTTCAAGGCCGCACTGAGGTTGCGCGGCTCCATCTGGTGGTAGATGCGCTGCACATCAACGATGCGCAGGCTCGCATGATCCCATTCCACACCTACGCGGTACAGCTCCTCTGCGAGGAAAGGCACATCGAAGCGCATCACGTTGAAGCCGGAGAGGTCACAGCCGCTGAGTTCGTTCAGCACCTCCTTGGCCACGGCATCGAGGGTAGGGGCCATGGCCACATCGAGGTCCGTGATGCCGTGGATGGCGGTGGCCTCAGCAGGGATGGGCATCTGCGGATTCACCATGGTCTGGTAGCTGCTGCGTGTGCCATCGGGCATCAGGCGCACGATTCCGATCTGCACGATGCGGTCCTTGCCGATGCGCGTGCCGGTGGTCTCGAGGTCGAAGAAAGCGAGGGGGCGTTCGAGTGCGAGCTTCATGCTTTATAAGCCGAGGCTTACGGCCAAGGCGAGATGGCGAAGGTCACCAAAGAAGAGCCCCGGCTTGCGACCGGGGCTCCATGAGTTCTTCACAACCGCTCTCAGCGGGCCTTCAGCTTCACGAACTGGAACTTGCCGTACTTCTCGGTGTTCTGGTAGTCGCCGGTGTACTTGGGGCCTTGCACCAAGTGGTTCACCGCTTCGAGCATGAGCTTGTTGGGGTCGCTGCCACGGGCCTGAACGGCTTCAACCAAACGCTTGCGGGCATCTTCCATGCGCTGCTTGCTCAGGTTCTCGTTGGTGCCGAAGGTCTTGGTGGGCACTTTCGAGGCGCTGCCATCGATCACGATGCGGGCCTCGCCCTTCTCGGCGATCAGCTTCACCACCACATCGATGAACTGCTTCCAGCGCGCGTCGCTCTGGTCGATGTCCTTCACGTTGTAGGCGTAGTACTTGGCGAACTCATCCGCGTAGCTCGCATCGGGAGCAACGTACTTGCCGGTCTTGTCCTTCTCCTTCTCGGCATCAGTCTTTGGCCGCTCCTTGCCCGTTACCGGGTCCTTGATCATCTCGGTGCCATCCACGATTCCGTCCTTCACCTGATCCTTCGGCTTCACAGGCTGGCCCTTCTCCTTCTTGCCAGGAGGCGATCCCTTCGGCAAATCCACGATGCTGGCCGGGCCACCCAGCGAGACCGGAGCGAGGTAGATCTCCTTGTTGATCTCCTGGTAAGAGCTCTCGCATTCCACGAAGATGTCCTCGGTATGAACGGTCTTGTCGTTCACGCGGTAGTCGAGGTTGTACTCACGGCAAGGGGGCAGGATCGCCACATAAACACCGTCGCGCTGGCGGGGCTTGTAGGTCTTCACCTCACCGGTGGTCTTATCAGTAACATACAGGATGGTGCTGGGCGGAAGGCTCTCGCCTGGGGCGGGGATGATGAAGCCCTTGAGCACGGCCAATCCT
>JBATND010000047.1:0-5189 GCA_049290175.1 Flavobacteriales bacterium | reverse complement strand
TGCCCGATCCGCGCGGCTATGGCAAGAGCGTTGGTCGCATCAGCGAGCAGGCGCTGATCGATGACGCCGTGGCCTGGCACGATTGGCTCGCCGAGCAGGTGGGCGCCGACCGCATCACCCTCTACGGCCGATCGCTGGGCAGCGCGCTGGCCACACCAGTGGCTGCCCGTCGCGATGCGCGCATGCTGCTGCTCGAGACGCCCTTCAACAACCTGATCGAAGTGTGCTGGTCGCAACTGCCGCTCTTCCCCTACCGGTGGATCCTGCGCTACCCGTTCCGGAACGAAGCGGCCATACGCGATGTGCGCTGCCCGGTGCGCATCTTCCACGGAACCCGCGATGCCATGGTGCCGCTCGCCTGCGCGCTGAAGCTCTATGCCGCCATACCCGGCCATGTGGATCGCGAGGCCATCGTGATCGACGGAGCGCATCACAACGACCTGTGGCGCTTCCCGCGTTTCCGCGAAGAATTGCGCCGCTGCCTCGGCTAGAACCTGTCTCAAAAATGCTTTCGGAAGCGAGCCGGAGGGATTACGCGATTCAGCCGAGACGCGAAACCCGCGCATAGCTGGCGGCTCTGTAAGGGTTGAGCAACGAAGGCTGGGCGCGTAAAGACCCCGGCGGAGCCCGAAGGGTATTGTTGAGACAGGTTCCAGTGGCACGCCGCCTTTTCTTTGACCGATGATGGATGCAGCCCGTGCAAGCAGCTGGTTGACGCACTTGGTCAAAGCGCGCAATCGGCACGGCGTGCATAGCCCCTTCGTTTACGACTTGATCGAGCAGGTGCTGCGCGCAAGGCCGGCATTGCCCGAGCATGCGGCGATCGAGAAGCTGCGGCATGCATTGCTCCGAAGCGATTCGTCCATTGCCGTACACGACCTCGGCGCTGGATCACGCGTGACAGCCAAGCCTGTTCGCAAAGTGGCAACCATGGCGCGCGCCAGCATGAAGCCCGCACGGCAAGCGCAGATGATGCAGCGCTTGGCGCGAAGGATCAACGCGCGGCAAGTGCTGGAACTGGGCACCAGCTTCGGCATCACCACGCTCTATCTGGCACAAGGCATCGCGGATGGAATGGTGGTCACCATCGAGGGCTGTCCGCAGACGCATGCCATTGCACAACGGCACTTCAAGGCCCTGAAGCAACAGAACATCACCGCCATCCTGGGCAGTTTCGAGCACACGCTCCCCGATGCCTTGCAGCGCATGGCACGTTTGGATCTGGCCTTCATCGATGGGCATCACGCCGAAGAGCCCACGCTGCAGTACTTCGAGCAATGCATGGCCAAGTCGCACGAAGGCACGGTGCTCGTGTTCGACGACATCCATTGGAGCACCGGCATGGAAGCCGCTTGGGAACGGATCAAGGCGGACCCACGAATCACGGTTACCATCGACCTGTACGACCTGGGGCTCGTGTTCCTGCGGAGCGGACAGGCGAAAGAGCACTTCAGGCTGCGCTATTGAACAAGCAGGGCTATCGCGGTTGCACCCATATGCCGTCCCGATGGGACTGAATTCCGATTGGGATAACAGAACCCTTTTCACATATGCCGTCCCGCTGGGACTGGATTCCGATTGGGATAACAGAACCCTCTTCCCATATGCCGTCCCGCTGGGACTACCCACATGCCGCACAGAACGCCACAACCCTTTGCTTGCTTCCTCATGTGATGCACAAGGCATCATGCTCTGGCTGAATACGCAATAACTCTGACTGAACAGACCACATTCGGCTGTTCGTTCCAACGGGCGGTCATCAGTTCCCAGCGAGGCCCATTCCAGTATTTTCGTCAGCCGAAATGGTCAGCGCTTTTCATACGCGGCTCATTATGCTATCGGCGCTGCTCATTGCAGCCGAGGCCACCGCGCAATTGAGCAAATGGCCCCTTCGCACCGGTTCGGGCGAAGTGCGTTTGATTGATTTCGCTGCATCGGAGCCCATCGTCGGCTCCTTGATTCCATCATTCGGCATCGGCGGCACCGAGGATGTTAACCTGATGACCGATGCGCAAGGCAACGTGCTCTTCGTGACTGCAGTGGATGGTGACGGCAAGATCTCCGTGCGCAAGCTGAACGGTGAATTGCTCGCCAACGGAAATGACCTGAGAGGCAACAGCAGCAGCCAAGGCAGCGCGATCGTGCCCCGCCCCTGCCATACCGGGCAGTATTACTTCATCCATCACGACGCCGACGTGCATCGGCACTACTACAGCATCATCGATGTGTTTGCGAACGGCGGGCAAGGTGCGGTAATCGAGAAGAACAGGGTCCTCTTGAACGATGTGGGCGAAGGGATAGCGGTTTCGCACCAGCTTGCATCGGGCTGCCGTTGGTTGTACACCTTCCGGGTGGAGGAAGGAGGGTATCGCATCCTGCGCGTGCGCATCTCTGTTGGCGGCATCGATGAAGCCACCGTGATCGGCGCATGCTCGTTGACCGGCACTGCGCACTGGTGGAGCACTTTGAAGGTGTCGCCCGCCAACGACCGTTTGGCCTTGAGCCTGCCCGGCAGCGTGCCCGCCGGCGCCGGCGACATCGCGCTCTGGAGCCTTGAAGCAGAGCACGGCGCGCTTTCCGGATTGCAGCAGTTAGCGGTCAGCTCGCGCGCCGTGAGCGGCATCGAGTTCTCGCCGCAAGGCCAGTACTTGTACTTCGTGAGCAATGGCGATGCGCTGAGCAACGACTTCGGCCGCATCAACCTTTTCAACCATGCGGTCCACCTGATCGATCCCGCCATCGGCTGGTGGATCATGAGCATCGAGTGCGCTGCGAACGGCAGGCTCTATGTGGGCGCGCGCGGCTTGGGCACCACCACGCTCGCCGAAGTGCGCCACCCCGATGCCGACGCCATCAGCGACCTAGGGTACGATCCCGGCGCGATCAGCTTCTTCGGCTGGGGCATGACCCCCTCGTTGCCCAACAGCATTGAAGGCGAGCCGCCGGGCACCGCGCCTGCGCCGCAGCACGCCGCCTTCGAGGTGATCGCGCAACCCGATTGCCAAGGCCACCGCTTCGTGCCGCGCAGTTGCAGCGGCACCGCTTGGCAATGGGACTTCGGCGATGGCTGGACCAGCCAGGCCCAACAGCCCGTGCATCATTACGGCGTTGGCATTTTCAGCGTGCGGCTCCGGGTAACGGCTTGCGGGCAAGTGCATGAGCTGCTGCAACCGGGCCTGATCACCGTTGAGGGCATCCAGCCCATCGCTTCGTTCGCGCATCCCGATACCGTTTGCCAGCGTGCCACTGTGGAATTCGAGAACACCTCGCAGCTCGCCACCGGCGCCACTTGGTTCTTCGGCGATGGCGGGAGCACCAACGCTTTTGCGCCCTCTCATACATACGCCGCGCACGGCACACGCACCATCACGCTCGTAGCACGAAACGGCTGCATCATGGACACGGCGCGCAGCGTGATCGAAGTGCTTCCAGCAGGCGCGCCTTCCTTCCACACCAACAGCGACCCGTGCGACGAACGCACCTACTTCGTGAACACCACGCTCGGCGGCGAGCACTACATCTGGGACTTCGGCGATGGCGACAGTACGAGTTCATGGTACGATCCAGTACACATCTTCAGGAGCGAAGGCGCATTCGAGGTGCGGCTCACCACCGAGCCGGGCGAACGCTGTGAGAACACCTTCGCGCGCACGCTGCACGCTGGCTATGGCATCATCCCCGTGGCGTGGCTCATCCCGAATGCCTTCTCCCCGAACAACGATGGGGTGAACGATGTGCTGCGCATCAAAGGGCCGGAGCCTTGTGCATCGCCGGTGATGAGCATCCACAACAAATGGGGGCAATTGGTCTGGGAGGGGAACGCGGATACCGGCTGGGATGGCACTTTCGGTGGCAGTCCCGCACCGGAGGGCGTGTACGCGTACATCATGCGGCCGCGCCTAGGCGATGCGAAGCACGGCTGGGTGGTGCTGGTGCGCTGAACCGGTAGCTTGCACCGCACATCGTCGCGAACCATGAAGATCTACACCCGCACCGGCGACAAGGGCCAAACCGGATTGCTCGGCGGCGCGCGCGTTCCCAAGGACGATGCGCGCATCGAGGCTTACGGCACCGTTGATGAACTGAACAGCCATGTGGGCATGCTCCGCGACCTGTCGGCTCCGCATCACGCCGCGCAATTGATCGTGATCCAGGAAACACTGTTCACCATCGGCTCGCACTTGGCGAGCAGCAGCACTGAGGAGATCGAGCGGTTCAAGGTGCCCGCGATCACCGAAGAGCACGTAGCCGAACTCGAGCGCGCCATGGATGCCATGGACCAGGAACTGGAACCGATGCGCAGCTTCATTCTGCCGGGCGGCCACCCTGCCGCATCTCAAGCGCACATCTGCCGCACCGTATGCCGCAGGGCCGAGCGCCGTGCAGTGCAGCTCTCTGGTGTAAGCGAAGTGGACCCGATCCTGGTGCGCTACCTCAACCGCCTCTCCGACTACTTCTTCATGCTTGCCCGGCACCTCGGGAAACTGCATGGGGTGGCCGACACCCCGTGGCGCCCGAAGACCTGACACCTCTGAAAGCCTTGACTGGCAAGGGATTGGAGATCATCAACAGCGGTTGAAAAGAAGCGGCGGCACGGAAGGGCATCCGTCTATATTTGCGCCCGTTTTACGGAAACCCTCAACAGGCCAACAGCATGTACTGGACCCTCGAACTCGCCTCTTACTTGGAGGATGCCCCATGGCCCGCCACCAAGGAGGAACTCATCGACTTCGCTATGCGCACGGGCGCACCGCTCGAAGTGGTGGAGAACCTGCAAGCCATCGAGGATGAAGAAGAAGTGTTCGAGAGCATCGAGGAGATCTGGCCGGATTATCCATCGAAGGAGGACTTTTTCTTCAACGAGGACGAGTACTGACACGCACTGAACCTTGCGAAGCCCCGCCAACAGCGGGGCTTCTTCATTCCGCCAGTCAGCTTGGCAGGCCGATCCAAGCGGTCCGGTCTGTGCCGAACGGGGCAGCCCTACCTAACGATAGGCGGGTACATTTGCCAGCCTTTGCCGGGCGCCTGCCTCGGCACCAATAACACCACACATGATCGGCTCACTCGCCAAAGCATTCAAGAGCGTATTCGGGGACAAGTACCAGCGCGACCTCAAAGAGGTGACCCCGCTCGTTGAGCGCACCAAGGAGGAATACGCCAAGCTCGCCGCATTGAGCCACAATGAG
>JBATND010000046.1:0-15916 GCA_049290175.1 Flavobacteriales bacterium | reverse complement strand
ATGCAGAAGAGATTGGCATAGCAGAGCAGCACCAAATTGAGTCGAAGACGGAGGCAGAAGCGATGCCAGCCGTTGATCAGGGTGCAGTGGCCGTGATCGAGCGCGCCGATGAAGTGCAGGTCGATTCGACCCCAGAGCAGCAAGCGCCGAAGGAAGAGGAGCGAACATCTCAGAGTGGTTCGAGCAGATCCGACGAGATGCCTAAGGCGGAGCGCCCAATGCGGCCAGCGCAAGCATTGAGTAGCTCAGCTCAGAATCGGCCTGAAGCGCAAGTACACATCGCTGAGCAGAAAGGGAGCGATGCCCATTCAACTGAAGGCGCTGCGGAGACCAGTGTAAGCGAGGCAGCAACGGAAGCGCAAGAAGCGTCAGCAGAAGATCCGGTTGTTGCGCAGCATGATCGCGACCAACAGAATTCAGATGCCGTGAGCGAAGGGCAGTTCGAGGACGCTGTTCTTGTGGTGAATGATGCGCGTGGCGATGCGCACGAAGCAGAAACTCTTGCAAAGCCAGATGACAAAGCAGCGAATGAGAAGGACGAACCGCAACCGGCCAGCACGGGTTCATCGGTGAACGAAAGCGTGCATGATGATTCTGTTCGAGCCGAGGTTGTTTCTGAGGGGACGCGCATGCCGGAGGACTCGGTGCAAACTGTTCCCGCACTTGCTTCAGCGGTGGTTCCGTTCGATTCAGCCGCCGCTGCGGTGCCGGAGCCTTCGCTGCTTCCGCTCGTGGGTCCGCGCAGCCCTTGGGAGATCACCGCGCTCGGCGGTGCTTTCAGCACAACGAGCAAGTACGTGCTACCGCAGGTGAACGACTGGACATCCACGCCAGAGCGCACAGCGGGTTACGCGGTCGAAGCCGTGCGCATGGGCCGCAACTTCGGTCTAGGCCTTGGATTGCACTATGGCAGCTACGCCGATCGCCTGGCAACGCCGGAAGCATCGCGCACCGATGTGGCGTTTTCGCGCTACTGGTTCTTGCAGGCGGTGGACACCACATTGCTCATCATCACCGGCGGCGACTCTTCTTCCGGCTTCACGGGAATCAACGTGCCCGCCACGGTGCAAGTGCTACGCAGCGCCTACGACACCACCACCACAACGACCTTGATCCGCGCTGCGCGCACGCAACTGATCCGCACCAGCTATGTGGAAATGCCGATCCTGCTCGATGCGCATTTGGTGCAAGGGCGTTGGAGCATCGGTGTGCGTGGCGGCCCAACCATCGGCATGCTAACGGCGCGCAGTGGTGCGCTCCCCAGCGAAGGCGAGGGCGGCTATACCGACCTGGGCGGCATGGCCGTGCGCCAGACCATCTTCGGTTGGACCGCGCGCGCTTATCTGCGCTACCGATTCAACAGTGCATGGAGCATCGGCATCGAGCCTGCCGCGCGCGGCCAGTTCACCGATGCCATCGATGATCAGGGTGCAAGCCGTCGCTCCAAGGCGATGGGCGCCATGCTGAGCTTGGGCTACCGTCTGCGCTGATCGGCGCAGCAGCTCGTTCAAAGCGGCGCGGTTCGCATCTGAACGTGGCGCTGTGCGCGATATGTGCCGCGATGCGGGATCTTCGCCCCGCCTGCTGCTGGCAGGCGCACCATGCGCCGCACCTTCCTCACCAACCTGTTGCTGCTTCTGGCGCTGAACCTGCTGGTGAAGCCCTTCTACATCCTGGGCATCGATGCCGGGGTGCAGCGTGCGGTAGGTGCTGAGGCCTATGGCATCTATGCCGCGCTGCTGAGCTTGGGTTTCCTGCTCAACATCGTGCTCGATCTGGGCATCACCAACTACAACACGCGCCACATTGCGCAGCACACGCAGCTCATGGGCAAGTACGTGGGCGGCGTTGCGGCCATGCGAATGGGCCTGATGCTCGCTTATGCCTTGCTCACGGTTGCAGCGGGCATCGTGCTGGGCTATCGCGGCGAGCAGCTCGGCATGCTGGGATGGCTCGTGCTCAATCAAGCTTTGGTGGCAAGCATCCTCTACTTGCGCAGCAACATCCAAGGCGCGCAGCGTTTCCGGCAGGACAGCTTGCTCAGCGTGCTCGATCGCGCACTGCTGATTGTTGGCGTGGGCTGGTTGCTCTGGGGCAGGGCAGGAGGGGAGCCTTTCCGCATTGAGTGGTTCGTGTGGGCGCAGACCGCAGCCTATGGTCTAACGCTGCTGGTGGCGCTGGTCATGGTGCGGAGGCTCAGCGGTCCGGTCAGCGTGGGCTGGAAACCTGCGTTCAGCTGGGTGGTGATCAAGCGCAGCTTCCCTTTCGCGCTGCTGATCCTGCTCATGACCTTCTATTACCGCATCGATACCGTGATGCTGGAGCGGCTGCTGCCCGATGGCGCCTCGCAGGCCGGCACCTATTACCAGGGCTTCCGCTGGTTCGAGGCGCTCAACATGCTCGGTTACCTGGTAGCGGGATTGCTGCTTCCCTTGTTCAGCCGCATGCTGAAGGAAGGAACAGATGTGTCCGCGTTGGCTGCGCTCGCCTTCAAGCTCATGCTCGCCGCATCGCTCGGCGTGGCGGTATTCGGCACCTGGCACGCGGAGGATGTGATGGCCCTGCTCTATGATGAGCACATCGCTGAAGCTTCGCCGGTGTTCGCGTTGCTCATGTGGTGCTTCGCTGCGGTGTGTACCACCTATGTGTTCGGCACCCTGCTCACCGCGAGCGGATCGTTGCGCTGGCTGAACTGGATGGCGGCATGCGGCGCGCTGCTCAACATCGCGCTCAACTTCGTACTCATCCCGCGCATGCAGGCCGAAGGAGCGGCATGGGCGGCGCTCATCACGCAAGTGCTCACAGCGGCCGCGCAAGTGGTGCTCGCGCTGCGGCTCCAAGGGCTATCGGGCATCGGGGCTGTGTTGTTGAAGGGGTCGGCGCACGCAGCGGTCTTGCTCGGCATCGCTTGGCTGATCGGGAAAGCGGAACTCGCGCTCCCATGGGCAGCGGCTTGTTTCGCCTTGGCTACCCTGGCAACGGCGTGGGCCACCGGCTTGCTCAAGCCGAAGGAATTGCGCGCGGCCATGGCCGATAGAGGTTGAGGCATTGCCGGGTTTGATGTGCGTGGGCGTTGATTGCTAGGCGAAATCGTGCTCAGACTATGGGACATCGGCGGGACTGTACTTTCGCCCCCCTTCCACCGTTAGGCCCGCATGTCCGAAATACTTACCAAGCGCCGTCCGCCCGCGAACCCGGATGCCGCGCAATCGCCAGAGCCCTTCGATCTCGTGCTCTTCCTCTGGGCACGCCGAAAGCTCATCATCGGCATCAGCTTCCTTGGTCTTGTTGCCGGCGTGGTCGCTGCCTACCTGATCATGCCGCTCTACCGCAGCGAGGTGATCCTGTTCCCTACCATTACCAATAGCGTGTCGAAGGCGCTGCTCACCGAGCAGAGCACAGGCCGTGATGACATCCTTGCACTGGGCGACGAAGAGGATAGCGAGCAGCTCTTGCAGATGCTGCACTCCGACATGATCCGCGACCGCGTGGCGAACCGCTTCGACCTGCTTGCTGTTTATCGCATCAAGCCGGAGAGCAAGCACCGCAACACCGAGTTGCGCGAAGCCTACAAGGAGCACATCAAGTTCGAGCACACCAAGTTCAGCAGCGTGCGGGTGGAAGTGAACGACCCCGATCCCCAGCGCGCCGCCGATATCGCCAACTTCATCTCCGATCAGGTGGACAGCGTGTGGAAGGACATGGCGCGCGAGCGTGCCGAGAAAGGCCTCAACATCGTGCGCACCAAAGTGGAGCAGCTCGAGAAGGACATCGTGGCCTGGCAGGACAGCATGCGCGTGCTGCGCGAATTGGGTGTGCATGATTACCACACGCAGACCGAGCGCTACAACGAGTACATGGGCGCCGCCATCGTGAAGGGCGACCAGCGCGCGGTGAAGGAGTTCGAGGAGCGATTCAAGGTGCTGGCCCAGTACGGCGGTGCGTACGTCACTCTGCAGGACCGCCTGTTCAACGAGACCAAGCGCCTGAGCATCATGCGCATGAAACTCGAGCAGGCGCAGGCCGATTTCGAGAGCGACCTGCCCCACAAGTTCGTGGTGAACCGAGCGCAGCCCGCCGACAAGAAATCGTACCCGATCCGCTGGCTCGTGGTGGCCATGAGCGGCATCAGCGCATTCCTGCTGGCCTTGCTGCTGATCGTGGTGCAGGAGAACGTGAACAAAGTGCGCACGAGCCATGTCCGCTGAGATCGACTTCACCACCTTCTTCACCACCATGCGGCGCCATGCGCGGCTCTTCATCGTTGTAGGTGTGATCGCGGCCGTGCTATCGGCCGTGCTGAGCAGCCCCGGCTTCATGCCCCCGCGCTACAAGAGCTCGGCCACTGTTTACCCGGTGAACCTCAACAGCTACAGCATCGAGACGCGCACCGATCAACTGCTGCAATTGCTCGAGAGCAACAGCATACGCGACAGCCTCATCCTGAAATTCGACCTGCCTGCGAAATATGAGATAGACACCATGGGGCGCGGCGGCTACTGGGCGCTGTACAACGAATTCAATGAGCGTGTTGAGGTGAGCAAGACGCGCCTCGAGAGCGTGCAGATCGAAGTGGTGGATGAGGATCCGGTGGTGGCGCGCGACATGGTGCTGGAGATGCTCAAGCAAGTGAACCTGCTTGCGCGAAGGCTGCAGCGGGAGAAGAGCCAGGAGGTGCTGGCCATCGCGGAGCGCTCGCTGAACCACGAACGGCATAAGCTCGACGAGGTCGAACGGAAGCTCGATGTGCTCAGGCGAGAAAAAGGCCTTTTGAGCTACGAAGCGCAGGTGAAGGAACTCACCAAGGGGCTCGTGCGCGCTTTGGCTGGCGGCAGTGCGGCCCAGCGCGACGCGCTGCAGGCCCGTTTGCGCGACCTGGAGGAGAAGGGCGGAGAGTTCCGCGAGCTCTCCGAGTTGAGCAACCTCTTCAGGCAGAATTACGATCGCTCGCTCACCGAATACGAGAAGGTGGTGAACGATGTGACCAAGGAGCTCACCTATACCAACGTGGTGGTGTACCCCGAGGTGAGCGACAAGAAGGTGTATCCGGTGCGTTGGTTGATCGTGAGCACCGCTACGCTCGCGGCGCTCTTCCTCTGCTTCGTGCTGCTGGTGTGGCGCGACCATCGCAATTGATCATGGTGGCCGCGATCAGGCAGCATTGGATCGCCGCGGCCTGCGTGCTCTTCGTCGCGCTCAACGCGCTGCTCACCGCCCGCGATTTCCCATGGCTCGCTGCGCTGCCAGCGGTGCTCCTTGCGGTTTGGGCCATGGTGGTGGTGCCCGAGCGCGTGCTCTACCTCATCGCCTTCGCCACGCCGCTCTCCATCAACCTCGAAGAGATGGACCTCGGCGGAATCGGCGTTTCGCTGCCCACCGAGCCGCTCATGCTCGGGCTCACCTTCCTCATGCTGCTGCGCATCGCGCTGCAGCGCGGCGTGCTCAGCGAGGGCTTCGTGCGCCACCCCATCACCTGGGTGGTGATCGCGCAATTGGTGTGGATGGCCGTGTGCATCATCCCCAGCAGCATGCCTGTGGTCTCAGTGAAATACCTGATCGCGAGGCTGTGGTTCGTGGGCTCCATGTTCCTGCTCGCCTCCCTGCTCTTTCGCGATGCGCAGGCCATGCACCGCTTCATCAAGTTCTTCGTCGCAGGTTTGGTGGTGGTGGTGCTCTACACCTTGTACCAGCATTCGCTGCATCACTTCGCGCACGATCCGGCGCACTGGGTCATGAGCCCCTTCTTCAAGGATCATACGAGCTACGGCGCGGTGCTCGCCTTCGTGCTGCCTTTCATGGTGGCCGCCGTTGCCATGCCCGGCTACTCACGCACCGAGAAGGCCGTCGCATTCGTGCTGTTGAGCGTTCTGGTGGTGGGCCTGATATTCTCCTATACCCGTGCGGCCTGGCTCAGCTTGGTGGGCGCCTTCGGTCTCTTCCTAGTGATGCGTTTCAAAGTGCCGGCATGGGTGCTGGGCCTTTTGATCCTGACTGTGGGCATCGGCTATTACGTGAACAAGGACCAGATCACGATCGCCCTTGAGCGCAACCGCAAGGAAAGCAGCGACGACCTGAAGGAGCACGTGCAGTCGATCTCGAATATCAGCAGCGACGCCAGCAACCTCGAGCGGCTCAACCGCTGGAATTCCGCCGGGCGCATGTGGCAGGAACGCCCGCTCTTCGGTTGGGGGCCGGGCACCTACATGTTCCAGTACGCGCCGTTCCAGGCCTCGGAGGACCGCACGATCATCAGCACCAACTTCGGATCAGGCGGCAACGCGCACAGCGAGTACTTGGGGCCGCTGGCCGAGCAGGGCTTCATTGGCATGGGGCTGATGGTGGCGCTCGTGGTGCTCACCACCGTGCGCGCCATGCGCTTGTACCACCGCATGCCCGATGGTGCCGACAAGCGCGTGATGACCGCCGCTTTCCTCGGATTGGTCACCTACTACCTGCACGGGGCGCTCAACAACTTCCTCGATATCGATAAGGCCTCCGTGCCCTTCTGGGCCTTCACCACCATCATCGTGCTCTTCGATCTGAAGTACGCGCGGGCGGAGGATGCTGCGGCAAATCCTACTTGAACCGGCAGCACAGCACGGCGATGTCGTCCAAGTAGGGCTCGGTGCCCCGGTGCGCCTCGAACACTGATTTCACCGTGCTCACCAATCCGTCGGGACCGGCGCTGGCGAATTGCTCCAGTGCGCGCTCCAATGGATCGGACTCAAAGGCGTGGCCGTGCGCGTCTTCCTGTTCCACCAAGCCATCGGTGTAGCAGAGCAAGGTGCCGTCGCTCGGCAAGGCCACTTCGCCGATCCGCAGGAATGGAAGCGTGGGCATCATGCCTAGGGCGATGCTGCCGTCGTGCAGCGGCGTGATGCGCTTGCCGTCGTGCAGCAACGGGTCGTTGTGCCCAGCATTGGCGAATCGCAAAGTGCCGGCGCCCAGATCGATCAGGCCGGCGAAGAAGGTGATGAAGCGCTCGCCGCGTGCGCTGGCATACACGCGCTCGTTGAGCTGGCGCATCAAGCGGTCGAGGTCGTTCGTGTGCGGCAGCGCAGCGCGCACCTGCGCTTGGAAGTTGCTCATGAGCAAGGCCGCAGCCACGCCCTTGCCGCTCACATCGGCCACGCAGGCCAAGTAGCGCTGATCGCCCAGCGGCAGCAAGTCGTAGTAATCGCCGCCGATGAGCCGGTGCGGCTGGTACCACGCAGCGGCTTCCAATCGGTCGGTGCGCGGAAGCTCCGTCGGGATGAGCTGTTGCTGCATCTGGGCGGCCAGTTCGAGGTCGCGGCGGTCGAGCACCTGTTGCAGCTGCCTACTGGCCATGCGCTGGTTCTCGAGGGCAACGGCCACCAGGTTGGCAAGGGTCTGAATGAAGTTGAGGTGCTTCACCACCGGGCTCATGCGCTGCTCCTCTTCATCGATGTCGCCGATGAGCAGGAAGGCGAGGGGCTTGTCGCGGTGATACACCGGCACAGCCACATCGAAGGCGCCCAATCGGCCCTCGATCTCCGCGCTGATGGTCTGGATATCGGAGAAGGTGCCAAAAAGCTGTTCGGCGTCGATGGCCACGTCGCGCGCATCGTTGCCGTAGCTGAGTATGCGTGCCCAGCCATCGGCGTGCTCGTAGAGGCTGAGCCGGGTGATGCCGAGTTCATCGCGCACGATGTGCTCGAAGAGCCGCAGCAGCTCATCGCGCCCCACGTTGTTGTTGATGGCCTTGCTCACATCGAGCAGGGTGCGCAGCTGGAACTCTTTCAGCTCCAATCGTTCGATGATGCGCTCAAGCCGGGCCATCTCAGATTCCGAGCTTCTTGGCGATCTCGGGCAGCTTGGCGCGCAGGCTGATCTCGCGCATCATCTGCTTGGCCTCGCGCGCAGGCGATCCCAAGTAGGTCTTGCCGCCTTCGACCGAAGAGAGGATGCCGCTCTGGCCGAGGATCACGGCGCCTTTGCCTACGCGCAGTTTGCTGGGGATGCCCACCTGCCCCCAGAGCGTGACGCCATCCTCGATCACGCAGGCTCCGGCGATGGCCACGTGCGCAGCGAAGAGGCAATGCGATCCGATGAGGGTGTCGTGGCCCACTTGCACGTGGTTGTCCATCTTGGTGCCCTTGCCGATGCGCGTATCGGCGCTCACGCCGCGGTCGATGGTGCTGAGCGCGCCGATCTCCACATCGTCTTCGATCACCACGGTTCCGCAAGGCTCCATCTTGTCGTAGCCCGATGGCCGCTTCTTGTAGTAGAAGGGGTCGGCGCCGATCACTGCATTGGCGTGTATCGTCACGCGATCGCCGATGGTGGCGCGCTCGTAGATCACCACATTCGGGTGGATGATGCAATCCTTGCCGATGCGCACATGCGGACCGATGACCGCCGACGGATGCACCTGCGATCCCTCGCCGATCTCGATTCCCTCAGCGTCCCAGCCCGCGCGCGGCATGAAACGCTTCACCAACGCATTGTAATCGCGGCAGGGATCGGGGCTGATGATGATGGCCTTGCCAGCGGGCGGCTCAACGGCCTTGTCGATGAGGATGGTGGTGGCCGCGCTGTTCAGCGCCTTGTCGTACCACTTCGGATGATCCACATACACCAGGTCGCCCTCGCCTACGCGATTGATCTCGTTGAGCCCGGTGACCAATCGCTGGGTATTGCCCTTGGCCTCGGCGCCGATCAGGGCAGCGAGCTCGGCGGCGGTGAGGGGCTTGTCGAGGGTCACGTGCGGTGTTTGGCGCGTAAAGTTAGCCGGGGTGCGCGATGGCCCTGAAAAGCGAAGCCCCCGATGGGTCGGGGGCTTCGTAATGGAATCTTGGTGCGATTACTTCTTCACGCGGTCCAGGTACTCGCCGGTCTCGGTATCCACGCGCACCATGGTACCTGCATCAACGAAGATGGGCACTGCGATGGCCGCGCCGGTCTCGAGCTTGGCCTGCTTCATCACTTTGTTGCTGGTATCACCCTTCACGGCGTGCTCAGCCTCGGTCACCAGCAGCTCCACCACTTTCGGAGGACGGGCGAAGATGGGCGTGTCGCTCTCGAAGCCGATCTGCGCCACCATTTCCTCCTTCAGGTATTGCATGGCATCGCCGAAGAGCGAAACGGGGATGTACTTCTGATCGAAGGTCTCGCGGTCCATGCACACCAGGTTGTCGCCCTCGCGGTAGAGGTATTGCAGCTCATGCACCTCCACGCGCAGCACCTCCATGCTCTCGCCGCTGCGCCAGCGGTGCTCGTTGAGCTTGCCGTTGCGCAGGTTGCGCATCTTGCCTTGGTAGAATGCGCGCAGGTTGCCGGGGGTCCTGTGCTGCCATTCCATGATCTGGCAGATGTCGTTGTTGAAGCGGATGTAGGATCCGATGTTCACGTCTGAGGTAGAGGCCATGGGGCGGTCGATTGGATGGGCGGCGAATGTAGAACCTGGCCGGGAACCGGGGCATCGGATAAACTTGCCGCCCCGGAGAGTCGGGATGAAGCTCATGGAAGAACGCGGCCCTTGGAAGACGCTTAAGGCAGAGGAACGGTACAGCACCCCGTGGATCAGCGTGAGCCACCACGAGGTCATCGACCCCAGCGGGCGCGAGGGCATCTACGGCGTGGTGCATTTCAAGAACCTGGCGGTCGGCATCATCCCCTTGGATGAAGAGGGCAACACCTGGATCGTGGGGCAGTACCGTTATCCCATCGATGCGTACAGCTGGGAGATCATCGAGGGCGGCGGATCGCGCGAGCGGCCGCCGATCGAGAGCGCTCAGCGCGAATTGCGCGAGGAGGCGGGCATCGTGGCGGAGCACTGGACAGAGGTGCTGCAGATGGACCTGAGCAACAGCGCCAGCGATGAAGTGGCGATCATCTACGTGGCGCAAGGACTCACCTTCCACGAGCCGGAGCCCGACCACAACGAGCAGCTCGAGCTGCGCAAAGTGCCATTCGCTGAATTAGTGGAGATGGTGATGCGCGGCGAATTGCGCGACAGCCTCACCGTGGCCGGCGTTCTGAAGGTGGATCGCCTGCTGCGCGATGGCAGCCTCTCGCTTCAGAAGTAGAGCCAGTGCCCCTTCCACACGCCATTGCTGCGGTACTCCAGCGTTGGCGCGGGCACTTTGATGCTGTTGGCCAAGAAGAGCAAGGTGCGCACCACGCGGCTCCGCGAACGGATACGCGTGAGGTCCACATCGGGCGCGAGATAGAATTGCCGGAATACTGGATCGCCGCCGACCTGCTGCAAGGGGTGCGCGCTGATCATGCCTTCGGCGCCATAGCCCACGGCGATGTTCAGCCATTTCGGGATGCGCGCGCTGCCGCTGAGGCTCGCGATGTTGCCGCTGAACCACAGCGTGACGCCATTGTAGTCTTTCAGCAAACGATCGGCGATGCCTTCGCCCAGGAGATCGGGGCGCTGCGCTGCGTAAGGCGTTAAGCGCAACGAGATCTTCGGCACGATCCGCTGTTCGCGCCATGCGGCATCCTGCGCGATGAAGAGCGCTGCGCCCGCCGCATTGGTGCCCATGTCGCTCCACGAGAAGCCCCAGCCCGATGAGGTGCCGTCGAGCAGCTCGATGCCCGTCATGAAGGCCAAGCCAAGGGAACCGCCGATCCAGCGCGCGGAGCGATTGCTCGATCCGCAATGCTTCATGGCAGCGTGGCCCCATGCGCCGAGCATGTAGCCGCTGAGCAGATGGCCGGTCTTATCCATCAGCAGCCACTCATCGGAGTCGTCGAACGTGTGGAACGCTTCACGCTCGTATTGCGCGTACCACGCTTGGTCGAGACCGATGTAGGCCGCTGCCGCAGCCACGCCCGCGCCAGCCGACATGAACGTTAAGCAGCGCCTGCACTTGCGTTCACACCCGATGGAGGTGGAATCCGCCGCTTGTGCCGATGCATGCGCATCCAGCAGAATAATGAGTGCGCTCGCGAGTGCTGCACGGATCAGGAAGCGCATGCGTTTCGTCCCGATCATTCGGGAGCGCAAGGTATCGGCGGTGAAGCCGCTGCGACCGCTGGTGGGGACCCGAGATCTAGTCTCGCTGACGACAAGCCAGTTGAACCGGTGGTGTCCGAATTCATGGAGTAATCCCAAATGCGAACCACGGTGCTTCGCAAAGCCTTGCACTGACGCTCACACAGATGGACACGGATGGAGAACCTTGGTGTACCTGGACAATCGCCAAAGACCTCCTGGCTCTTATCCGTGATAATGTCAGTGCGAGGCTTCGCGAAGCACAGTGTGCATCCGTGGTAAAAACCACCTGCTCGCACGTCTCGTCACCTACGCCCCGATCGCCTTCTTGCACGCGGCCAGGATCGCTTGCGCGCCGGCCATGGTGCTCGACTCCGCGTAGCAGCGCAGAACGGGCTCGGTGCCGCTCGCGCGGATCATGAGCCATTGCTCGCCATCGAAGTGGTACTTGTGGCCATCGATGGTCTCCACGTTGCGCACTTCCAAGTCGCCGAAGCGCGTGTAGCTGTCGCAATTCTTCAGCACCTGCTGCTTCAGCGTTTCGCTGATGTGGAGGTCGTTGCGGTCGTAGGCGAATGGCCCCACGATGGCGTACACCTCTTGGATCAGCTCATCGAGCGTCTTGCCGCTCTTGGCCATGAATTCCCAGATGGTGAGTCCCATCCAGATGCCGTCGCGCTCGGGGATGTGGCCCTTGATCGCGATGCCTCCGCTCTCCTCGCCGCCCAGCAGCACGTCCTCCGTGATCATCATGCCGCTGATCCACTTGAAGCCGATCTTGGTCACGCTGTACTCCAGGCCGTAGTGGGCGCAGAGCTTCTTCACCTTCGGCGTGGTGCTCACGGCCACCACCACCTTGCCGGTGAATTGCTTGTACTTCACCAGGTAGTGGATGAGCAGCAGGATGATGTGGTGCGAGTCGATGAACTCGCCGCGACCGTTGTACAGGCCGATGCGGTCGGCATCGCCGTCGGTGGCCAGGCCGCAATCGATGCCACCTTGCTTGATCAGCGCGCTGAACTCGCCGAGGTTCTTGTGGATCGGCTCCGGCGCCTGACCCATGAACGACGGATTGTAATCGCAGTGCAGCAATGTCGCATCGGGCAACAGGCGGCGCACCACGTTCTGACCCGCGCCGTACATGGCATCGTAGCCCCAGCGCATGCCGCATTCGCGGATGGCCTTCATGTCGAAGCTCTTCTCCACATGCTCCACGTACATGTCCTCGAGCGCGATGTCCTTCAACAGACCGCTCTTGCGTGCTTGATCCAGATCGATGGATGCGAGGTCGGTGCTGTGGGCTGCGGGGATCAGGTCCTCCACCTCTTGCACTTCCTCGGGGATCAGCGGACCGCCGTGGATGCCTTTCAGCTTGTATCCGTTGTAGCTGGGCGGATTGTGGCTCGCGGTGAGCACCACGCCCATGCCCGCCTGCACGCGCAAGGCTCCGAGCGAAACCATCGGCGTGCTCACGAAGCCCTTGGCCATGTGTACCTCGATGCCGCGGCTCACGAACACCTTAGCGCAGGTCTCCGCGAAGAGCTCACCGGCGAAACGGCAGTCGTGGCCCAGCACGATGCGCTTGTTGTTGGGGTGCTTCTTGATCACCCACTCCGCCACAGCCTCGCTCACGCGCGCCACATTGTCCACGGTGAATTCCTGCGCGATGATCGCGCGCCAGCCGTCGGTCCCGAATTTGATCTTGGTCATCTGTTCTTGATTGCGCTCCGTTGAGCGGGCCGCGAAAATAGGCCGCTGCTTCTAGCTTGTCACCTGTAGATCTTCCGCGCATTCAGCGCCTTCTGGTACCGCCGCGCATTCACCAGGTGCTGCTCGTAGGTGCGGGCGAAATCGCTATAGCCGCTCAGGTCGGCGCGGGCGCAGAAATAGAGGTACTCATGCTTGGGCGCGCTCAGCACCGCATCGATGAAACGCGGTTCGGGCATGTTGATCGGTCCCGGCGGCAGGCCAGCGTAGCGGTAAGTGTTGTAGGGCGAATCCACCTCCTTGTCGCGGTTCAGCACGCGCCGCACGGTGTCGAGGCCCAACGCGAACTTCAAGGTCGGATCCGCTTGCAGGGGCATGCCGATCCGTAGCCGGTTGATGTACACGCCAGCGATGGTGGGTGCATCCACCATCTTCACCGTCTCCGCCTGCACGATGCTCGCCAAGGTGCTCACCTCGGTGGGCGAGAGTTTCACGGCATCGGCTTGTTTGCGTCGGCTTTCGTTCCAGAAGGCATCGTGTTCCTTCCGCATGCGCGCCACGAAACCTTGCGGCGTGGTGGTCCACCAGAGTTCGTAGGTGTTGGGCAGGAAGAGGCTGATCATGGTGGCATCGTCCAGGCCCGCCTCGCGTTGCTGATCCGGATCGAGGAAGGTCTTCAGGAAAGCCACCGAGTCCGGCTCCAGCGAGCGGCCGAGTCGCCCAGCCAACTCATACAAGTGGTCCACATTGCTGAAGGTGATGCGCACCGGCTCTTGCTCACCGGCATGCAGCATGCGGGCGATGGCGCGCAAGCTCGTTCCCTTCTTCACGCGGTATCGACCGGGCTTGATGGTGCCGCGCTTCAGCAGCAGTTCCGCCGCGCGTTCATCGTGAATGGCATCAATGCGCTTCAGGCTGTCCATGGCCGTTCGCAGATCGGAACCGGTGGGGATCAACAGCACGCGACTCTCTTCCGCGAAGCGCGTCGATGGCCCCATCACCTCGTGCCACGCCACATACGCAGCGATGCCAGCGGCAGCCACCAGCACCGCGCCCGCCATCAGCCATTTGCCTTTGCGCTTCGCCATGGATCAGATCTCGATGCTGCCCTCGAACACGCGCACGGCCGGACCGATGAGCCTGATCTTCCCCCAGCCTTCGCGGTCCACGCGTTCGGCTTCCACCAACAATTGCCCGCCGCGCGTGATCACCCGTGCCGGCGATTGCGCTTCCCACTTGTTCATCGCGCTCAGTGCCGCCGCCACCACGCCGGTGCCGCAGCTCAGCGTCTCCGCTTCCACGCCGCGCTCGAAGGTGCGCATGCGCACCACGCCATCCGCCACGCGCATGTAGTTCACGTTGGTGCCGCCGGGGCCTTGCCGCTCGTGGTGCGCGCGCTTCGGGCCATCCACCATGATCTCCACCGCATCCACATCCGCCACGCGCACCACAACATGCGGCGAACCATTATGTATGAAGTCGTGATCACCGCGTTCGTCCACGTAGGGCACATAACCGAGCGTCACCGCCACGTCCTCACCGTGCCAAGCTCCCTCGTGCGCGCCATCGATCGCCGAGAAGCGCGCGTGCTCGACGCGGCCGTGCAACGCGCTCCACGCCGCGAAGGCGCAGCGGCTGCCGTTGCCGCAGAAGCTCTTGCTCGCATCGGGGTTGAAGAACTCCATGTGGAAGTCCATGCCCGCCTCGCGCGGACCCTGCAACAGGATCAGGCCATCGCTGCCGATGCCGAAGTGGCGGCGGCACAGTTGGCGCACCAGCGCGAGATTATGTACGGGGAAGGCGCCCGCGCGGTCATCCACCAGGATGAAGTCGTTGCCGGTGCCGTGCCATTTGGAGAAGGCGAGGAGCATGGCGGCAAAGATGCACCGAGCATGCAGCGCATCTTTGTCGCATGCCCACCTATCGTGTCCTCGGCATCATGAGCGGAAGCTCGCTCGACGGTCTCGATCTGGCCTTGTGCGAGTTGGAGGAGAAACGCGGCCGCTGGAGCCACGCCATCCTGAAGGCGCGCACTGTGGCCTATCCGCAAGCCCTGCGCGAGCGCCTGCTGCACGTCATGCAGGGCAGCGCCATGGAACTCGCGCAGCTCGATGCCGACCTGGGCCAATTCATCGGACAAGCCAGCAAGCGTTTCCTGCGCGGCGAGAAGACTGACCTGATCGCCTCGCACGGGCACACCATCTTTCATCAACCCAAATTGGGCTTCAGCACGCAGATCGGTTCCGGTGCGCGCATCGCAGCCATCACCGGCATCACCACCGTGTGCGATTTCCGCAGCGCCGATGTGGCCGCTGGCGGACAAGGCGCGCCGCTGGTGCCGCTGGGCGAGAAACTGCTCTTCCCTGAGCATCACGCCTTCGTGAACCTGGGCGGCATCTGCAACATATCAGTGCGAGCCGACTCGGCGAAGCACAGCTTACACGAGAAAGGGCGCATCGTGGGCTACGATGTCTGCATCGGCAATCAAGCCCTCAACTTCCTCGCGCAAGAAGCGGGCATGCCCTTCGATCGCGATGGTGCCTTGGCGCGCCGCAGCCCCTTCGACATGCGGCTGCTCAACGAACTCAATCAGCTCGATTTCTATCTGCAGCTGCCGCCGAAGTCGTTGGGGCGCGAGTGGTTCCAGGAAGAGATGCTCCCCATCATCAGCGACCGGTCGCGGCCGGTGGGCACGCGCATGCGTACTGTGGTGGAGCACATCGCCTGGCAACTGGCCAAGCACTTGCGGCTCATCGAAGGCCCGGTGCTCGTGACGGGCGGCGGCGCGCACAACCGCTACCTCGTGGAGCGCATCGCGATCCATGCCGAGGTTGTCGTGGAGCTGCCGTCCAAGACCATCGTCGATTTCAAGGAAGCACTGGTGTTCGCGCTGCTGGGGGTGCTGCGCATGCGGGGCGAGCCCAATGCGCTGGCCAGCGTGACAGGGGCGAAGCGCGATACGGTGGGAGGGGCGGTGCATGTTCCCTATTAACAGGCGGTTTGAATAACCGCTTGGCCTGCACGGCAACTGGCTGAAGCCCACCGCTACTTTCGCCCCGACCGATAGGAAATGCGTGATGCCCTTCAGCGCTTCGAGGAGCGCGCCCCCGAGATCGTCTTCGAATGGAACGATGCACCCACCGGCGCGCGCGGCTGGGTGGTGATCAATAGTCTGCGCGGCGGCGCTGCCGGCGGCGGCACCCGCATGCGCAAGGGCCTCGATAAGCGCGAGGTGGAGAGCCT
>JBATND010000045.1:0-2287 GCA_049290175.1 Flavobacteriales bacterium | reverse complement strand
GCCCATCGGCTTCTGGTGGGCCGAGCTCACGCACCCCTACTGGGAGTTCGTGGAGAAGGGCTACCAGGTGGACATCTACAGCCCTGATGGCGGCGATCTCGAGGCCGACGGCTTCAGCGACCCCGAGCATGAGAGCGGCTACAGCGCGGCCGACATCCTCAGCTTGGGCTTCAAGAAGAGCCCCAAACACGCCGAACTTGTCAAGAGCACCAAGCCCATCAGCGCCATCAAAGTGGCCGACTACGAAGCGGTGTTCCTCACTGGCGGTCAGAGCCCCATGTACACCTTCATCGACAACGCCCCGCTGCACAAGCTCGTGGTGGATTTCCACGAGGCGAAGAAGGTGGTGGGCATCGTGTGCCACGCCACCTGCATCCTGCTGAAGGCCAAGACCGCCGACGGCAAGCTGCTCGTGGACGGCAAGACCTGGACGGGCTTCGCCGATGCCGAGGAGCAGTTCGCGGACAACTTCGTGGGACAGCGCATCCAGCCTTTCTGGATCGAAACCGAAGCGAAGAAGCTGCCCAACACCAACTTCATCACCGGCGGCTTGTTCAAGGCCTTCGCTGTGCGTGACGGCCGCATGATCACCGGCCAGCAGCAATTCAGCGGCGCGGCCACCGCCAAAATGGTGATCGAGGCGCTGGGGGCGTAACACAACACATGGATCAGGGCACCCGTGGTGTCGACCCGGTGAGTCGACTCTACGGGTGCGATCGATCACCGTTGGTGCAGATCCGCGAACGATGCATTCGAACCGAACATGATCATCAAACGCCGCTTCTCCCCTCTGAAGGTGCTGCGCTACGTGCGCGCCGAAATGCTGCTGGCGTTGGCCGCGGCGGTGGCGGCCTTCCTGCTGCACCGTTGGGAACCGTTGGTGGCGCTCCCCTTCAGCATCGCGGCCACGCTGGGCGGCGCGCTGGCCATCTTCATCGGTTTCCGCAACAACAGCGCATACGGCCGCTGGTGGGAGGCGCGCACGCTCTGGGGCGGCATCGTCAACAGCACGCGGGTGCTGGCGCGGCTCATCATCACCTTCACCGATAGCCACTCACATCAAGCCAACTACGACCGCGCGCGCAGTGAGGCCTTCAAGCGCGAGATGGTACACAAGGTGATCGCCTGGGTGCATGCGCTTCGGTTGCATCTGCGCGGACAGCAAACCTGGACGGAATTAGCGCCGCTGCTCCCCGCCACGGACTACGATGAAGTGCTGAAGGCGAACAACAAGCCCAACGTGGTGATGCAGCAGCTGGGCCGCCGCATCTACCAAGCCATGGCCGATGGCACCCTCGGCGGCTTCGACAGCTTCCAGATGGAAGGTCAGCTGCTGGCGCTGGCCAACTACCAGGGCGGCTGCGAGCGCATCAAGAACACTCCGCTGCTGCGCCAGTACCACTTCTTCACGCGCCTCTTCCTGCAGGTCTTCATGGTGCTGCTCCCCTTCAGCCTCGTGGCCGATCTGGAGAAGATGGGCATCGGCTGGGTGGTGATCCCCGTGGCGCTCGTCATCAGCTTCGTCTTCGCCGTGATCGGCAAGGTGGGCGAGGTGAACGAAGACCCCTTCGAGGGCCGCATCACCGATGTGCCACTGAGCGCAATGTGTAACACCATCGAACGCGACCTGCGTGAGCTGCTGGGGGAAACGCAACTGCCCGCGAAGCTCCAGCCGGTGGATGGATACCTGGATTGAGATGCTTGGAGAGGTGAGAAAGAGAGAAAGAGAAGAAGTGAGAAAGCGGCGCGCGTTCTCACCTTCTCGCTTTCTCACCATTCGGACCTTCACACTTGCCGCGATCATCAACCTCACGACGATTTCCACCGCCAGCGCCCAACTCAGCGAAGCCGACACCCTGCGCTGGCAGTATCGCGTGAGTGTCACCGGCAGTTGGCTGCGCGGCAACATCGAGCAGTTCATGCTGCTGGGCACCGGCGAGGTGGCGCACGTGCGTGAGCATTGGGGCGTGAAGAGCGCGATCAGCTACCAATACGGCACCTTCTTTTACCGACAGACCCTGGGCGAAGGCATCTGGCGCAACTTCGTCTATGCCAACCCGCGCGCCCGGCTCTATCCCTACTTGATGCTGTGGTACCAGCAGAGCTACCAACGCGGCATCGATCACCGTACGCAGATCGGCCCCGGCATGACCTACGTGCTGAGGTGGTCGGGTTGAACTGGACAGGATTCAGACAAGGTTAATGTGTTTGGTGCTGTTGTTTTCATGGGGTCCAGGGGACTCATAACTCGGCGTTCTTGTTGAGAACTCATGCGGCCAACGGCAAA
>JBATND010000044.1:0-22804 GCA_049290175.1 Flavobacteriales bacterium | reverse complement strand
CACGTAGAGCACCATGCCCAGCAGGCCGATGCTGATCACCCAAAAAAGGAAGCGGACGATGCGCCGCAGCACGATGCTGTGCTGGGCGAGCGCGGTATTCACACCTTTGTAGGCATACAGGTCGATGGCGATGAGCACCAACACGAAGATCATGAAGTTTCGAAGGGCAGCGGGGGACATGGGGGCGAAGGTATCGGTGGGGGGAGGGGGCTATTCTCGCCAATAGATATCGCCCCAGGCTTGTCCCTTGCGGAACCTGGCTACTTGCTTGAAGCCAATTGCGATGAGTTCGTCCGGTAGCTCTTTCCTTGATTGGTAATCAACGAAGGCATATTCAGTGTCCGTGTGGAGCTCCGTGGCGAGTTCCGTGAAGACTGGAGACCCTTGCAAGTAGCCCGATTCAGGATGAGTCATGTAATGGACATCGATGAACGAGGCCATGATGTGAGCGTCGTGCAGGTTCTTTTCAGTGCAGTACTGGATTCGGTCGCGATGGACTGAGATGGCATCGCGGTAGTTGAGTCGGGTGTCACCCACATGACCATCTGTCCCCAAGGAGGACATCATTACTACAGCTATTGCCAGAGAAGAGGCAGGCACAACCCAGGAACGGCTACCGAGAACAGTGGACTTCAATGCCGCCAATGTGCCAATCACCAGGAATGGATGGATGGGCAGCAAGTATCGCGGCGTGTAGAAGTTCAGCGCGCTGAAAGCCCAAAGTCCGACGCAGCAAAACCCAAACAACAAGATGGGGGAAGCAGTGTTCGGTGCTTGATAGCGGGCAAGTCGCGCCAAGAGCCAGATGCCTGTCGCTACTGCTGCGGCCACCGCAATGAGCTGCAGGCTTGAGGGCACTGGCCAGCGCCCCCAGAGGATTTTAATCGATGCGGTGAAGCAGAATGCTGCGAGCGGAGCCATGACAGGGCGCTGCCTCAGAATTAGGAGCGGAGCGGCGATGGTGCCGGTAAGTGTCAGCCATTGCACACCCTCCGTCTCGAAGGCCATGACGAAAGCCTCACGCGCCTTGTATGCGATGTCCTCCTTCGACCAGGTGATCATGCCCACATGCTCTGGGAAAAGGAACCAACCCAGCGACCATCGTTGCACAATGAAATAGGAGGACGCCACGATCACGGGTGCGATAATGAGGAGGAGCCATTGGCGCCAAGCCTTGCGGTCGGCCCATGCGTGTTCATCACGAAAGCTCCATGCATGGGTTATGAGCAACGCAACGAAGGCCACGATTGCGGTTTCTTTCGTCCACAACGCTGCAGTGAACGAGATCATGAAGATCCATGGCTTCCGCTGCAGGTAAGCCGTGACGGAGAGGACAAGCAGCAGTGCAAGCAGTATTTCGGGAAGCAATAGACTGCTTTGCGCCAGCACCGTCTCAGAAAGGCACACGAGCAGGGCAGCAAAGAACCCCGTTGCTTCGTCGGTGAGTAATGCGCCTAGCCGGTATGTCGCAACGACCAACAGAAGGGTCAAGAAAAGCGGAAGGGCATGCATCGCAGTGAATGAATCGCCGAACAGGTTCATCCAAACTGCGCCAACGGCATGGAAAAAGAGGGGGTGGCCTCGTGATAGCTCTGGGGGGATGGCCCATGGCATCAGGCTCACACCCTCGTCATGCATCGCGGTGATAGCAGGAGCATACACCCACGCTTCATCCCAGTAGTAGGGCAGGTCCAGATGGCTCGATTTGAATACGGCGAACGCACAGAGCATCATGAGCAACCCTGCTCTCGGGATCCAATTTGTCCGAGGCGCGGGTTGAATGCTTTCAGCAAGTGATGGCTCCGAGGCCTCCTGCATGGTGCGAAAGTAGAAGACCGTTCACAGTAGCTGCCTTGCTCGTTGCTGCGGTGTAGTTTTGCGTTGACCTATGAACAACGCCGCACTTAGAGTTATTGGCCTCGTCATTGTTGCATGGATGCTCTCGCTTGATGCAAACGCGCAGACCACTTGGCGGCGGTCCTTTGGTGGCAGTGGTTCGGACAACGGCTCTAGCATCATTTCCTGCGCTGCCGGCGGCTTTCTGGTCGCGGGCTGGACAAGCAGCTTCGGCAACGGTTCGAGTGACTTGTATCTGCTAAGGCTGAATGAGGATGGGGGCATCTTGTGGTCTCGATTCCTTGGAGGGGCGGATGTGGACCAAGCTGTCGCATGTGCTGAGGTGGATGGAGGCTTCATCCTGGCTTGCACGGTTGGTGATGGCGACAATGGGAGCTATGACATGCGCGTGGTCCGCACTGATGCAGCTGGTGTTGAGCAGTGGTCCGCTGATTTCGGCGGTCCGGATTGGGACATCTGCCGAGGCGTCGAGGTGCTGGATGATGGTCTGCTGCTATTTGGTGTCACGTACAACGAGGCATCGCCACAAGGCGCAGGGAGTGCAATCCGGCTGTCCATGGATGGTGAGGTGGTATGGAGCTACTTGCACGAGGCCCCAGTTTATTCTGAGCTCAGCGGTGCTGTGAAATCGAACAGCGGACTGGCATTGGTCGGTCATCTGCGCATGGGCGAAGGCGATGATGATGGCTTGCTCGTGCTTCTTGATGCCGCAGGTCAGCCACAGTGGGACAGGGTTTGGTCAGGCGAAGAAGACGTAGCATTTAATGACATCGCTGCCGGTGATGAGATCCCCTTTGTCATTTGCGGACGTTCGCGTACCGGCTCCCAGCCTCAGAAGATCATGCTCTGCGGATATGATGACGAAGGAGGCTATTTGTGGGATCGGTATATCGGCAACGATGCGGATGCGGCTGCCACGGCGATCAAGCGTGCTCATGATGGAGGCTTCGCCATTACCGGATTCGTAACGATTAGTTCAGGCGCTGACATGATGCTTGCCCGAGTGAGTGAATACGGCTGGTTCATTTCCGGCTCGAATTACGGCGAGGGCAATAGGGCGACAGGCTACGGATTGGATACTGTGCCCGGAGGTGGCTATGTTGCAGCAGGTTGGATTGAAGGTTCTGGCCCTGGACCACGAGCGGTTTTTGTCGTTAAGACCAATGACGATTGCTTCACCGCGACGAACACCGTGACAACCACTTTTGATGCGGTTGGAGTTGATGAGGCCGTTGTGTTGGCCGAGCAGATAGTTCAACCCAACCCGGTGCTGAGCGGAGAGCTCGTCATGGTCGCTGCTGAACCTGTATCGCGGGAATTGAACCTTTTCGCAATCGATGGTTCTCTCGTTTATCATAGTAGTCTCTCGCCAGGTGAATCGCGACTTGTTCTGCCAACCGTCCAGCCTGGACTCTATCATCTTGTCTTCGGATACAGCGATGGTCATCAGGTTGTGGCTCGCCTCGTGATTGAGTGAAAGACATTCCCCCATGCCCACCCTCCCCCTCCTCCACGCCTTCTTCGGTTTCGTGGCCCTGGTGGTGGCGCCATTGGCCATGGTCTCGCGCAAGGGCGGCGATTGGCACCGGCGCTGGGGCAGGGCCTACTTCTGGAGCATGGCGATGGTGGCTGTAACCGGCATCGGGCTCGGCGTGGTGCGTGAGAATTGGCTAATGGCCATGGTGGCGGTGTTCGCCTTCCACATGATCGCCAGCGGCTACCGGGCGCTGTACCTGAAGAAGCTGCACGAGGGCCAGCGCCCGCAGCTCATGGACCGCATCCTCACGATCTCGGCCGGCATCGTCAACGGCGGGATCTTCCTCTGGGGCGCTGTGCACCTTGCGCTCGGCCATCGCACCAGCGGCCCCATCATCTTTACGGCATTCGGCATCATCGGGCTGTTCTTCGTTTGGCGCGACATCCAGCGCTTCTACAGCCAGAACAACGATAAGCGCGCATGGCTCTACGCGCACATCACCGGTTTCCTCGGCGGCTACATCGCCACGGTCTCGGCCTTCAGCGCGGTGAACCTGGAGGTGATCCAGCCGCGTTGGCTGCAATGGCTCTGGCCCACGCTGATCGGGGTTCCGCTCATCACCTTCTGGGTGCGGCACTATCAGGCGCGCTTCGCTGCGGGGCGCAAGAGCCGCGACCTCTTCGACATCCGCATCAAGGCGCGGCGTTAGAGCCGATACCTTGGCCGCCGTGAGCGGAACCACCATCCTCGTGCTCTACACCGAGCTGGCGCCCTACGTGCTGGCGGGCTTGAATGCATTGGTGCAGCGCTCCGGCGCCAGCATCCAACTGGTGCGATGGCCCGTGAACAATGAAGCACCCTTCGCGCTCCGCTTCCATCCCAGCATCACCGTGCATGAACGTGCCTCATTCACCGACGATGGATTGGTGGAGCTGGTCGCGCGTACGCGTCCCCAACTCGTCATCACCAGCGGCTGGGTGGATAAGGGCTATATGCGCGCCGCCACCGAAGCCAAGCGCTTGGGTGCTGCTTCCCTCTTCGCCCTCGACACCGCATGGCGTGGCCAGTGGAAGCAATGGGCCAATGCCATCGTTTCGCGCCGTCGGCTGCATGGCGCGTTCTCGCATGCCTGGGTCACGGGTGCGCAGCAGGCCGCGTATGCGCGCAAGCTGGGCTTCGATGCGCAGCATATCCTCACCGGTTTCTACTCCGCCGATACCGCGCTCTTCCTGCTAATGGGCGAACGACTGATCGCTGAGCGCACCGGTTCATGGCCCCATCGACTGCTTTGCGTGGCACGCTACATCCCCACCAAAGGGCAGCAGTTGCTGTGCGATGCCTTCGCTGAATTGTGCGATGCCGGTGATGCCGGTGATTGGGAACTGTGGCTGGCCGGTACCGGTGAATTGTTCGAGCAGGTCAAGAACTCTTCAAGCGGGAAGCACGCACGCATCACGCATCTCGGCTTCAAGCAGCCGGAAGAGATGAACACCATCGTTGAGCAATGCGGCGCCTTTGTGCTGCCCAGCACCTACGAGCCGTGGGGCGTGGTGGTGCAAGAGCACGCCTGCTCCGGACTGCCCTTGGTGCTCAGTTCGGCTGTTGGCGCTGCGGAGCGCTTCCTGACCGAAGGCGAGAATGGCTTCCGTTTCATCGCGGGCGACAAGGCTTCCATGAAGACCGCGCTGCGCATGCTCATGCTCAGTTCGGATGGTGAGTTGCGCGCGATGGGTCAGCGCAGCTTGGAACTTGGAAAGTCATGGAGTCCCGAATTGTGGGCTGATACGGCTATCGAGGTCATGGGAATCGCACAACCCTCATCCCTCGTCAACCTGTCATTGCGAGGCTTTGCGAAGCAACAACCTGCAACCAACCGATGAGCAAGCCTCAAGTGCTCGCCTTCATCGATTGGTACAAGCCCTTCTTCAAGGCGGGCGGCCCGGTGCGCAGCATGGTGAACCTGGTCGATCACCTGCACGATCGCGTGGACTTCCACATCGTCACCGGCGATAGGGACTACACCGCTAACGCTTCGCCAGATGATCTGCCGAAGGGTCGATGGATTGAGCGCGACAAGGGCGAGCGCGTGTGGTACGCATCACCCGCACAGCGAACGCTGAAGCAATGGCGCGCGCTGCTGAAGGAGCGCACATGGGACGTGGTGTACATCAATGGCCTCTACTCGAAGTGGAGCACCATCGCGCCGTTGTGGCTGCTGCGCGGCTCGAAGCAGCGCCGCATTGTGGCGGTGCGTGGCATGCTGGCACGCGGTCCCATGAAGCAGAGCGCGGCGAAGAAGCGCGCCTTCTTGCTAGCCATGAAAACCACAGGCTGCTTCAAGGGCGTGGAGTTCCAGGCCACCAATGCCGAAGAGGCGGAGGACATCAAGCGCTGGATCGGGCCCAACGTGAAGGTGCATCTGGTGCCCAACCTCGGTCGCAAGCTCGAAGCGAAGGAGCCTTTGATCATCGACAAGAAGCCCGGCGAGCTGCGTTTGGTGAGTGTGGGCCGCATCGCACCGGGGAAGAACACGCTCTTCGCCATCGAACGGCTGCGCGGCCTTCAAGGCGAAATCCACTTCGACCTCTACGGCACCGTGTACGACCAAGCCTATTGGAAGCGCTGCCAGGAGGCCATTGCGCAGTTGCCACCGAACGTGCAGGTGCTGTGGCACGATCACATTGGTGAGGATCACGTGCGCGGCGCGATTGAGCAGGCGCATGCGGTCTTTATGCCCAGCGTGGGCGAGAACTTCGGCCATACCATGCTCGAATCGCTGGTCGCGGGCAGGCCCTTGCTCATCAGTGATCGCACACCATGGAAGGGCCTGCTGGCGAAGACCGCAGGCTGGGACATCCCGCTCGAAGAGCCAGCGTGGTTCGAGGAAGTGCTCGAACATCTTGCGGCGTTGCAGCAACACGATTGGGAGCGCTTGTGCACAGGCGCAGCAATGGTTGCCGCGCAATACGTGAATGATGCCGGGCCTGCTACGCGGAGTTTGGGGATGTTCGGCCGATGAGTGGTGTGAGGATGGATGCCTCTGCGAAGCGACCGCAAATTCCCTGCAACGTGCGCGGCAGGCTTACTTTTGACGAACCAATCCCGCCCGTCATGGTTGTGGTCATCACTAAGCGAACAACGAAGCGCCAATTCGATCAGATGCTGGCGCGCGTGAATGCGCGTGAAAGGAAGCGGCGCGATGAAGCGCTGATGCGCTTATGCGGTCGCGCGCCTCTGCATCAGGATCCGGTTGAGTTCCAGCGAGCATTGCGAGATGAGGAGTGATGCCATCTGCATCGACACGAATGTGCTGCTGTATTCTTTAGGCGGAGACAAGCAGATCACGCGGTTCCTGCAAGGGAAGAACCTGTTCGCGTCTGTGATGGTGCGAATGGAAGCCATGGTCTATCATGGGGAGAAGCCGGATTATCTGAAGGAGGTGAGGGAATTCCTCACCCTGTGCGAAGTGGTTGAATTGACCAGCGAGATTCAAGATGCCGCCGTTGAGATCCGGATCAAGCACAAGCTGAAGCTGCCGGATGCGGTTATCGCTGCTACGGCCCAGTCGCTTTCGTTGCCGCTTGTCACGGCAGATGGACGTTTCGAGCGTTTGCGTGATGAGATCAAGCTCCTACGGCTACGGAAGAAATGACCCGCCCCACAGTCGATCTCTCGCGCTTCGATAACTCGAAGATCTTCGACCCCGGCGCGGGCGTGGTGAAGCGCACGCTCTGGTACTTCACCAATGCGCTCTTCTTCCTCAATCCATGCTTCCCGTTCCGTTCGCCGAAACCCGCCTTGTTGCGCTTGTTCGGTGCGAGTGTGGGCAAGGGTGTGGTGATCCATCCCGGTGTGAACATCAAATTCCCGTGGAAGCTGCGCATCGGCGATCACAGCTGGATCGGCCAGCGCGTATGGCTCGACAACCTCGATACGCTCGCGATCGGCAGCAACGTCGTCATCAGCCAAGGCGCCATGATCATCCAAGGCAGCCACGATTACAAGAAGGTCGATTACCCGACCTACAGTAAGCCCGTGGTTCTAGAGGATGGCAGTTGGGTAGGGGCAGGGGCCATCGTCACGCTTGGAGTAACGATGAAAAGCCACAGCGTGCTAGCCGTTGGCAGTGTGGCAACGAAGGATCTGGAGGCGTACACGATCTATCAGGGGAACCCGGCGGTGGTGGTGCGGGAGAGGGTGGTCGGATGATTGTACCCCATCACTTGAGATGTTGATGAGATCAGCGTTGATCAGCTTTGCGAACTGCTAAGCCAATATCAGAATGAAACAGTTTGTGAAATGTGCTGTCCTCGATGCGCAGCAGAAGAATGATTTTTTCGCGAAGCATTTTCCCCATCGCCTCATACTGCTTCGGACTTTTCGAATTAGGATGAATGATGGGAGCCTTAGCGGTGATCCCAAAGGCGATTTGCATCGATGTGCGAAGGACGCGAGCATGATAGCTGTAAGACTCTGGATGGATTTCTTTTGTCTTGGTGGGAGGCGAAGTGACAATCCGGGTGGTTATGAGCTCATTCGGAAGAATTCCAGTCGCGATACTGATGTGAAGATCCAGTCTTTCGATGCGAAACAAGTAGTGCTTCCAGTCTCCGAGGATCACAGGGTCTGCATAGCAAAGGCGTGCGTGATTGCGGACAAGGAACTCGCTCATATGACAAACTGCTTTGATAATCGAGACGATGACGAATGGACGTTGATCCGTGCGTCGGAGATAATCGAGAGGATGATTGAAGAATCACTTTACAAACCATATAGCAGAGAGCTTCCTAGTCATAGGGCTTGTTGGGCCCAATCTGGTGGTTTGAACTAGCATGGTCTCACACGTCGAGTTCCGATGAAAGCCACCCTCATCACCGTCTGTCGCAACGTCGCCCCGGTCATCGCCGAGACGCTCGATAGCGTGCTCGCGCAATCGCACCCCGACATCGAGCTGATCGTGATCGACGGCGCCAGCACGGATGGCACGGTGGAGGTCCTGGAGCGCTACCTGAAACCGGCGCAGGGTCTCCCGACGAAGAAGGGGACCCTGCGTGAAAACAATGGTGCCGCAGGGTCCCTTGCAGGAGACCCTGCGACGGCGCGCGGCATCGATATCCTCGTGAGCGAAGCCGACAAGGGCATCTACGACGCCATGAACAAGGGCCTCGCGCGTGCCACCGGCGACATCATCGGCTTCGTGAACGCCGGCGATCTGCTCATGACCAAGGACACCATTGCGCAAGTGGTCGCGGCTTTTCAGCGCAGCCACGCCGATGCCGTCTTTGGCGACATCATCATGGTGGATGAGAAGGACATCTACCGCGTGCATCGCACCTGGCTCAGCGGCACCTACCACCGCGAGAACTTCCGCAAGGGCTGGATGCCGCCGCATGTGGGCACCTTCATCCGCAAGAGCGTTTACGACCGCTTCGGCCACTTCAACACCGACCTGCGCATCGGCGCCGACTACGAGATCCTGCTGCGCTTCCTGTACAAGCACCAAGTGCCCACCATCCACCTGCGTGAGGTGCTCGTGCGCTTTAGGTTGGGTGGCATGAGCAATGGCAACCTGAAGCTGATCCTGCGCGCCAATCGCGAGGTGCGCCGCTCATGGGGCCTCAACGGGCTGAAGGCGCCGCCGCTGCTCGTTACGCGCAAACTGTGGAGCAAGGTGATGCAGTTCTTCCACTGATCACAGCGCGCTGATCAACGCAGCAGCGCAACGGTGCCGTGCTGTTGGCCAGGTCCTTTCGCTCCGTTATAGGTGAGCGTCCAGAAGTAGGTGCCATCGGGAACGGTTTCACCCGCCGACGAACGGCCGTCCCAAGCGAAGTCAGCGCCCTTGGCCTTGTACACCATGGTGCCCCAACGGTTGAAGACCATCAGTTCCAGATTGTCCACGCCATCGAGCAGGATGGGCCGGAACTGCGCGTTCTGGTCATCGCCGTTCGGAGTGAACACATTGGGGATCACCACCACTACATCGCATACATTGATCGTGATCATCACCGTATCCGAAGCGATGCAGGGGCCTTGAGCGATCTGCACCCAGGCCTCGCCGCTCGTGTAGCCGGTCCAGGAGTTCTGCGTTGAGCCATCGTGCCAGAGGTAGTCGGCGTCGAGTGCGCCAGCGAAGAGCACGACGCTATCGCCGACGCAGGCCGTTCGATCCTGCCCGAGGTCAACGCTCGGCTGTGGGAGGAAGGTCACATCAACGGAATCGCGGCCGAAGCATGCGCCATTGAGCACATTCACCCAATAGGTGCCGCTGGTGGTCACGGTGAGCTGCGGGCCCGTGGCCATGCCATCATTCCAAACGTAGGTGTCCACCATGGGCGTGGTGGCATCGAGCACCACCGTCCCGGGGCCGCAGATGACCTGATTGGGGCCAAGGTCCGGTTCGGGATAGGGGTTCACGGTCACCGTAACGCTGTCGGTGTAGTTGCAGAAGGGCGTGAAGGAGATGTCGTCGAGGGCGAAGTCGTTGCCGCTGGCGAAGGTGTTCTGATTGGTGATGCAGATATCAGCCGTGGTATTGCTTCCCGATGCCCAGATCTGATAGAACTGGTTCCATTGGCAGGTGGTGGTGGCTGCCGTGAAGGTGTTCCCCAGCGGCTGCCCGTTGATCGTGAATTGGAGAACCGCAGGGTTCTGCGCGACCATGGAGGATAGCCACGCTGAGAACGCATAGCTGGTATTGGGCGCAACCGAGATCGATTGGCACCAAACAGGCACTCCGGCGGTGGCCGCGCCATTCACCACCATCATGTTGCCGCCACCGGTGTGGTCGGTGCATGATGGGAAGTTGTTGTGCGTAGCGCTGGCGTTGCTGGCAACCGCGTATTGGCCTTCGTTGGAAAGCAGCCCCCAAGTGCCGCCCGTGCCGGGGATGTAGCCGCTGGTGAATCCGGTGGCACCTGCAGAGAAGTCGCCATTCACCACCAGGTTCGCACTTGCGTCGAGTTCCTGTACCGTGCAGTAGTACACGCCGGCCGTGCCCACCATGAGCGAGTTGCCGGTGGTGCCGCCCGTCCACAAGTAGCTCAGGTAACCGGTGCCCGGCGTTAGCAGCGCGGTCTGTCCATCACAGAGCGTGATGTCGGCTCCGAGGTCGATGCTGCCAGCGCAGGGTTGAGCCTGTGCAGCCACAAAGGAGACCAGTGCAGGTGCTAGCGTGATTCGGCGCAGGATGCTCATCGGTTGGGGCGATTGTCGTGAAGACTGATTCCGGTCGGCGAATGTCGCCCATGGCGGTCACAGTCCGCGTCATGCTTCGGTGATTCCAGGCTGCGGAGCGCCCTCCGCGCGAATCCTACCTTCGCCGCCCATGTCAAGAGTGCGTTTGCATGATCTGGAGTTCGTGCCCTTCATCTCCGAAGGGGAGGTAGGCGCTGCCATTGACCGGGTTGCCGCCCGGCTCAACACCGACTACGCGGGCAAGCGCCCCTTGCTCATCGGCGTGCTCAACGGCGCCTTCTTCTTCGCCGCCGAACTGGTGAAGCGCCTCACCATCGAGTGCGAGGTCAGCTTCGTGAAGGTGGCCAGCTACCACGGTACGCGCAGCACGGGCAAGGTGAGCGAGCTCATCGGCCTCAGCGAGCGCATCGAGGGGCGCCATGTGATCGTGCTCGAGGATATCGTTGATACCGGCAGCACCATCCGCCACATCCTCGACTCGCTCAACGACCACCATCCCGCCAGCGTGCGCATCGCGGCGCTCCTCTTCAAGCCTTCGGCCTACAAGCAGGACATCCCCATCGACTACGTGGCGCAAGAGATCCCCAACGCCTTCGTGGTGGGCAGCGGCCTCGATCACGACGGCCTGGGTAGGAACCTGCCGGGCATCTACACCATCACCGAATCCTGAGCGTTAGCCTCGAATCACATCAACCGCCTTCGAGAAGGCACCAGCGAAAGAACATGTCGAAACTGAACATCGTCCTCTTCGGCCCCCCGGGCGCCGGCAAGGGCACGCAGAGCGAATTCCTGATCAAGCAGTACAACCTCGTCCACCTCAGCACCGGCGATCTGCTGCGTGCCGAGATCAAGGCCGAAACAGAACTTGGCCTTCAAGCCAAAGGACTGATGGACGCCGGTGAGCTCGTGGCCGATGAGATTGTCGTGGGCATGATCCGCAACAAGATGGAAGCGAACCTCGACGCCAAGGGCTTCATCTTCGATGGCTTCCCGCGCACCAAGGCCCAGGCCGAAGCGCTCGACGCCATGCTCGATGTAAAGGAAGAGCCCATCACCGCCATGCTCGCGCTCGAAGTGCCCGAAGAGGAGCTCGTGAAGCGCCTCTTGAGCCGTGGCGCCACCAGCGGCCGCGCCGACGATAGCAGTGAGTCCGTGATCCGCACGCGCATCCGCGAGTACGAGAACAAGACGGCTCCGCTGAAGGATTACTACAGCGCGCAGGGCAAGTACAAGGCGATCAATGGCGTGGGCAGTGTGGAGGAGATCACGGCGAGGTTGATTCAAGCGGTGGGTTGAGGGTTGAATTGAATGCAGGTTGAGGGTTGAATGCACCACCGCTGAGCGAGCAACCTTCAACACCCAACCTGTCATTTCGAGCGAAGCGGAGCAACAACCCCCAACCTTCAATCAGAACGAAGTGAATTTCATCGACCACATCCGCATCGAAGCGCGCTCCGGCAAGGGCGGCAAGGGCAGCGCGCACCTGCGCCGCGAGAAGTACATGCCCAAGGGCGGTCCCGATGGCGGCGATGGAGGCAAGGGCGGCGATGTGATCCTGCGCGGCAACAATCAGCTCTGGACGCTGCTTCACCTGCGCTACACCAAGCACGTGATCGCTGGCGATGGCGAAGTGGGCGCGGGCAACCAATGCAGCGGCAAGAGCGGCAAGGATGTGATCGTTGAAGTGCCGCTGGGCACCATCGCGAAGGACGATGAGACCGGCGAGCCGATCTGCGATGTGACCGAGCACGGCCAAGAAGTGGTCCTGCTGAAAGGCGGTCGTGGTGGATTGGGCAATCAGCATTTCCACAGCGCCACTTTCCAGACTCCGCGTTTCGCGCAGCCCGGCGAGCCCGGCCAACAGAAGTGGTTCAAGCTCGAGTTGAAGGTGCTGGCCGATGTGGGCCTCGTGGGCTTCCCCAACGCGGGCAAGAGCACCTTGCTCAGCGTGATCACCGCCGCAAAGCCCAAGATCGCCGACTACGCCTTCACCACGCTCACGCCCAACCTGGGCATGGTGCCCTACCGCGACCATCAGAGCTTCGTGATGGCCGACATCCCCGGCATCATCGAAGGCGCGCACGAGGGCAGGGGACTGGGCCTTCGCTTCCTGCGCCACATCGAGCGCAACAGCGTGCTGCTCTTCATGGTGCCCGCCGATAGCGACAACATCAAGCAGGACTACCAAGTGCTGCTGAACGAGTTGAAGGAGTACAGTCCCGAGCTGCTCGACAAGGACCGTCTGCTCGCCATCACCAAATGCGACATGCTCGATACGGTGATGATGGAGCAATTGCGCAAAGAGTTGCCGAAGGGCGTTGACAGCGTGCTCATCAGCAGCGTGGCGCGCATCGGCCTCGATGAGCTGAAGGACAAACTCTGGAAGCTCCTGCACCGGCCGGTTACCCAGCGGTCCGAATTCCCCGAGTGGAGCGCATGAGCATCTGGGAACGCCTCGACGCGATCGACCGCGAGGCTTTCCTGGCGATCAACGGCGCGCATGCGCGTGGCTTCGATGTGATCATGGAAATGGCCAGCAGCATGGTGCTCTGGTTCCCGCTCTATGCTTTCTTCCTCTGGCTCATTCTCAAGCGCCATGGCGATAAGGCGCTGCTCTGGTCGTTGCCATTGATCGCGCTCATGGTCCTGTGCAGCGACAAGGGCTCGGTAGTGCTCTTCAAGGAAACCGTGCAGCGCTTGCGGCCCTGCCATGAGCCATCGCTCACAGGTTTGGTGCATCTGGTGTACAAGGAGTGCGGTGGCCGCTTCGGCTTCGTCTCATCGCACGCCAGCAATCACTTTGGCATCGCGGTATTCATGATCGGCGTGCTGCGCGCCGCGCCGCGTTGGGCCGTTGGCGCTCTGCTGGCGTGGGCCGTGCTCATCGCATACAGCCGCGTCTATCTCGGCGTGCATTATCCCGGCGATGTACTGGTGGGTGGTCTCTATGGCGCAACAATAGGTGTACTTGCGGCGCTCATCTTTCGGCGCTTCATCGCCAAGCCACGACCTTCGTCGTCATGAATACATGGATCGCGATCTTCCTCGGCGGCGGCCTCGGCAGCGTGGCTCGCTTCGGCATCACACGCGCTGTGCTCGCTTTCGGACTCAAGGGCGCCTTCCCATGGGCCACGCTATTCGCTAACGTGATCGCCACGGGCATCCTCGCGTGGCTGATCCTGCGCATGCAGCCGCAGCTCGAGGGCCGCGATGCACTCAAGGCCTTCCTCGCCGTGGGCTTCTGCGGCGGCTTCAGCACCTTCAGCACCTTCAGCTACGAGAATTTCCTCTTGTTGCGCGAAGGGCATTCTGCCATGGCCTTGGCCAACATCGCCATCAGCGTGGTGTTGTGCCTGGCCGTGTTCTACATCGTTGCACGCAATGCTTAAAGATTCAAAACACATGGGTAGTATGCCGGGTCGATGCAGTGCATCGACGGTACAAGTGCGATTCACCTCCCTCACCTTCCTTACCTCCTTCACCTCCCTCACCTGCATTTCCTCAGGCGTTCACGCCCAAGCCCCTGCCTTCCAGCACCCGCCCAAGCTCGTGGTCGGCATCGTGGTGGATCAGATGCGCACCGATTACATCTACCGCTACTGGGACAACTTCGGCACCGGCGGCTTCAAGCGCTTGGCAACGGGCGGCGCGTTCCTCCGCGATGCGCACTTCGATTACACGCCCACCGAGACCGGCCCCGGCCACGCCAGTGTCTATGCGGGCACATCGCCGGCGCGGCATGGTATCGTGGCCAATGACATGTACGTGCGCGGCACCGGTGCGACGGATTACTGCGCATCGGCGCACGACACCATCAAAGGCATTGGTATGAGCGACGATGTCGGCCGCCGCTCGCCGCGCAACCTGTTGGCTACCACCATCGCCGACGAGTTGGAGCTCCGTTTCGATGGCCAAGCGAAGACCATCGGCATTGCGCTGAAGGATCGCGGCGCCATCCTGCCCATCGGTCGCACAGGCGATGCGGCCTATTGGTTCGCGGGCGGATCGGATGGCGCCTTCGGAACTAGCACTTGGTACATGAAAGAGCTGCCCGAATGGCTGCAGCGCTTCAATGGCGAGCGATTGGCCAACGGCTACCTCGGTCGCACATGGGATCTTTTGCTCCCGCGCGAGAGGTACCACGCGCCATTGCCCGACGACAACCCGTTCGAGCATCCGCTCAGCGGCGCATCCTCTGCAACCTTGCCCGTTGACCTGAAGGCGCTCTTCAAGGCCAGCGGAAGCACATCGCTGATCACGCAGACACCATGGGGCAACACGCTCACCACGGATTTGGCGTTGGCGGCCATCGAAGGCGAGCAACTCGGCGCCGATGCGATCACCGACCTGCTCGCCGTTAGTTACAGCAGCCCCGATATCCTGGGTCATCGAATGGGTCCGCGTGCCATTGAAGTGGAGGACATGTACCTGAGGCTTGATGCGGAACTAGCGCGTCTCTTGGATGAATTGGATCGACGTGTCGGCCCCGGCAACTACACGCTCTTCCTCACCGCCGACCACGCCGCGCTCGATGTGCCTGCCTACCTCGCATCGCTGAAGGGAAGTGCAGGCTACCCGGATGCGAAAGCCGTGGAGGCGCGCTTGAATGCGGCTTTGGCGAGGCGCTTCGGCCCAGGCAAATGGGTGCGCCGCGTGATCAATGAGCAAGTCTTCTTGAATGATTCGCTCATCGCCTCGAGGAAACTCGATGCGGAGCGCGTGCAGCGTGCCGCTGCTGAGCAACTGCTCACGGAGCCGCTCATCGCCGAAGCAATCGCTGCATCCGACCTGTCACGCTTTCACTATGAGGATGGCCTTCGACGCCTGCTCCAGCGCGGCTTCATGCCCCAGCGCAGCGGCGATGTGCTCTTCGCCTACCAGCCCGGTTTCTTCGAGGGCTACGGCGCTAACCCCACGAAGGGCACAACCCACGGTAGCGGTTGGAATTACGACACCCACGTGCCCATCCTCTTCTACGGCCAAGGCATCCGCTCCGGCAATGTGCTGCGCCGCACCTCCATCACCGACATCGTGCCAACCATCAGCATGATCGTTGGCATGACCATGCCCAATGCGAGCACGGGCAGCGTGGTCACAGAGGCTTTGGTGCGCTAAGCTCTTCTTCGGAACCATTGAAGCGGTCAACGAGCCAAGGAGCGGGAAGAGCGACCGTCTCCTTCAGCACCTGATACCAGCCGTAGTAATTGCCCCACCAGCTCCAGCGGCGGCACCACGGATCATCGAGCGCTACGATACCGACTCCTTCGGCTCCGCCATGCGCGAGGCGATGCATCTTCCAGGTGCGTCTCGCATGCACAGCGAGGGTGGCCACATCGTAGCGTTCAACCCCATGCAGCTGCGCCCACTGCGCCATGTCGCGCCCGCCGCTGAAGGTCTTGCTGCGCTCCACCTCCCAAGTGGGCAGCACGATGATGGCCGTTTCAGGAACCCCATTTCCAACGAGAAGCCGCGCGCCTTGGTGGGCGTAAGTCGGAGTTCCTGGTTCACGCGAGCCATCGGGGCGAAGGATCGCCACAATGTTGCCTTGCTCGTGCGCATTGATGCCGTTGATCCGCATGGCCGCAATGAAGATGGATGGAGCTGATTCCGGTGAGGGATCACCATCAGCGACTATGCGGATGGCATGCGTGCTCGGCAGGTTCGCTTTCTGCGCCACCACGTTCGAGCTGGCCTCGCCTTCGATCAGCGATCCTGCTTCCGTGTGCAAGCTCCAGCGCGAACCGGGCAGCCCTGCGATCTGCAATTCAAGGTTCCCACTGCGAGCTCCGTCGAACACCAATTCGAGCGTGTCGCCGGGATGCAGGTAGTAGGCGAATGGCCGCCGCACGCCGGTCACAACCATCCGGTCATAGCCGCTCGTGTTGAAGAGTTCGGCGGCGTTCCTCAGGCCCCAATCATGCATCCAGCCCTCCACCACGAGCGTGCGTCCCCCGGAGGTGCGAGTCACGGCCCAGTAGGGATGCAGCACGATGGAGACCAGCAGCACATACAGCAGCCATGCGAGCGCGGCGCGCAACAGCCAGTGTTTCCATCGGACGTGCTTCATGCTTCGTCCATGCTCTCTTTCAGCGCCTGCAGCTCTGCACGCGCCTTGCGGTCGCCCGCCACCACGCATTGCAGCATGCCGGCCTCGCATGTGGCGATGGCATCGGCCGCGCGGCTCTGTTCCGCGAGCAGCAGGGCGAGTTGGTAATAGCTCGGGATGTGCTCGGGCTTTTCGGTGAGCAGTTCCGAAAGGGCCATGATGGCTTCTTCGATTTCGCCGAGCCGTTTCAGCTCCAGCGCGATGGCATAACGGAGGAATGCGTCGCCCGGCTCTTCAGCGAGCCATGCCCGCAGTTGCGTCAATCGATCGGTGCTCATGCCTTTCCGAGAAGCGCACGAATGTAGGATCGCGTGATGGCCGCCCGGTTTGGCGTTAATTCGAGCGTTCATTCCCACGCCATGCGCCCAATCACCGCTCTGTTGAGCATCCTCATCGCTGTCGCAGCCACCGCGCAGTCGCGGATGCCCGCCACCACGCACGCCGACCTGCTCTACCTGCAACAGCTTGCAGCGAAAGAGCCCGATGCGGCGAAGCTGGCGCGATCGGTTCAGGGCAAGCACCCCGTAGCGCTGATCCACGGTCGGGCCATGGTGGGCTTCTTGGCAAAGGCCGATGCGGGCTTCGAGACGGGGATAGCCGCTAATGCGCATGTGACCATCGGCTCGCGCATCGGCGATGTGGTCTCGCTGCGCGTTGATGCCTACCACTTGGATGAAGCAAGGAGCATCCCGGACATCGCGTACATCGAGTTGGCTGGCGTGGCCGAGCCGCACTTGGAGAAGGTGCGCTGGACCACGCGCGTGGACAGCGTGCATCGCGGCATCAACCTGCCCATGCCCTACACCGGCCGCGATGTGCTCATCGGCATCTGCGATTGGGGCTTCGACTACACGCATCCCGACCTGTACGACACACTGCTCACGCAAACGCGCATCCGTGCCGGGTGGGATCAATACAAGCAGAGCGGCCCGGCGCCAGCGGGTTTCCCGTATGGCACGGAGTACAATGCGCCAGCGGATCTGATCGCCGCCGGATCAGACACCGCCAACATCTACAGTTACCACTACCACGGTACGCACGTCGCAGGCATCGCGGGTGGTGGAGGAGCGGGCACCATCTATCGTGGTATCGCCATTGAGTCGCAATTCCTGCTGGCCACCTGGCTCATCGATGCGGCTGCGGTGATGGACAGCTACGTTTGGATGAAGCAGATCGCCGATGCCGATCAGAAGCGGTTGGTGGTGAACCAGAGCTGGGGCCTGCATCACATCGGCACGCTCGATGGCAATTCGCTGCTGAGCCAAGCCATTGATGCGCTCGCCTTGCAGGGTGTGGTCTTCGTGAATTCGGCGGGCAACAACGGCGGCGTGCTCTTCCACATCGAGAAACCCTTCACCGGCGACACCCTGCGCTCGCGCATCCAGTTCTACAGCTACACGGCCAATGCGAACATGTGGGGGCAGAGCATCAGCATGTGGGGCCAGCCGGGGCAATCGTTCAGCGCGGGTTTCCAGATCACCGATAACTCCAACGTGGTGCTCGCGGAATCGCCCTGGTACCACTCGGCCACGCAACAAGCCTACTTCGACAGCCTGATCGTGGTGGGCACCGATACCGTGTACTACAACCTCACGGCCGATGCAGCGCACCCGCTGAATGGCCGCCCGCATTTCCGGCTGCGCGTGAAGAACCGCAGCGCCTTCATCAAGGTGGCGTTGCAGGCCACGGCGCCCAGCGGCCTAGTGCATTTCTGGAATGTCACCGAGCTCACCACCGACGTGGGCAATTGGGGACAGGCCTTCCAAGCGGTGGCGCCGGGCTATACCGGGGGCGATGCGATGTACAGCATCAGCGAGCCTGCGGCAACGGAGGGCTGCCTTGCAGTGGCGGCCTTCAATAGCGAATATGCGCTCAGCAACGGCAGCGTGCAGGGCGGAGCGATCGCATCATTCTCTTCGTGGGGACCAACCCTCGATAACCGCGTGAAGCCCGACATTGCCGCGCCGGGCATGAACGTTGGTTCGGCAATCAGTTCGTTCACCAATGCGTCTTATTCGACGTTGACCAGTGTCAGCTTCCAAGGGCAGAACTATCCCTTCGCGCGGCTCTCCGGCACCAGCATGTCGGCACCCGTAGTGACGGGAATCGTGGCGCTGCTGCTGCAAGCCGATCCAACGCTCACGGCGCAAGAGGTGAAGGACATCATCAAGAGCACCGCGCGCACGGATCAGCACACCGGTGTCATTCCGCCCGATGGCAGTTTGCGCTGGGGCATGGGCAAGGTGAACGCCTATCGCGCCATCACCGAAGCACTGGGCGTGGTATCCGTGCCCACGATCGGCGAAGCTGCGATCGGCATCTGGCCCAATCCGGCTTCCACGGAAGTGCAAGTGGCCTTGCCATTCCGCGCTGGGCAAGCGCGCATCACCATTACCGATGCCGCAGGACGCACGGTGCTGGAGCAATCGGCGGCATCAGCGGCGATGCTGCTGGTCGATGTATCCGCGCTGGCGCAGGGCTGTTACCTGCTCACAGTACAAGCTGATGATGCGCGCACCGTGGCGCGTTTCGTGAAACGTTGAGCGCATCGAACTTCGCGCGCCCCAGCATGCACCCGAGCGCGCTAGCCATCGCCGATTTCACCTACGACCTGCCCGAGGACCGCATCGCGCAGCAGCCGCTGGCCGAGCGCGATGCCAGCAAGCTTTTAGTGTTCCGCGATGGGCTGATCAGCGATCGCCACTTCAGCGAGCTGCCGCAAGCGATCCCACCTGGTGCTCTGCTCGTGCTCAACGACACGCGCGTGGTGAATGCGCGGCTCATCTTCCATCGTGCAACAGGTGGTCGCATCGAGGTGCTGTGCATCACGCCTTCAGCTGATCAGCCGGTTGAGCGCGCATTCGCTTCCACAGGGACTTGCGATTGGCGCTGCTTCATCGGCAACGCCAAGCGCTGGCGCGAAGGGGAGAAGCTCGTGCTGCATGCCGATGGCTTGGAGCTTTCTGCCGATCGACTGTCATCGGATGAAGTGCGCTTCGCGTGGCAACCGGAAGGGCTGTCCTTCGCGCGGGTGCTGGATGCCTTGGGCCACGTGCCGCTGCCGCCCTACATGAAGCGCGGCGATGAGCCTGCCGACAAGGAGCGCTACAACACTGTGTTCGCGCGCAACCAGGGATCGGTGGCGGCCCCGACGGCCAGCTTGCATTTCACACCCGCCTTGCTCGATGCACTGCAAGCTAAGGGAGTCGAGAGCACACGCCTCACGCTGCATGTGGGCGCGGGCACCTTTCTGCCCGTGAAGAGTGAGCGCATGCAGGATCATGCCATGCATCATGAACAGGTGCGCGTGTCGCGCGAGGCGATCACAACCATTGTGGATCAACTCGGGCGTGGGCCTGTGATCACGGTGGGCACCACAGCGCTGCGCACCTTGGAGAGCCTCTACTGGCACGGTGCGCGTTTATTGCGCGGCGGTGGCGGCCACGAACTGGATGTGCGCCAATGGGAGCCTTATGAGCAGATGGGTGAAGGCCCTTCAGCCATGGAAGCGCTGCAAGCGATCATACATGACCTGGATGCGCGCCACGAAGAGCAAGTGATCGGTCGCACGCAGTTGCTCATCGCACCGGGCTACCGCTTCCGCTTGGCCGATGCGCTCATCACCAACTTCCATCAGCCGCAGAGCACCTTGCTCTTGCTGGTGGCGGCGTTCGTTGGGCCGCAATGGCGCAGCATCTACCAGCATGCGCTCGGCAGTGGCTATCGTTTCCTCAGTTACGGCGATGGTTCGCTGCTGTGGCGGGAGCTTAGTTCCGTTCCGAAATAGGAGTCTTTCTCTGGGGCAGTCCCTTTAGGGACGCACTATGGATAGCAGCAAAGCTGCGTGCATATCCGTCAGCCCTGAAGGGGCGTAAGGAAGCACTCGACGTTTACGATGTTGGCGCAGTGCGAACCAATCTTGCGGAAGACACGGATCATCGATCGTGATTGCTCTGGCGGATCAGCGCGTCACGGCCTTCAGTCCCACGATGCTCGCGATGAGCGTGAAGAGGAAGAAGAGGCGCCAGAAATCCGATGGCTCCTTGAAGAGCGCGATGCCTGCCAGCGCTGTGCCCGCCGCGCCGATGCCCGTCCACACCGCGTATGCCGTGCCGATGGGAAGCGATTGCGAGGCCTTGTAGAGCAGCAGCATGCTGATCGTGAGGCACACGATGAAACCGACGAGCCATGCCACGCGCGTGGATCCCTCAGCGAGCTTGGCCTGACCCAGGCAAGAAGCGAATCCCACCTCGAAGAGGCCAGCGATGATGAGCAGGAGCCAGGGCATGTTGCTACTTGATCACGCGGAAGACAGTGCCTATGAATTGGGATTGCGCGACGAACCCGATGTAGCGCGAATCAACACTCGCGTTGCGGTTGTCGCCGAGCATGAACCAATGCCCTTCTGGAACAATCGTCTCGGGGAGTTCACCTTCCTGCCAACCCGGTGCATGGAAAACGGAATCGGGAATGAAGCCCTGCAAGCGCTTTAGTCCAAAGCGCTCTGCTGAAGCATCGATGATGAATACGGCGATGCTGTCCGAACTGATGGGAAAGTGGTCGTCGGGATGCAGGTCGCCTTGCTTCACGAGCCGATTTTTCATCGAATAGTGCGCGCGGTACCGGTGTTTCAGGCTGAACGCCGCATCTGCCTCCTGGCCATTCACTGATAGGCGTCCTGCACGCATCGTGATGGTGTCGCCTGGAAGGCCGCACACGCGTTGCAACCAGACTTCCTTGCGATCACCGAGGTCGTGCATGTAGCAGATGATGTCGAAGCGCTTCGGTGCGATCCAGTCCGATGCAAGCACATGCGCCCCGCGAGGGATTCCGGGTTCGCAGCCAGCAGTTGGAACGACATAGAACTGCAGATGACCAGTGATGCGCGCGTAAGCGAAGAAGCAAACGACCAGTGCTGCGAAGCCGCCTCCGATGATCCCAGTGATCATCCAGCCTTTCAATCCACGTTCAGGTCGATGACTGTTCATCAGAAGGCATAAGCCAATTGCAGCATCGCCCCTGCGCCGCGCGTGCGTTGCGTGAAGAATGCCGGTGCATGCGGCGTGGAGACCATCAGCAGCCAATGCTTGCCAAGCATATGCGCCGCGTTGAGCCCGATGCGCATTCCGCCGAAACCGCCCATGCTCACGGTGAGGCCGGCATCGGTGCGCTTGCTCAAGGTGTGCTCTGCGGTGAAGGCCACATGCGGCACATAACCCGGCAGGTTGCGCTGATCCACCGTTATGGATCCTTTCCATCGCTCACTCAGCACCCCGCGCATCCGAGCGCTCAAGCGGAAGGGCAGCCAGCTGGTGTAGCGCTGCGATGTGTAGCGCAGGCCCAAGGTGTCAAGGATGCGGTCTTCGCCGAGCAGCGCCTGATCGAGTTCGAGGATGTTATCGACGGTGAGGCCCTCGAAGACAAGTGTGGTATCGCGCGTGAGGCGTTGGCTGGCGCGGCCCCATGAGCAGAAACCGAAGTCCTGCGCTTCCAGTTCGATCAGCAGGCCACGATGGTTGCGCGCCAAAGGCAATTGCCAGCGTCCGGAGAAGGACAGTCCGAATCCGTTCATCGTTCCAGGTGCTGCATCAGCCGTGTCGCTGCGGAAGTACTCGCCGTTGATGTTGGCGCGCAGCACGCGGCCGTCGGCACCGGTGTAGAGATCGGCCCAGCGGATCTTGGCGGCATCGTGGCTCTGGCCCATCACCAGATCGAGGCGCGCATAATGTGACTGACGGGCATGCCGCGCGCCCACGCCGATGGTCTGGTAGCGCACGCGCGTGAAGGCCGCAGGTCCTAAGTCGGCGCGGCGCTCGGCGTAACCGGCGTTGCCGAAGAAGGTGAGGTTGAAGAGGTCCGCCGGGAAGCGCACGCCCATGTGCTCGTGATGCGCTACGCTCATCTCCGGCCGCCAGCTGGATTGCACCGGACCGACGTAGGTGATGCGGGCATCGATGAGGTAGCCGGCACTGTTGCGCACACGCATCTCATCACGCGAACGGCTGCGCAGCGTGCGGTCGAGGTAAGCGCCGCGCCACAGCGCTACGGGCAATTCATTCAGCAGGCTGTTGGCATTGTAGTCAAAGCTGCCTTCGACCACCAGCGCCCGATCATGCGCTCCGATGATCGCGTGCAAGCGATCGGGCGGTCGCGGCTGGGTCGGGTCC
>JBATND010000043.1:0-5010 GCA_049290175.1 Flavobacteriales bacterium | reverse complement strand
TCGCGTGGAAGTCGGGAGGGCTGAAGGCCCAGCAAGACAGATGGCCACGATGCCATTTCCAATGATTCTTCCTACACCTTCGGATCAACAAGGTTGATACATTGAGCGGCCAAACCCTGCCGCCAATGCTTCGATTCTTACTCTCTTCCGCCGCCACTGCCTGCGCATTCGCCCTCAGCGCGCAATACCTCATCAGCGATTCATTGCTGATCGCTTACACGCCTACCGAGCTCGCTGCGCAAGGCATCACCGGCGCCGATTACACCATCGAAGCGCATAGGCTCATCTACAACACGGTGGATGCCTTCGGGCAACCCACAATCGCCAGCGGCGCAGTGGTGGTGCCTGTGGGCTCTACTTGCCAGCACGCCATGGCCACCTATCACCACGGCACCATCGTCAACCGGCAGGATGTCCCCTCGCGCCTCAGCTCCGAGACCATCGTGGGCTACTACCTCGCCGCCGATGATTACGTGGCCGTGCTACCCGACTACCTCGGCCTTGGTGATGGCCCTGGCCCGCACCCGTACATCCATGCACAGTCAGAGGCCACGGCCAGCCGCGATATGATGCGCGCCGCGCGTGAGTTCTGCGCGCAGCGCAACGTGCAACTCAACGGACAGGTCTTCCTCACCGGCTATTCGCAAGGCGGTCATGCCTGCGCGGCCACGCATCGCATGTTGCAAGAGGATCACGCCGATGAGTTCACCGTCACCGCCTCCGCGCCATGCAGCGGGCCGTATGATGTGAGCGGTGTACAAGCGGCAGTGATGGTTTCGCCCGATCCGTATCCCGCGCCATACTACTTGCCCTATGTGATCCTGTCGTACCGCTATGTGTATCCCTGGCTCTTTGGCGAGGTGAACGAGATCTTCGACGAGCCGTGGGCCACGGAGTTGCCGCCGCTCTTCCAAGGCAACAACGGATCAGGCGTGGTGGATGACATCATGCCCGCCGCGCCCAGCGAGATCATCATCGATTCGGTGCTGCAAGCCTTCATCGACGACCCTGATCATCCGTTCCGCCAAGCGCTGCGCGACAACGATCTCTACGACTGGGCGCCAGCATGCCCCACACGCATCATCTATTGCGAGGGCGATAACCACGTCTTCTACCAGAACAGCAGTGTGGCCATCGCTGCCATGCAAGGCAACGGTGCGCCATCGGTCTCGGGGCAGAGCGCTGGCGCCGCGCTCGATCACAGCGGTTGCGCCTTCCCCGCCTTGCTCAATGCCAAGATGTTCCTTGATGGCCACCGCACGCCTTGCAGCAGCATCGGCATCGCGGAGAACGAGGGCGCGCAATGGAGCATCGCGCCGAATCCGGCGTGGGAGAGGGTGCGGATCTCTTGGAGCGGTGGGCAGATCGCAGTTGCACGATGGAGCTTGCTCACGAGCGATGGACGGAATTGCGGAGCGGGTCTTATCGCTGGGAACGAAGTTGTCTTCGGAGAGCTAGCTGATGGACGCTACGTGCTCGTGATTGAAAGCAGCGATGAACTTATCCGCCTACCTCTGGTGGTCGCTCAATGATTGGCTCCGAAGCAACAGCGCAAGACGATTGCTTCAGAAGTGCTCTCGAACGACTATGCGTTCCACACGCAACAGCTTCCCGCTTTTCGCGCGCTTGAGTGATGCAGGTCGGCAGTAGTAGATGATGCCTTTGTCAAATAGAAGGATGTACTTGCGACCGTGACTCAATAGTTGACGAGTTGGCGTGCCATCTGAGTTCGCTCGAGCATCGATGCGATCTCCGATATCCACCAAGCGAGGGGTGCGAACTGCTCCACGATTCCATGCCATGGCAGACTTCAGTTGATGTTGGCCAAGGGAATCGGGTGGGGTGAAGGTCAAACGCATTCCGGTTTGCGGAAAGCTAACGAAGACCCAGCCAGGTATTCGAATGCACCCGCCTCCTAGCAGCATGGCATGGCCAGATGGTCCTTGTGAAACGTGCGCCACTTCATTGAAAAGTTCTTGGGCATGGGCGAGTGACATGTCGTTCCATTTCATGCCCGCAATCGAGTCGAAGGTGAGTTGGATCTGCGCTTGCGTTGGCTTTGCCAACTGAATGCACAAGCCAAGCAGAAGGAGCCAATTCAGAACGCGGACCGAGCGTTGAAGCATCGCGTGGATTCAATCATTCAGCGCAGCAACGAATGCATCCGGTGAAACGCGAAGCTCATTGAGGATCTTTCGTGCTTCTCTTGAATTCTTCCTCGCTCAACTCCTCCAAACAGAGGGCGATCACCTCTTTCAGATTGAGCTGAAGCTCGTCCAAGCTCTTCGCTTGGGTATGCGCGCCGGGTATGCTCGGCACCATGCCGATGTAGAGTCCTGTCTCAGGGTCGCGTTCGACGTGGGCAGTGATGTTCAGGGTGCGCATGCTGGGGACTTTGTCCAAATGTAGGTGCTGGCCGCAACGGTGATCACCTCACACCGGATCCACATCCACCACCAATTGCACGGCTCGGTGCTCGGGCTGCGCGAATACGCGGTCGATGGCCTCGCGCACGAAGTCCTTCTCTTCGCGGTGCGCGCTGCGGCGGAGTTTGATGAGCAGGTTGCGGATGTGACGGTCCTTCACAAAGGCGACGCCGGGGATGTCGGGGCCGAGCACGCGCTCATCAAGGCGCTCGCGCAGCAACAGTGCGAGTGCGGCGGCGGTGGCAGCAACGCGCTCTTCGCTGCGGTGACGGAGGCTCAACGAGAGCAAGCGCATGAAGGGCGGATAGCCGTGCGCGCGGCGATGCCCGGCTTCGCGGTTGAAGAAGCCTTCGACATCGTGATGCGTGACCAGATCGATCACCGGGTTGCGCGCTTCGTGCGCTTGAATGATCACGTTGCCGGGCTTGTCCCTTCGGCCTGAACGACCTGCCACTTGCGCCATGAGCTGGAAGGCCCGCTCGTGCGCGCGGAAGTCGGGGAAGCGCAAGAGGCTGTCGGCGCTGAGGATGCCCACGGTGCTCACGTGATCGAAGTCGAGGCCCTTGGTCACCATCTGCGTGCCCACGAGGATGTCGATGGCGCCTTGCGCGAAGCCGGTGAGGATGCGGTCGAGGGCTTGGCGTCCGCGCACGGTGTCCTGGTCCATGCGGGCGATGCGCGCTTCGGGGAAGATCTCGGAGAGCTCCTCTTCAATCTTCTCCGTGCCGAAGCCGATCATGCGCAGGCGATTGCTGCCGCACTGCCCGCATTGCACCGGTGGCGGATAATTCCTTCCGCAGTAATGGCAGCGCAGCTGATGCAGCTTCTTGTGGTAGGTGAGGCTCACATCGCAGTGATCGCAATAGGGCACCCATGCGCAGCTCTCGCATTGCCACACGGGCACGTAGCCGCGCCGGTTCTGGAAGAGAATGGCCTGCTCGCGCTTCTTCAGTGCTGCATCGATGGCATCGATGAGCGGCTGACTGAAGTGCCCTTTCATCTGTCGTCGGCGCGCAGCATCGCGCAGATCCACCACCGAGATTACGGGCATGGCCACGTTGCCGAATCGTGTGAGCAATTCCGCGTAGCCGTACTTGCCGCTGCGCGCATTGTGCATGCTCTCCAAACTGGGCGTTGCGCTGCCGAGCAAGGTCTTGGCACCGTGGATGCCAGCGAGCACGATGGCCATGTCGCGTGCGTGGTAGCGCGGCGCTGGCTCGTGCTGCTTGTAGCTGGGGTCGTGCTCCTCGTCTATCACCACCAGTTTCAGATCGCGGTAGGGGAGGAAGAGCGCCGAGCGCGCCCCCACGATGATCGGCGGAGATCCTTCGCCGCGCGCCATGCGCATCCAGAGCTCGGCGCGCTCGTGCGGCGCCATGCGGCTGTGATACACCGCGATGCGATCGCCGAAGCGCGCGCGCAGCCGTTCGATGATCTGCGCCGTGAGGGCGATCTCCGGCAAGAGGTAGAGCACTTGTTCGCCAACGGCCACCGCTTCATCGATGAGCGTGCTATAGACCTCGGTCTTGCCCGATGAGGTGACGCCGCGCAACAGCGCTACGCCTTTTGCCGAGAGCCCTTCGCGCACATTGTTCAGTGCTTGGGTCTGCGCAGGCGAAAGCGTGGGCTTTCCCTTGCCGAGTGTTGCAGGTGCGGGCACACCGGCTTCGCGCTCGTACAGTTCGAAGAGTCCTTTCTCCACCAGCGGCTTCAGCGCTGCGGAAGAACTATCGCTGAGATGCAAGAGCTTGTTCTTCTCCACTTCCAGCGGCGCGTCGCTCATGCATCGGCTCAACTCCACGAAGCGCATGAGCAGGTGCAATTGCTTGGGCGCCTTCTTCTCCAACTTGTCGAACCACGCGTGAAGGGCTTCTTCGTTGCTCGATGCTTCGGTGAGCTTCACGTAGGTCACGGTGCGCGGCTTCCATGCTTCGCGCAATTCCTCTTCCACGATCACAACGCCTTCGTCGATCAAACGCTTGATGGCGGGCATGGGGTCCTTCAGCCCGAGTAACTCGCCCGCTTCTTTCATGCTCAGCGCCTCGCGCTCGAGCAGCGCGCTGATCAGCAGTCCTGCACGATCGGTGCGCGCGGGTTCTTCAGCGATGAAGGGATTCACCACGATGCGGGTCTCGCTGCTCAGCGTGAGTTGTCCGGGCAGCGCGGCGATCATCACTTCGCCCAGCGAGCACATGTAGTGGTCGGCGATGCGCTCCCACAGCATGAATTGCTGCTCGGTGACGATGGGCGCTTCATCGATCACGGAGAGGATCTCGCGCGCTGCGGTGGCGGGTGCCTCGTGGTGAACGCGACGCACCAATCCGCCATAGAGCTTGCCGCCGCGTCCGAAAGGCACGGCCACGCGCATGCCCGCTTGCAGTTCTGCGGCGCCATCGGGCACGGCGAATGTGAAGCGACCGGGAACGGCCAAGGGGAGGATCACATCGGCGAAGCGGTGCATGGAACTCTTTCGCTCGCACAGGCGCGCGGGGTCGGGCAAAGGTGGCTCTGTCATCGGATCGTCAGTCGGTGAAGCTTCAATGTTCTCCTGGGCAACATTTCGCAGGGGTCGGTTGTCTAGTGG
>JBATND010000042.1:0-1669 GCA_049290175.1 Flavobacteriales bacterium | reverse complement strand
GCTGACGAGGTCCTTTGCGAAGACTTCGAGGAAGCACTCAAGAAGTACCCGATCGGGCCGAGCACCTACATCACGCTCGTCACTCGCGGGCACAAACAGGACGAATTGTCGCTGCGGACCTGCCTGGGGCGGGGTGCCGCTTACCTTGGGATGATTGGCTCGCGCAGGCGAACCGGCGCCGTCCTTGAACATCTGCGCGAGGACGGCTTCGACCCGGAGGAGCTTGCGAGAGTGCGCACGCCGATCGGCCTCAGCATCGGCGCCGAAACCCCGGAGGAAATCGCGATCTCCATCATGGCCGAGGTCATCATGCTGCGCCGCGGCGGCGACGGCTCGGTGATGTACCACCGCTGAGTGCCTTCCCAGAAGCGCCCCTACTCCAACCGCCCGGCCACGGCGCCTCGTCCGTGGAGCTCTGCCCGCAGGTCCAGCATCGCCGTATACGTCGGGATGACGAAGACGTCGTCGCCCCGGTCCGTCCCTGCGAGGATTGCATCCAGGAGCTTCCCGGCTTCGTGCTCCACGGCTGCGGGACGTTCCCAGCCCGCGTACTTCATCCGCACCGCCAGGTCTTCGGCCCTGTCGCCGCCGGCCCACCATCTCCCCGCGGACGTGGCCAGCACCTCGAAGTCGACATCCCAGGTCCAGCTCACGTCCTGGCCGTCCGCGTAACGGTCGTTCAAGAGCACCGCAACCTTGAGCGGAGGCCGTTCCCGCGCGATTTCGCGAAGCAGAAAGAGCACCTGGTTCGCGCCCGCCGGGTTTTTCGCCAGGTATAGGCGTAGGCGGCGTCCCTCGATCTCCACGACCTCTTGCCGCCCGAATGCGGGTTGGGCATGGGCCAACCCCTGCCGGATCGCCTCGTCACCGATTCCGAAGGCGCGGCAAGCCGCGACTGCGGCCAATGCGTTGTAGACGTTGTACAGGCCCGTCAGCGGCATCGCCACAGCCTCATGGCCATCGATCGAAAGCATCGCCGAATCCAGTCCGAGCCGGACTGCCGAAGCGGAGGTTTGGGGCGACGGCCTCCGGCGCTCGCATTTCGTGCACCGCCAGTGCCCGACGTGAGCGAAGTAGCGGCGGTCGTAGCGATAGTCCCCGCCGCATGCACACCAGCGGGCATCGTAGGCGCCGGCACTGTCCGTCGCGTATGCCGGGTCGTCCAGCCCGAACCAGTGCACGGGGCCACTCCAGCCTGTCGCGAGTTCCGCCACCGAGGGGTCATCGGCGTTCAGGACTAGCGTCGCGTCTCGGGGAGCCCGCTCCAGCGCCGTCCGCCAGAGACCAGCGACCGTGTCGACCTCGCCGTAACGGTCAAGCTGATCGCGGAAGAGGTTCGTGAAAACGAGCACGCGAGGCTGGAGTGCCGCGACCGCTGCCGGCATCGTGGTCTCGTCCGTCTCGAACAGGCCCGCCGTGTCCCGCGCGCTCCGGATCCCGCCTGTGATCCCGGCTTCTGCCAGGAGCGTGCTGGCCATTCCCCGCATCAGGTTGCTGCCTTCCCGGTTGTGCACGTACGGCATCGCGTCCGCATCCATGGCCGAAGCGATGATCCGGCTCGTCGTCGTCTTCCCGTTCGTTCCCGTGACGACGATGCGTCCCCGCCCCAGCGTCCGGCCGAGGTGCGCCACCAGTGCCGGGTCCACCCGCTCGGCCACCAGCCCGGGGA
>JBATND010000041.1:0-4190 GCA_049290175.1 Flavobacteriales bacterium | reverse complement strand
GACTCGATCTTCAGGCGCTGAGCGAGGCCTTCACCGCATAGCGCGGCGCAGGAGCTTGTGGTTTATGGCGCCGATCACCAACGCGCTGATGCCGCTGATGGCCAGCAAGGCGAAGAAGCTCATGCTGGCGTAGTTGAATGGCGTGAAGAATCCCATGTAGCGTTGGCGAGCTTCAAGCTCATCAGCGCCTTCTTCCACGGATCGGAACACCAGCTCTTCAATGCGGCGCTCGAATGAGCCCGTCTCGATGCGTGCGTAATACAGCCACAAGAAGGCCATCAGGATCAACGCATACACGGCCGCGCCCTTGAAGCCTTCGCGCACCAGGTCAGGGAAGCCGCTTTGCTTGTTCGTTCGCAGTTGCTTCAGGCCGACGAAGAAGACCACGGTGGCAATGGCCAGGAAATGCACCAGCATGAAATCGGTCCCCTGCGCTGGCATGTCCATGCCGAACAGGATCATTCGCAATGCGATGACTGAAAGTGCCGTGAGAATCGCAAGTTGCATCTCAACCCCCGACCATTCTGTTCAACGTCCAACCCCTCAACTGCACCCTCAACCATTCATCGACACCAGGAACTCCTCGTTGCTCTTCGTACCCTCCATGTGCTTCTTCACGAATTCCATGGCCTCCACGCTGTTCATGTCGGCCAAATGCTTGCGCAGGATCCAGGTGCGTTGCATCACTTCCTTGCCGTGCAGCAGGTCGTCGCGACGCGTGCCTGAGCTCATGATGTCGATCGCGGGGAAGATGCGGCGGTTGCTGATCTTACGGTCGAGCTGCAATTCCATGTTGCCGGTGCCCTTGAATTCCTCGAAGATCACCTCGTCCATCTTGCTGCCGGTATCGACCAGTGCCGTGGCGAGGATGGTGAGCGAACCTCCGTTCTCAATCTTCCGTGCCGCTCCGAAGAAGCGCTTGGGTTTCTGCAGCGCGTTGGCGTCAACGCCACCGCTCAGGATCTTGCCGCTGGCAGGTTGCACGGTGTTGTAGGCGCGCGCCAAACGTGTGATGGAGTCGAGCAGGATCACCACGTCGTGTCCGCATTCGGTGAGCGCTTTGGCCTTCTCCAGTACGATGCCAGCAACGGCCACGTGGCGCGAGGCGGGCTCATCGAAGGTGCTTGCGATCACTTCAGCCTTCACGCTCCGCGCCATGTCGGTCACCTCTTCCGGGCGTTCATCGATCAACAGCACGATGAGGTAGGCTTCCGGATGATTCGCCGCAATGGCGTTGGCCACATCCTTCAGCAATACGGTCTTACCGGTCTTGGGCTGCGCCACGATCAAGCCGCGCTGCCCTTTGCCGATAGGAGCGAAGAGGTCCAGCACGCGCATGCTGATGTTGGCATCCTTTGATGCGAGTGTGAACTTCTCATCCGGGAACAGCGGCGTGAGGAACTTGAACGGTACGCGATCGCGCACCCATTCGGGGTCGCGGCCGTTGATGCGGTCGATCTTCACCAGCGGGAAGAACTTGTCGCCTTCGCGCGGAGGACGCACGTATCCGCTCACGGTGTCGCCCAGCTTCAAGCCGAATTGCTTGATCATCTGCTGCGTCACGTACACATCGTCGGGCGATGCGAGGTAGTTGTAATCGCTGCTGCGCAGGAAGCCGTAGCCCTCGGGCATCACCTCCAGCACGCCTTCGCACTCCACGAAGGCATCGAAGTTGATCTGCTCGCGCTGGGGCTGGAACGGACGGTCCTGCCGCTGCTCGCCACCATTGCCTTGGGGGCGTTCCTGCCGAGGATCACGGCGGTCGTCGCGCCTGTCATCGCGCCGGTCGTCGCGTCGGTCATCGCGGCGCTCGTCCCGGCGTTCGTCACGTGGGCGTTCGCCTTGCTCCGCACGTGGCTCTTGTTGGCCACGGTTCTCCTGCGGCGGCCGCTGATCGCTGCCTTGCTGTCGCTCCATGCGCTGGCGCTCGCGGCGTTCCTTCCAGCGGTCCTGCCGCAACTCCCTATTCGATTTCGACGGGGCACCCGTGCCTTCGCTAGGAGTAGCCGGCGCGCTCGTGGATTCGGGCTTCTTCTCGGCGTCGCCATTCACATCGTCATCCTCGTCGTCTTCATCCTCGTCATCGTCGTCGCCTTCCTCATCATCCTCTTCGTCATCGTCCTCGTCGTCATCGCCGTTCGGCGCTGGTGCAGGCTCGGGGTCCTCTTCAACGGTTGGTTCGTCCGAAGTGGCCAAGTCCGTGAGGTCCTTGTCGTCTCCGCGGAATGCAGGGCCGATGGTCTTCTCGCCCTCGCTCTTTTTCGAGGCCTGCTCATCGAGGATCTTGGAGATCAGGTCCTGCTTCTTCAGGGTGTCGATCTTCTTCAGGCCAAGCTTCTTGGCGATCTCCTTCAGATCGGCGAGCTTCATGGAGCTCAGCCCTTCATGGTCGTGCATGTGCATGCTGTAAGTTGAATGGAAAGGCGCGCGTGCGCCAAGCGGAAAGCCCTGGGGGGCTGCATTCTCTCCGGTAAGCTCTTGGGTTGGGGGCAGATGCCGTTGGGCATCCGAACAATGAGTGCGGGGCAAACCTAAGGTGATCCATCGAATGCGCAACCGTGCCTGCGAGCATCTTTGCGGACCATTCCCTGCACATGATCCAGCGCATCCAAACCGTATTCCTGCTCTTGGCATCGCTCTGCGGCGCGGCCACTTGGCTCTTTCCCGTGCGTGTGTGGCACCTCGGGGAATCGGATGTGCATTTCATGACTGCTGGCCTGGAGACCGGGGCCGGCGTGACCATACAGGACATTGGCTTGCCGATCCCCTACGCCGTGCTGCACACGGTGGTGGCGCTGGTGATGCTCGTGGCGGTCTTCCTCTATGGCAATCGCAACCGGCAGGCGCGTTTGGTGCGCGGCGGGTGGTTGGTGGCCTTGCTCACCGGCGTGCTGCAGTTCATCTCGTGCAATTCAATGGACGCATACCTCGCCGAAGGAACGAAAGCGAGCGGCAGCTATGGCCCCTCGTTCTTCCTGCCGGTAGCCGTGATCGTGTTCGGCATACTGGCCGAGCGCTCCATCCGAAAGGACGAAGCGCTGGTGCGCAGCGCGGATCGGTTGCGCTGATGCGCTTCTACCTTGCGCCCGTCGCCGTTGAACAAGCAACAGCGACCAACGCATGAGCAAAGCCGCCAAGATCAAATCCTTCGACCCCAACAGCCCCGGCGATCCCAACGCGCAGGTCTATGGGTTGCCCTTCACCTGCGAAGAAGCCGACATCGTTCTCGTACCCGTGCCGTGGGAAGTGACCACCAGCTATGGCGGCGGCACATCGCGCGGACCGGAAGCCATCCGTGAAGCGAGCTTCCAAGTGGACCTCTTCCATCCAGAGTTCCCCGGCTTGTGGAAGCGCGGCATCGCCATGGACGAGATGCCCAAGGCCCTGAAGCAGCAGAGCGATGCGCTGAAGAAGCTCGCTGCGGTGGTGATCGATGCGCAAACCGGCGAAGCCAGCCCGAAGAAGCTGGCGAAAGCAGTCAAGGCCATGGTGCTTATCAACGAGGAGTGCGCCGTGATGAACGATTGGGTGGAAGAGCGCTGCGCCTATTGGATGGACAAGGGCAAGCTCGTGGGCCTCGTGGGCGGCGATCACAGCACGCCGCTGGGCCTCTTCCGCGCGCAGGCCAAGCGCCACAAGAAGTTCGGCATCCTGCATATCGATGCGCACCTCGACCTGCGCATCGCCTACGAGGGCTTCCTATTCAGCCATGCCAGCATCATGCACAACGCATTGCGCATCCCGCAGCTGGAGCGCATCGTGAGCGTGGGCATCCGCGATTTCTGCCAGCAGGAGAACGAGGTCTTCCTTGCCGCCAAGGACCGCGTGCGCATCGTTCGCAGCGCCGACATGCGCGAGTTGCAATACGCCGGCGCCACGTGGAAGGACCAATGCGAGAAGATCATCAACGCACTGCCTGAGAAGGTCCACATCAGCTTCGACATCGATGGGCTTGATCCCACGCTTTGCCCCAACACCGGAACACCGGTGCCCGGCGGATTGCAGTTCGAGGAAGCTACTTACCTGCTCTCACGCCTCGCTGCCAAGCGCACCATCATCGGTTTCGACATGGTAGAAGTGAGTCCGGGGAAAGATGAATGGGACGCGAACGTGGGCGCGCGCTTGCTCTGGCACTTGTGCGGGGTGATGGGGAAGTGAGGGTTCGCTATCCCTTTAGCTTTGAACGGAAA
>JBATND010000040.1:0-2245 GCA_049290175.1 Flavobacteriales bacterium | reverse complement strand
CTACACACATGTCAGCACAAAGGCCATTGGCAAGATCCGAAGCCCGTTGGATAACTTGGACGTGTAATGTGCATAGGCTGAACCATAGGAGAAATAAACCACATATGTTCACAACCGAGTAGTTATGGGTCAGCGGCGAAAATACGCCCAACACAAAGCCCTCGCACTGAAAAATACAACAGAACCCGGCCCGGCTGAGAACTCAGAAAAGGGCGGCAGCCAATGCCGCCCGAGAACTTCGGAGGACTGAAGAAAAAGAACCGGCTCCGCCGGAAAGGACTTGAAAAGGCGGCGGCCAACGCCGCCCATCAACGGAAGAAAAGGTCAGCAATTCGACTTGCCAATTTGAACGCGAGCATTGGTGGGACCGCATTTCCTACTTGGGTGAACTGCCGCGCAGCAGGACCAGTGAAAACATAACTATCGGGGAAGGTTTGAACCCGAGCGCACTCCCTGACGCTTATCGTCCTTGGAATGTACGGGTGCAGGTGTGACCTACCGCCGCCCTTTGTACCGCCTGCGATGACGGTCTTACTTGGGGAAAATGGATTCAACCGATCTACTCGTCCGAGGTGATCACGTTGTCCGTAACCCAACCTCATGTAACGCTCAATGGATTCGGCACCATGCTCACGGGTGTCGTGATTCCGTTCCCCTTCAAGGCTCCGGGCAAAGACACCGAAGCACGCTGTCGGCGTTGCGTTGGGTATTGGGTAGCTGAACTCTTCAGCATCGCGCACACCGACCACAAGTACACGGTGGCGGTTCTGTGGCACACCAAAGTCAGCCGCGTTCAAAACCCGTGGCTTGGCGACCTTGTAACCCTTTCGCGTCAGCCGCGTGATCGCCTTACTCAGCCCCTCACCACCATCCAGTTCAGCAAACCCAGGTACGTTTTCAATGACGAAGACCCTGGGGCGGAACTTTTCGATCATCCACACATAATCGAAAAGCAGGTCCCCTTTCTCGTCATCTTCAAAGCCTCGGCGCTTGTAGTTGTCACCGTCCTTCGTGAAGCGTTGTGCAGATGCAATGCTGAAGGGCTGGCAAGGAGGTCCGCCATGAAACACGCCCTCAAACGGCGCAGTTATACCAGCCTTGTCGATGAGCATCTTGGCAACTGATTCCCTCTCCTTCATATCGCCGCTATGGTCAGGCGGCCCAATGACAACCTTGCCCGGAAAGTTGTGTCTGAGTGTCTGTGCGAAGACACCGTTGTACTCCACGGCAGCAAGGTTGTCGAAACCGGCATACTCAAACCCGATATCGAGGCCACCCGCGCCCGAGAAGAAACTCACCGCCGGTACGCCCAGCTTCTTCTGCGCCAAATCCTCAATGCGCGTGTATGGTGTGTCGAAGCCAAGGTCGTTGGCGTACGCTTCGTAACGCAGGTCGTCGTAACCAAGTCCTTTGATCTTGAGGTAATCCTTCAATGGCGTCTCGGTTTGGATTGCCTTCTGGATCAACCGCGCTTGCTCCTTGTAACTGAGCTTCGTCTTCAAGTCTATCATGACCGTATTTCCTTTTGTACCATGTGGTAGACTTCCTTCGCTTCATCCTTGGACCGAAAATCCCGTTGGTCCTTACTGCTCAACCACTTGCCGTAGTATGCGTGTACGCTCTTATGGCAGTTCGGGCATAGCCCAGCAACATCATCCAACGAGGTACCACTTAGCTGCACGGTCAATGGTGAACCGAGCGGCAACAGATGGTGTATTTCTATCATGTACGAGGTCCATGGGTATACCTCGCGCATGTCCCGCTCGCATGCATCGCAGAGAGGCTCCGGATTCAAGTTGATGAACATGCGTCTGAGCAATGGTGATCGCTCGATTCGCAGGTGAGCAATCCTCGTCTTCCCACCTTCTAAGAAGATCTGGTCGTCCAAGCTGGCGGGCAGCGCACTGTAGGGTTTTGGTAACCCAGCATCGAGCGCAGTCATCCGGTAGAACAACGGCGCTACTCCAGCTGCTATCGGCCTCGGCGCAAACAGCACGTCCAAATTGTTTGCCTCTGCAAGTTGCTCACTACTCATGTCGAGCATGAGCATCTCACCAGTCCACTTCAAGAAGCTGAGTTGACTGATGAACGCAACCATCTCTCGCAACTGTCGCACTTCGTCACCCTCTGGGGTGTAGTTCGTTCGTGGCAGTCGGGCAATCTGTTCCAAGGTTTCGGTTCCGGTAGCGTCGTTGCCAATGAGCTTGGTGAAAATGTCTTCCAGCGTGATGCCACGCTTCCGGAC
>JBATND010000039.1:0-28059 GCA_049290175.1 Flavobacteriales bacterium | reverse complement strand
CGGATTTCTTGCCGTCGATGAAGACCGGAGCCGCCGGCGCCTCACCGGTGCCGGGCAGCGAAATGCCGATATCGGCATGCTTGCTTTCGCCGGGGCCATTCACGATGCAGCCCATGATCCCGATCTTCACTCCTTTCAGGTGGCTGGTGCGCGCGCGGATCCTCGCGGTGGTCTCTTGCAGATCGAATAGCGTGCGGCCGCAGCTGGGGCAGCTGATGTATTCAGTCTTGCTGGTGCGCGTGCGCGTGGCTTGCAGGATGCCGAAGGCCGTGCGGCACACGAGGTCGTCGCGCCCGGGCTTTTCATCGGCGATGAAGATGCCGTCGCCCAAGCCATCGATCAGCAGCGGGCCGATGTCGGTGCTGCTCTCGAGCACGAGCGCGTCGTTGGGGATGTCGCCATAGGCGCGGCCGATGATCACCGGCACGGGGCACTCCTTCGCCAGCAGCTCGAAGAAGAGGCGGCGTTGTTCGGCCATGCCGTGGGCATTGTAAGTGTCGATGAGCAGCACAGCCGTGGCGTCAGCCTTCAGCTTCGTGATGAAGGCATCCTCCAGTTCAGGCAAGGTTGCATACACCAGATTGAACTGCGCGTGCTGCTCCACGCCTTCGATGTAGTCCTTCTTGGTGATGAAGGGATAGTGTCGCTCCTTATGCTTCTCCTTCAACCAAGTGGCGTGCTCTTGCACGATGCCGAGCGTTCCGGGAATCTCGAAACCGATCGTGTTCTTGCCGATGAAGGCGAAGTCGCATGCTTGATCGGTGATGTTCCATTTGTCCAAGGGCACGCTGTAGCGGTAGCCCCAAGCGAAGAGCGTGGCGGGCGTGATCTCCTTGCGGTTGCTCAGATCGGCCATCACCACGGGCACATGGCGCGCGCCCATGTTGAGCACTTCACGCGTCTTCCTCCGCTCATGAGAGAACGGATCGACCGGTGATCGATTGATGGCTCGAATGGCGTCGTGGTGCGCGCGCATCACATACCGATCCACCAGCGCGCGCGCCACCGGGATCTCCGCTTCCGGCTCTTCGGTGAGGCTCACCCGCACCGTGTCGCCGATGCCATCTTCCAGCAACGCGCCGATGCCTGCTGCGCTCTTCACGCGGCCGTCCTCGCCATCGCCGGCTTCGGTCACGCCCAAGTGCAAGGGGTAGTCCCAGCCTTCGGCCATCATGCGGTGAACCAGCAGGCGGTAGGCCTGCACCATCACCTGCACATTGCTGGCCTTCATGCTCAGCACGATGTCGTGGTAATTCTCATCGCGGCAGATGCGCAGGAACTCGAAGGCGCTCTCGACCATGCCCTGAGGCGTATCGCCGTAACGGTTCAGGATGCGGTCGCTGAGGCTGCCGTGATTGGTGCCGATGCGCATGGCCGTGCCGTGCTCTTTGCAGATGCGCACCAGCGGCGTGAAGCGCTCGCGGATGCGCTCCAGCTCGGCGGCGTACTCCGCATCGGTGTACTCCCGCACATCGAACTTCTTCTTGTCAACGTAATTGCCGGGGTTCACGCGCACCTTCTCCACGATGCGCGCGGCCACTTCAGCGGCATTCGGCGTGAAGTGGATATCGGCCACCAGCGGAGTCTCGAAGCCCGCTGCGCGCAACTGCTTCTTGATCTCGGCCAGGTTCTCCGCGTCCTTCTTGCTCGGCGCGGTGATGCGCACCAGCTCGCAGCCCGCCTCAATCATGCGGATGCTCTGGGCCACGGTGGCTGCCGTATCCATCGTATCGGTGGTGGTCATGCTCTGCACCCGGATAGGGTTGGAGCCGCCGATGCCGATGCCGCCGATGCGCACCTCGCGCGTGCGCCAGCGCTCGTAGCGCGTCAGGCTGGGGCAGTACTGCCAAGGTGCGATGATTCCCGTTTCAGACATGTTGTTGCGAAGCGCGCGAAGATACCGGCAACAATCGGGGGCCTTGAAGGGTTCGCGAGGGCGCTGTGCCGCTCCGAACCATCACACTGAAATGCAAGCCGCAGATTGCGCAGATTGGCGCAGATGGAATGCAGGTAACCGAAAGACTATGCGCTGCGGATTGAAACTTCAACAGCAAAAACTCACCCGTGGCTCAGTGGGTCCGGCTCCACCACCTCCTTGGCCGTCATGCGCCGGTGGTACCAGCCATTGAGCACCAAACAAGCGAGGATGAGCGCGATGCCCGCGTACGAGCCCGCGTGCAGCTTCTCTTCTTCGCCCCAGATGATGAGGGCGATGATGATGGTGTACACCGGCTCCAGGTTCACGGTGAGCATCACGGTGAAGGCGGAGAGCATGCGCATCACCAGGATCCCGGTGACGAAGGGCAAGGAGGTGCAGGCAACGCCGAGCAGCAGATGATAGACGATGTCGCTGGTTGGCAGCTTCCAAAGCGGTGGTGGAAGCCCGCCTTGATCGGCCAGCAGGTTCCCCGCGCTGCCGCCGACCGAACCACTGATCAATGGAAGCACAACGAGGATGATGCCCATGATCGCCGCCACGCTGGCAATCTCGTAGAAGCTGATGCGTACGGGATCATCCTTATGCACAAGCACGGCGTTGATGATGTTGAACCACGCGCTGAGCAAAGCGCTGATAACGCCCACGATGATGCCCCAACGGCTGTCGGTCTCCAAGCCGAAGATCAGGAGCAGCGCGCCGATCACGATGAGGCCGAGCACCACCTCGTACACCCGAACGCGGCGCTTGAACCAGATGGGCTCGAGCAAGGCCGTGAATACCGTGCTCGTGCTCAAGCAAGCCGCCGCGATGCTGGCCGTGCTGATCTTGATGGCGCCATAGAAGGTGATCCAATGCCCGGCGATGATGAGGCCGGTGAGCAGATAGACGCCCAGTTTCGGCGTGCGCCACGAGAGCGAGCGCTTCATGAGCACCGCCGCCACCGCCAGGCCCAGCGCTGCGATGATGGTGCGCGTGTACACCAGATGCAAGGTGCCTTGCTGGATCAGCTTGCCGAAGATGCCCGTGAAGCCCCACAGGAAGACCGTGAAGTGCAGGAGCCAAAGGGCTTGGGTACGGCTGCGCATCGGACCACAACCCGCCCGCGCGGGAAGCGCGCCAAGGTAGAGGCGGCTATCGGATGGCCTCGAGCTTCTCGCGCATGGCCCGCACGAGCTGCTCCTGCTTCGAGATCTCGCCGCGCTTGCGTTCCTGATCACCGAGGTTCTTCTTCACTTCCCAAGCCAGCTCTTCGGCCTTCTTTTTCTGCTGGGCCTCTTCCGCAATGGCCTTGCTGCGCTTATCCTGCAATTTGGCTTGCTGCTTCTGCAATTCGGCCAGCGCCTTCTCTCCTTCCGCGCTTGGCTCGGCCGCATTCTCCTTGCGCTGCGCTTCGATCCGCTTGGCCTGCTCTTCCGCTTCCCTGGCCAAACGCTCCTGCTCGGCAACGGCTTCCACGGCGCGCTCATTCGCCTTCACGATGCTGGCTTCCGCACGCTCCTTCTCGCGCTGAAGCATGTTCAACTCGCTGTTCAACTTGGCCAGGCCCTTCTCCGCCGTGGTCAATTCCTGCTGCGCCAATTGCTTGCGCAACAAGGTGCTTTGCTGCTGCACGTAAGTCTTCGCTGCCTCCAAGGAGCGCGCATCGCTGCTGGGACTGATCCATCCTTCGCGCGTGAGCAGCGCCACATGCGCCATCACGAAGGGCGCGCCCTTGCGCTGCTCGGCCTTCATCAGCACACGCACGGTGTCAGGCGAGATCTGTGGAAGCAGCGTACTCGCAGCCACCACTTCCTTCTTGTTCGATACATCGCGGCTCACGCGCTTCAGCTCATCCTTCCACCACGACTCCACGTACTTCACATCGGTGCCCTCGAACTGGAAGCTGAGCGTTGGATGGATGCCGGTGCTGAACGAGCAAGAGGACACTTGCACGGTCTGTTGCGCGTGTGCCGCAAGAGCGAGGAGAATGAAAGGGAGCAGAATAGATCTCATGGTCATCGGTTTCCAATGGACGTGCCGCAAGCGCAGGCGTCACTCCTCTGCCACCTTCGAGACGCCGCCGCTCACGGCGAACTTCATCACATCGGCGGGGTTGGCATCGATCGGACGGACATTGGTGCGCGGCACGATGAAGACGTTGCCGCTCCAGGCGAAGGAGTGCGGCATATAGACAGCGACCTTCTCCGCGCCGATGCCCAAGTGCTCCAGATCCTCCTGCGTGATGAAGCCGAGGCGCTCCGCTTCCAATCCGCCGAGCCGCACGAGCACCGGCCGATCGAATTTGCGCTTGCTGCCCACGAGCGCTTCCATCAGGTCCTTCAGCGCGCCGTACATGGTCTTGATCACCGGCACTTTCTGCAGCACCTCGTCGCCGATCTCGGCCAAAGGCTGAAAGAGGATGGTGCTGCCCAGCCAACCCGCTGCCGTGATGATGGCCAAGAGGATGAGGATGCCCAGGCCGGGGATGTCCGTTTGGATGATGCCATCGAGGAAGGCGAGCACGCGCCACACGGCCCATACGATCACCGTGATCGGAACAAGCAGGAGCAGGCCCCGGAAAAAGTAACCGAGCAGGATGCGGCTGTTGCGGCGGGCGTTGAAGGACATGGCGGCGGCGAAGGTATTGGCTCAAGTAGGCAGTCAGCAGTAGGTAGTTTGCAGTAAGCAGTCGCGGGTAGTGGCGAGGTCTCTCGGGCCCGCCAACTGCTTACCGCAAACTGCCCACTGCCTACTTGAGGCCCTCCCGCAACTTCTTCGGCAAACTCGCGCGCACCAGCTCGTAGCTGTGATCGATCAGTTCCATCAGGAGTTTGCGCGGCACAGTGCCGGTCACATCCACGGTGTTCCAATGCTGCTTGTTCATGTGGAAGCCAGGCACGATGCCTTCGTAACGCTCGCGGAGATCGATGGCGCGTTCGGGATCGCACTTCAGGTTGAAGGTTCCGGGCGTATCCAACGGTGCCAAGGCGAAGATCTTCCCGGCCACGCGGAAAACGAGCACATCGGGGCCGAAGGGCGTATCCCAGCTCACGCCGGGTTTCGTGGCGCAATGCGCTTGCAACTCGTCGATCGTCATGGCAGCACAGCGTACAGCACCGGACGGCTCGGCGCGGCATCGTTGATGAAGTGCGGCAGCTGCAGCTCGAGCAGGTAGTCGCCATCGCCAACGCTCGCGGGCACATGGATCATCTCGGTGATGGTGCGCTCGAGGTCGATGGTGTTCGGGAAATCCCAGAAGGCATGGTGCGCGGCCAGCACGCCGCCATCCTCTTCGCGATCAACGCTGGGCAGGTCGAGCAGCAAGTGCTTCACGCCGATGCTGCGCAGCCACGCGCACGCGGTGCTCTGCAAGTAGCATGGGTTGCTGCCGCTCCATTGGCGCGTGCCGGCTTCGTCGTCGTTGGGCAACGTGCGCAGCACCAGCGCTTCGGGCGGACGCTCATTCACCAAGTGCCGCAACTGCTCCAGGGTGATCACGCGGTCCTCGCGCTGATCGGGCGCGCGCCGGGTCTCGGGGCGAAGGCTCACCACTTGCGCCGTGAAGAAGTAGCGCTTGAGCAAGTTGCCCACGGCGTGTATCTCCGGGCTGATGTGCCCCACGCTCTCCGTGTGCGTGCCGTGGCCGTGCGGGTTGAAGGACACGTTGCGGAAGTTCACCGGCGCGCCTTCGCTCACGGCGTAGATCTTCTCCACGCCTGCTTCATCCGTTGTGCGCACGGGCTCAATCGCCACAGGGCCCACGTACCATGCGCGCGGACCGCTCTCGCTCAGCGGAAGCGAAAGGTCAAGCGGCTTCGAGAGGTCAACCTTGAAGCTGCGGCCGCGGTGGGTGATCTCAGCGATCATCGTCGTTGACGAACAGGTCGCTCGCGATGCGATCCGCGAAGTGCCTGCCCGCTTTCGTCAAAACTAACCGCCCATCGGCGTGAATCAGATGGCCTGTTGCGGTCCATCGCTCAACGACCCTGCGTTGATGACTGATCACATCCATTTCCAGACGGGCCAGCTCAACGCCTTTGCTGGTGCGCAGGCCGGTGAGCAAGCGCTCGTTGGTGCGTTGCGCGGGCGTGAGCAACTCTTCGTCCCAATACCGTGCGCCTTCAACCACGCCTTGCACATAGCGCGCGTTGTTCGCCACGTTCCAGCGGCGCTTGCTGCCATCGAATGAGTGCGCCGATGGGCCGATGCCGAGGTAGGGCACGCCTTCCCAATAGCTGCTGTTGTGCCGCGAGTGGTGGCCGGGCAAGCCGAAGTTGCTGATCTCGTAGTGCTCCAGTCCGGCAACCTCCATGCGCTCCATCAAGCGATCGAATTGCGCGCTCTGGTCGGCATCGCCGGGCATGCTCACCATCGACTTCTTCACTTGGTGCGCGAGCGCCGTTTTCGGCTCCACGGTGAGGCAATAGGCGCTCAGGTGCGGCATGCCGTGATCGAGGGCGATGGTGAGTTGCTCATCCCATTCCGCGAGGGTCATCTGCGGCAAGCCGTAGATCAGATCAATCGTCCACGAGGTGAAGCCGGCTTTCGCGATGAGCGCGATGCTCTTCAATGCTTGCTCGGCATTGTGCGCGCGACCCATCCACGTCAAGCGGTCGGTGCGGAAGCTCTGCGTGCCGAGGCTCAGTCGCGTGATGCCCATCGCCTTCCATTGCTCCAAGCGCTCGGTGGTGATGTCATCCGGATTTGCTTCCAAGGTCACCTCGGCATTGCGTTGCACACGGAAGAGGTCGCTGCACTGTTGAAGCAAGGCTGCGATGCGCGCTGGCTCTAACATGCTGGGAGTTCCGCCACCGAAGTAGATCGTGCTCACGGGAGCGTCTCCGAGTTCGCGCGAGCGATGCACAAGCTCCAGCTCCATCGCATCAAGCAATCCTTCGCGGCCCTTTGCGGAAGTGCTGAAATGGAAATCGCAGTAGGTGCAGGCCTTTCGGCAGAATGGGATGTGGAGGTAGATGCCGGCCATTAGAGAAAGACTCAACTCACAAGACTCAAGAACCAAGTTTCATGTTGACTCGCTTAAGTCTTGTAACTTGTGTTTTGAATCTTGAATCGCCCTTCAACTCTTCAAGCTAATCCTGAACGTCGTCCCTTTCCCCGGCGCGCTCTTCTTCACGAAGATCCGGCCGCCGTGGTATTGCTCGATGATGCGCTTAGTGAGCGAAAGCCCTAAGCCCCAGCCGCGCTTCTTTGTGGTGAAGCCAGGTTGAAAGACGGTCTTGTGCTGCGCGGCCGGAATGCCCTTGCCGGTGTCGGTCACATCCACATGCACGTGATCATCTTCGGGGATGATCTCGATGGTTATCGAGCCCTCGCCCTCCATGGCATCCACGGCGTTGCGGATCAGGTTCTCCAGCACCCAGCTGAAGAGCGGACGATTCAACTTCACGTGCAATTCAGTGTCGGCGGGCGTACTCACTTCGATGCGCGCGCGGCTGGGCAGGCGCGGACGCAGGTAGAGCACCGTGGCGCGCAGCGTGTGGTAGAGTTTCTCCGGCGCGAGGTCGGGCGCTGAGCCGATCTTCGAGAAGCGCTCAGTGATCACCTCCAAGCGATCCACATCCTTGCGCATCTCGTTCACGGATGAGGGATCCACGCCTTGGTCCTTCAGCAATTCGATCCATGCCATGAGCGAGCTGAGCGGCGTGCCCAATTGGTGGGCGGTCTCCTTGGCCATGCCCACCCACACCTGGTTCTGCTCGGCGTTGCGGAACACGCTGAAGAGCGCGTAGGCCACCAGCAGGAATAGCGCGAGGATGGCGAGCTGCACGTAGGGGAAGTAGCGCAGCTGCTTGATCACAAGGCTCTCCTCGTAGTAGATGTAGTTGCGGCCCTTGCCCGGCAGGTCGATGGCGATGGGCGCATTGGCCTTTTCCATGGCCGCGAGTTGCGCGCGCAGAGCAGTGGTGTCCGCAAGGATCTCGGCTTCGATGTTGGCGGTCTCCAGGATCCGGGATCGTGTGCTGTCGGTGTAGATCACGGGCACGGCGGCGGTGCTCATCACGGTCTCGGAGATGAAGGAGCTGATGATGCCATCCATCACTTCCTGCAGCTCGGTGAAGACCTTGCTATCGGTGTAGTAGAGGTATTGCTTCTGGTTGCCATGCACGGCGATCTCGATGGCAGGACGCTGCGCTGCCATGCTGTCCACCAGCACGCGCAACCGTTCGGGATGGTTCACCACGGTGCTGTCGAGGTTGCGGTGGAACTTCACTTCGCGCTTGGCATCCACGATCACAACCGGCACAGTGGTGTTGTCCTGCACCACGCGCAGGTAAAAGGAGAAGTCCGTGTCATCTGCACGGCCCAAGCGCTGCATGGCATCGGCGAAGAGCTGCACCTTCTTGCGTTCCTCTTCGCGCAAGCGCTCGAACAAGCGCTCGGTGTAGTTCACCAGCTCGGCGCGGTTCTGCACGGCCTCGGCCCAGAGCTTCACTTTGCGCCGCTCCTCGGCACGGATGTCATCGACGATGCGGCTGCTGTACCACAGGGACGCGCCCACCAACAGCATGGCCACGGCGGCCAGCACCAGTTTCCAGCGTTGCTTGCGTGAGTAGAGGTCCACGGGGTGAAGGTCGGCAAAGGTCGCGGGCTGAGTAGTTGCTCGGTCCGTCAAGAGAGGAAGTCATGTGCATCGAAGTGAAGGATTTCCACCTTTTTGACGGCAAAAAGGTGGAGCCAAAAAGCCGCCACGGCTAAGTCGCAGCCCAACTCGCACGGGCACGCGCACGGGCTCCCCGAGTTGGGCGCGACCGCGCAAGCCGTGGACGCCCACCGCACGCTGTACCTGAGCGCACGGCAGTAAGCCGAAAGCAGGTCAATCATCAACACCCCCTTACTCTACAGTAATCATCGAAGAGCACTCCACTATCGAAGATGCTCTGCTCCAAACCAAACTGAGACAGTACCCGCGGGCTACTCCTCCACCGTCACCCTTCCGCCTTCGTCCTTCTCCTTCTTGTCGTCCTTGAAGAGGCGGTCGATGCCTTTGCGCGGCTTCTCCTGAACGAGCGCCGGTGCAACGGCACTATCCGGCTCGATGGTGATGCGGCCCTGTGTGTTCTCGGGCTGCTTCTGCGCAAGTTGGCCTTCTGGCTTCTTGCCCAGGATGTCCTCACGGAGGATGGCGCGCAATTCCTGCTTCTCCTGCTTGAATTGCTCACGGCGCTTGTTGGCGGCCATGGCGCCATCGTTCTCGAAGATGGGCTGCTTGGCCGTGCCGCGCATGCGGAGGAAGATGCGCATGCCGGTGCCATCGTCGGCGATGGGGCCGAACTCATCCTTGGTGGGTTTGCCCAAGCGGAAGAGATCGCTCAGGCGGAAGTTGATGCGATGGTCGATGCGGTCGTCGAACCAATGCGTGCCGGCCAGTTCGATGTCGAGGGCGTTGCTGCGCACATCCATCATCGGCACATGCACGGCGCCGTCGCGGATCTCGATGCGGTTCTCGAGCTTGGCGAAGCGGATCTCGGTCAATCGCTTGCGCAGTTCATCGGTGTCCACGAAGGGCGATACGAGCTTGTTCTTCCGCAGGTAGTCGGCAATGGCTAGCAACTGCGCCTGCTCCTTGATGGCGCCGTTGTCCACCGCGATGTCGATGGTGCAGGCGATGCGGTCGCGATCGAGTTTCATGCTGGGCGAGAGCGGCGCGCGGAAGGCGATGCTGGCGCGTGCCGTTCCGCTCAAGTGCTTGTGGCCGATGAACTCCTGCCCGAAATCCTGGAACTCGCGGAAGAGTTCTCGCACGTTGATGTCCTTCACCTGCGCATCGATGGCGAGCGGATAGAACGCGGCACGCTCACCGCCTCTGGCGTCCAACTCCAAACTGCCGAGCACAGCACCATCGGCCGTGCTGAAGGTGACCGGCGATGCGCGCAGCACACGGTCCTTCAGCCGAATGGTGCCGTTGATGCCCGTGGCGCGGAAGTCCTCGAAGACCAGCTCATCCACTTGCGCGCGCAGGTCGAGCTCGATGGTGGCGGGCAGCACCACGGCGTAATCGCTGCTGCCGGATTTGGGCGCATCGCTCTGCAACAGCGCCGCGAGATCGAGTCGCTCGCTTCGGCCTTTGGCTTCGATCACCAAGCGCTCGTTGCCGAAGAGCACGAAGGGCACCAGGTTGCGCAAGGTGCCGCTCAGCTCGATGGGGCTGCCTTGCACCACGGCCTTCAAGCCGCGCACGGTGGCATCGTTGCCGTGGACCCCCATCTCGGCGGTGAGGTGCTCCACCTTGTGGCGCACGCCTTTCACTTTCAGCGTGGCATCGCTTAGCGACACGTGGCCGCTCACTTTCACGGCGCGGAGATCGCTCGGACGCAGATCGCTCATGTCGCGGAGTGTTCCATCCACCTTGATGTCGGCGGTGAAGCGGCCCACGGCCTGCTCCATCGTATCCACACCGGCGAAGCGCAGCAATTCGGCCAGCGGCATGTCGCAGCGGATGTCGGCTTTCACCGGCGCGTTCTTCAAACCGCTCGAGCTCCAATCGGCGCGCAGGGAGCCGTTGCCGCTCTTGGCCCGCAGCTCATTCACCTTCAGCTTGCGGATGCCGCCATCGGATGCCACTTCCAACGAAAGCTCGCCGTAGATGTCGGTGAAGGCGGTGCCGCTCTTGCGCTCCTTCATTCGCCCTTGCCGCACTTGCGCACCGATCGACAGCGGAGGTCCGTCGCCTTCCAGCGATCCCGCGTATTTCACCGCGAGGTCCACTTCACCATTCACGCTGAAGCGCATCAACTCATCGCGCACCCCGCCGGGCAGTTGCGCCACTGTTCGCCCCAAATCGAGGCCGAGACCGTTGGCGCGCAAGTCGATTTCCTTGCCTTTGGGCGTGGGCAGCACCGCCAATGTGACTTGCAAAGGCACCTTGCCCAGTTGCACATCGCCCTCGGTGATGCGGAAGGCGCCATCGCCGAAACTCATCTTCAAGGCCAGGTGCGCATCGCGCTCATCGATCAGTTGCTTGCCGCTGCGCGTGATGCCCAGCAGGCGCACATCGCCATTGAGTCGCGCCTCGTTGGTGGTGCCGAAACGTCCGCCCAGTTCCAAGGCATCGCTCTGCGCGAGCACCTCCAGGCCATTGCGCGCATCGCGGAAGCGGAGGGCCAGGCCATCGAAGCTCACGGCGCGCAGGTCGATGGGCGACGATTCCGTGGCCGAAGTATCGGTGCGCCAGATGAGGTAGTTCTCCGCGCCGTTGGCATCGAGGCCGGGGTAGAGGCGCACGTCCTGCCCATGGATCCGCTGCACGGCGTAGTCGCCGGCGAAGAGGTCCCAGAGGTTGAATTCGAGGTAGAGGTCCTGCGCGGCGAGCAGGGTATCGGCGAGCTGGCCGTCGGTGCGCAGCTCGTCCACCTGCACCTGCCGCATGCGGATGCTGGCCTTGGGGAAACGCTTGATCAGGGTGAGCTCGATGTCGGCCACCTTCACGGGCACCAGCAGCCGCTCGTTGAGGGCGCCGATGAGCTTGGCCTTCACCTCTTCCTCATACACCGTGGCAATGACCACCAGCGCGGTGAGGCCCACCACCAGCCCCACGGCCAGGGTGAGCGCAACACGACGGAGGGTGCGGATCATGGGGAAAGTGCGCAAGCTACCGGCGCACCATAGGCCCTAACGGCAAGAGACGTGCTGTTCGTTCACAGCACATTGTGAGGCAGCGCGCCCCCCTACTTCCTCTTCGTCAGGAATAGCACTTCATTCTCGCTCAGGTGACGCCACTTGCCGCGTGGGAGGTCCTTCTTGGTGAGGCCGGCGAAGATCACGCGGTCGAGCTTGAGCACTTCGTAGCCCAGGGCCTCGAACATGCGGCGCACTACGCGGTTGCGGCCCATGTGCAACTTGATGCCCACCTCGCGCTTGCCCGCGGCGTCCACATAGCTGGCCTCATCGGCGGAGGCGGGACCATCGTCGAGCTGCACGCCTGAAACGAGTTGCTGTAGGTGCGCGTGGGTGACGTTCTTGTCGAGGGTGACGTGGTAGATCTTCTCGGCGCCGTGGCTGGGGTGCGTGAGCTTCTTGGCCAGATCGCCATCGTTGGTGAGCAGCAGAAGGCCGGTGGTATGGCGGTCCAAGCGGCCCACGGGGTAGATGCGTTCGTCGCAGGCTTGTTCCACCAAGGCCATCACGGTGCGGCGGTCGCGCGGGTCGTCGGTGGTGGTGATGAAGTCCTTGGGTTTGTTCAGCAGCACGTAGCGCTTCTTCTCGCGGCTGAGGCGCTGCCCGCCGTACACCACTTTATCGCCGGGGCCCACCTTGGTGCCCAGCTCAGTTACCACCACGCCATTCACGGTGACCACACCGGCCTTGATCAGGTCGTCAGCATCGCGGCGGCTGGCCACTCCGCTCATGCTCAGGTAGCGGTTCAGGCGGATGCGTCCATCGTCTTCGCCGCGAGGCTCAGGCTTGGACCTTCCACGGTAGCCGCCGAAGCGCTCTTGCGAGCCGCCTTTGCTGGGCCACGACTTCTTGTAGGGCGGCCTGCGCTCACCGCCTTCGCTGTCACCGCGCCGCGTTGCAGGGCGCTCGTCGCGGCCGGTTGATCGTGTGCGTGGAGCGCTGCGTTCGCCGCGCGGGTCCCTGCGCTCGGTTTCATTCCGGCGGTCGTCGGTGCGTTTCGGGCGTTCGGTGCTTCCGCCTTCGCGCACGGCTTTGGGCGGCCTCTTGCCGAAGCGTTTGGAATGCGGGCTGCCATCGGTGCGTGCGGCAGGGCGCTCGTCGGTTTTGGACTTGGGCGAAGGCTTGCTGCTGCGCTGGCGGCCGCGGCCGGGATTAGAACGGCTTGTCATGGATGGTGGGGTAGAACGCGTCGGGGATGTGATGGATGTAGGGCTTCCCCGAGGGGTGCATGATCACGCTCACGATGTCGAAGCGGGCCGCAAGGTCGGTACCGGTGAGCTGTATGTAGGCATTGGCTGCTTTGATCAGCTTGGAGCGCTTGCCCTTCTTCACCGCCTCCTCGGGCTCGCCGTGCTGGTTGCTGCTGCGGGTCTTCACCTCCACGAACACGATGAAGCGCTCGTGCCGGGCCACGATGTCCACCTCGAGTTTGCCGTGCTTCCAATTGCGCTCCAGCACCTCGAAGCCCTTGTCTTCAAGGTGGCGGCATGCAGCTTGCTCGCCCTCGGCGCCGGTACGGTTGTGCTCGGCCATCTGTGGAAAGAAGGGGGCGTAACCATGAACCCAAGCCCCCGTTGAAGGCCCTAAAATTGGCGAACCCTGCCCGAATCGGGCTTTCCATCGAAACCGGCGCAACCACTCATCTGCCGCCCAACCTACTGACCATGCGACGCTTCAGCCATTTCCTGCCCGCTCTTGCCCTCACCTTGTTGAGCACGGGCCTTTGCGCCCAAGCCTTCGAGGGCATCATCGAATTCACGAAGACCACCGGACCTGTGGTCACGGGCTACAAGTACTTCGTGAAGGGCGATTTCATCCGGATCGAGGAGGTGAGCTCGCGCGGCGAAGTGCAGGGCATCATGCTCGTGGATACCCGCGATAAGACCGTGACGGCCCTGAGCCCCGAGCGCAAATTGTACATGGATGTGCCCAACACGCGCCTGCCCAAGGAGGTGCAAGTGCAGATCCAGAAGACGAGCGATGTGCGCGACTTCAACAACTACAAGTGCGAGAAATGGGTGGTGAAGAACCCGAAGGACGACCGCCAGATCACCTACTGGGTGGCGGCCGATGAGTTCAATTTCTTCCGCCCGCTGCTGGAAACGCTGAACCGCAAGGATGAAACAGCGCTCTACTTCCTCGAGATCAAGGATGCCAAAGGCGTGTTCCCCATGCTGGGCATCGAGCAGAAACTCGATGGCGCCGAGGTGAGCCGCCTGGAGGTGAGCAAGGTGACCAAGGGACCACAGAAGAGCACCTTGTTCGAGATTCCCGCCGGCTACAACAAGTTTGAGCGGAACTAGGCCTCGGCTCCGCTCGGCCTGACATTCCGCTCGGCCTGACATTCCGCTCGGCCTGACGTTCCCGCTCGGCCTGACAGTTCACCCGAAGCTCAGCGTCGCGCCTGTCGCGGTGACGCTGAGTTTCGCCGTTTGGCCCATGACCAATGCGCGGTTGTCGGCGATGTGGCCTGCGGGGAAGCCGTAGCACACGGGAAAGGGCGCGTCGCCCACGGCATCGGCGATGATCTGCTCGGCGGTCTTGCCGAAGGGATCCTTGGGGTCCTTGTCGCGCATGTCCGTCATGCCGCCCACGATCAGACCCGCGAGGTTGTTGAACCAACCGCTGAGCTTCAGGTTCATCACCATGCGATCAACGTGATACAGCAATTCATCGATGTCTTCGAGGAAGAGGATCTTGCCCGTTGGGTCGATGTCGAATGGTGTTCCGCGCAGCGCATAGAGCAGTGAGAGGTTGCCGCCCACCAGCACGCCCTCGCCTTCCCCGATCCGCGATGGCGGTGCTTGCTCCGGATGCCGCATGCTGATGTCGAGGTGCTCGCCGAACAACGCGCGCCGCAACGACTCCTTCGCGTCCACGGTCTTCGAGTCGATGTTGAAGGGCATCTGCGCGTGCAATGATGGCACGCCCAGCGTGTGCAAGGTGTTGTGCAGCACGGTGACATCGCTGAAGCCCACCACCCATTTCGGATTGCTGGTGATCACTTCCGGCTCCAAGTGATCGAGCAGATGAACGGTGCCGTAGCCGCCGCGCGCGCACCACACCGCTTTCACCTTCGGATCCTCGAATGCCGCTTGCAAATCGGCCGCGCGCTGCCTTGCCGTGCCTGCTTGCTGGTAATGCTTTTTGCCGATGCACGAGCCGAGCTTCACGCGCAGCCCCCAACTCTCGGCGAGGCGAATGCCTTCACGCAATTCCTCAGGGACGATGGCGCGTGCGGTAGGCACGATGGCGATGGTGTCGCCGGGGCGCAGGGGGGCAAGGGCAGGCATGGGGCATGGGAAAAAGGGGCACGAAGGTGCGAGCGGGCGGGAACTCCTGCAACGGTTGTATGACCAAAAGAAAAGGCCGGGGGCGACCCGGCCTTTTCTTTTGGAAACGGCAGCTTACCACCAGCCGTTCACACGATACAAATTGGTGCTGGGCTGCTGATTCTCCCCGTAGGCAACGCCTACTGCGCGCCAAGCGGCCACCTCTTGCTTGCGGATGTCCACAGCGTCGTCGTAAGCCTTCATGGCGAAATCCCAGTCGCGCTTGTTCCTGGCCTCTGCCTTTTTCTCGATGTCGGCCATGAGCTTGCTGGCTTCGTCGTAGCACAAGGCTCCTGGCGTGATGCCGGTTGCCAATGCCATGGCAGCGCTTCGGTAGTTCTCTGCGGTCATTTCGGCCTTGGCCTTGGCCATGCTCACGCGGCAATCGCGGTCCTGTTTAGCCTTATACACGCTGACTGCGGCTTCACTTGCGAACTCGTGGCACTTGGCGCAAACCGTAGGCACTCGAGCCAGCACGCTCAGCGATTCATCGAATTTCTCTTGGCCAGAGAGCGCCATGGCCTTCTGGATGATGAAGTCGCAATTGGCGTTGTAGTACTCGATGATCTTCCGCTTGCCCGCCTCGAGCATCTCAGCGAAAGCGGGATCCTTCACTTGGATGTTCTTCAGGGCATTGATGTATGCCTTCGTCTCATTCTCGCCCACGCCCTTGATGCTCTTGGTGGCCGAGGAGAACAAGGTGCCTTCAATGCCATCGCCCACATAGAGCGAGAGATCAAGGTTCAGCACGGTCATCGACGGCGCCCCTGGCTGAATCACCTTATCGACCACCACGACATGGGCGGTGATGATGAAGGGCTGGTTCGCGGCTCCGCCACCGAGGCCGTTGGCCGTCGCAATCTGATTCAGCTTGTTCGTCAGGTTCTCACGAGCACCGGCGGGAATGCCGTCGGAATTGCTCGGTACATGGGCGTAAAGTGCGATGCGGGCGGTATCGTCGGCTTTGCCGAGATCGTTTTGCGCCCGTAGCAGGGGCGCATGGGCCAGAACTGCAAGTGCGATGACAAGGGCTTTCATGATGGATGGTTATTTGCCGCAGATGATGAGTGTGGTGGTGCCGAGACCTTTGGGGATGCGCTTCACGCTCTGCTTCGTGGTTTCCTTGATGTACTTGGCCAAATCATTCGCCCAGCCTCGCGCATCAATGGCGCGTCCATCGTTGCCATAGAGCGGGATGCGGATCTGGGTGATGGTGAGCTGCGCATCGCCGGTCGGGGAGCCGATCCGGTTCTTCACAGCATTTTCGCTGCACCATTTCTCGATCAGGTCGCGCAGCTCCTCGCCGCCGAATTCATCATCCATGCCCACGGAGCAGCCGTTCGCCGATTTCACCCGGATCGTGATCTCACGTCCGTTGGCGAAAAGGTCGTCGAAGTGGGTTGTCAGGCCAACGATGAACTTGTCGAGGTGCGCCACGACGGCCTCAGCGAGCAATTCGGCCACGATGGAATTGGCCGGTTGGCTGGAGCCGGATGCCGCAGTGACCTGCTTGTTCGTGTACGCGTCGATGCCCTGCAGGTTGAAGGTGAGCTGGCGGCCTTTCATGCCAGGGGTAACTGTGTAGTCGAGCTTCATGATGATGTCGCACTTGGCTTGACGGGCCAATTGGTCGAGCATCGATTCGGTGTTGTCCATCACGAGATTCTCAGCGGCATCGGCCTTGAGGTCTTTGATGGTCTGTCCCAGGTCTTGGAGCGGGAAGCCGCGGTCGGCCATGATCTCGCCCAATTTGCTGATGGCCAGGTTCAAATCGGAGTCGGTCTGGATGGCGCGCTCATACTCCATCACGAGCTCCTGCGTGCCTTGATTATCCACCGCTTTGGCGAAGCCGTTCTTGTTCATCCAGACGTCGGCTGGAACCACCATCAGGATGGGCTTTTTGGCTTGTGCGAATGCGCCGCTGAGACTGAGTGCCGCAATGGCCACGCTGAGAATCCGGTTCTTCATGGTCTTGGTTGGGTAGGTGGGTTGTGAATTCATTGCTTCAGAATGCCATCGGCGATGAGCTTCTCCTTCAGTTGGGGACGCAGCACGCGGACGATGAAGGCATGGGAAACGCTTTCGCGGCCGCGGGTCTTGTCGCGGCGCACGCGTTGGGCGAGACGCTCATCTTCGGTGCTCACGAATTCCTTGTATGGACCATCGTCGGCGAAGAAGGTGTTGAAGTACTTCTCGTGCTTCTGGCGTGCGTTCACTTCGGGCACCAGCGGGCGCTGCTCGCATTCGGGCTTGCCTTCGCGCAGGCCATTGAAGATCACGTCGCTCACGGCGTTCTTACGGGCCTGCTCGATGGCATCCCAGCGGTGGCGGCCATTGCCATAGGCCTTCACGGTCTGCGAGCCGTCGCCTTCGACGCCCATGCACTCGGTGGCATGGCTGAAGTTGCCAGCGACCTTATTCACCTGCGCTGCACTCAAAAGAGGCATAAGCGCGAAGGAGATGATGATGATATGCTTCATGATGCTCATGCTTTAGAATCCAGCTCCGAGTCCACGAATGATGCCAGCGGCTTCCAGGTACTTGCGAAGGTCATCGGCCATGACCTTCACCTGCATGCACACTTTCACTTCGCGGCCCACCTTGGTGCGCTCCACTTCATCGCCCACCTGGCTCACGAATTTTCTGTAATCGCCGCCGTCGGCGAAGAAGGGCTTGAAGAAGTCGGCCTTCTGCGTCTCGATGCCCGGCTCACGTGCAAGCGCAGGCTTCCCCGTGATGGGGCCAAGGCCGCTGTAACCCTTGAAAACAACGCCATGAACAGCATTCTTCAGGCATTGCTCCAAGGCCGGATTCGTTCGGCTGGAGTATGAGCAAACACGAATCACGTAGGTGCCTTGCTTGGCCTCACTAGCTGGCTCAATGTCGTAGTGCCATTCCTCGGTAGCCTCGTCGGCCTTCTTGCGGGCCTGCGCATCCGCGCTGGGTGCAAAGAGGAGCAGCATGGCCAGGGCCAGGGCGCCGTTGATGATGATCTGTTTCATGGGAGTGGTTGGGTTGATTGGGTGGTGTTCATGTTATCAGAAGCGCACTTTCAGGGCGACGAGCACGCTTGGGACGATGCCGCTCTTAAAGGACTTGGTAAGTTCTTGTGCTTCATCGCTCAATTCGACATTCGTGCGGAGAATGGCGCCTCCCGATTCGTTGTCGTACTCGAACTTCGTCGTCAGGCCGATCGAAGGCCTGAGTTCCAGCGCCAGGAACGGTCCGAGGTGATGCCCGACCCCGCAACCCAGATTAATGCGCCGGTACTTGTACGAGAGCGCGTCCTTGTCGCTTTTGTTGGAGATAGCCTCGGAGCCATTGTTCGTGAAGTGCCAAGTGGCTAAACCATAGCCCAGCGTAGGCTCCACATAGAGATTGCCGCGGTTCATGAGGTAGAATTCCTTGGATAGCAGGAATCCGATATCGGTGCCGTTACCACTCCATTCTCCCGGTTTCGGATCGCGGCCGATTGACCCAACCAATCCACTCGCATCAAGGCTTGAGCCGAAGTAATTGTTGAAGAATCCTCCGATATAGAAGTTCGGAAATCGTGTCAATGTGCCGAGTCCGTTCCATTTCACAGTGCCGCTGATGCCGGTGCTGATGGCATTGCCCATGACATAACCGCCCGAGATGTTCACGCCCAGATCATGCCGCTCCTCGATGCTCATGCCCGGCCAAACCTTCCAACCGCCTTGCTGTTGGAAGGTCGAGGGCTTCGTCCGGCCATCGGCGTCCGTTTGGTTGCGCGTCACCTTGTAGGCCCGCACCACGCCTTTACGCTTCATGCTGTATCCCTTGCGGCCCTGCTTGTACTCGAAGGCCACGAAGCGGTCGTTCACCTTCACGTCCTCCTTGGTCCCAAGGCGCGCGGTGAGGGGGTAGGCCTCCACCACCGGAGCGCGCGGTCGCAATTCGCTCACCTTCTTCGAGCAGCGCTCCACGGCTTGCTTCTGCATACGTGAAGCGAACTTGGCCAGGATCTCTTCGTGCGGAGGGTCGCTCTGATTCACATTCTCACGCTCGGTAAGGTAGTCCTTGAAGCTGGCCACCTTGGTCAGCGGGAACGAGGCTTCATTCCACACGGCGGCCTTCGCGGCATCTGGTGCTTCGCGCGGGTTCCAGAAGCGCTGCACGAATTGCCATTCCACGCTGTCGTTCCATTGCAGCTTGTACAGGTCGGCAGTGTACTCAATACGATAGACATCGACGTACTTGGTGGAGCTTGAGCCGCTGGGCGTGCTTGGCGCATTGGCGCTTGCCGCCTTATTCAAGGCATCCAGGAAATTGCTGGCCTTGGAGGAACCGCTCTTCTTGTCGGTTGTTTTCACAGCATCGCGCCGATACTCCACCTTGGTCACATCATACACCACCACATAAGTGAGGTCGAGGAGTTGCCAGCCTTGGGCTCCGCTGCGGTCCACTTGTGAATGCAGCTGGATCATGCGGTCCATGTCGTCCTGCGAGTAGCGGCCGCGCTCCTGGATGAGCTTGGTGTCCATCCCGCCTTCGGCATCGCGGTTGAACCACTTTCCCACGATGGCGGGTCCGTGCGCGCTGATGGATCGCTGCAAAGAGGCATCGCGCGCGGCGTTGTCGCCACCAGAGGCATTCACGGCGGGTACGCCGATGCCATGGTCGTTGAATTTGCTAGTGATGCCGAGCGTCTTGAAAGGCTCAAGTACCTTCTTCTCTCGCTCACCGCTCTCCTCGGCCACCATGGTGGTCCAGGAAGGCCGCATGTATCGGCGCTGCGGGCGGGCAGCTGTCGATGCTTGTGCGTATATGTCTGCTGAAGTTGAAAGGGAGGTGAATAGCAATACCGCCTTAGCGATGCGGGAGAGAGAAAACATGCTTCATGGTTTTGGTTGGTGAGGCGCAACAGGGTGACGCCGTGTAGTCAATGGCTGTGCCAAAAAAACCAAATGGCTTGGATCAGGCATTCAATCATCACGGTCGCAGCGTGGGATATGGATATTCAAGGCCTACGCGTTTCAATGATAGCGACTGCTTCTGAAATGGCAATGCGCTGCCCGCCAAACCAATGGCCACGGTACTTTCGCCGCCCTCGCCATCGCCCCCGTGACCTCACCCGCCCGCCATACCGTTACCGCCGCCCTCCCCTACGCCAACGGCCCGCTGCACATCGGGCATATCGCGGGGGCCTACCTGCCGGCCGACATCTACGTGCGCAACCTGCGCCAGCGGGGCAAGGAGGTGCTCTTCATCTGCGGAAGCGATGAGCACGGCGCCGCCATCACCATGCGCGCCATGAAGGAGGGCACCACGCCCCGCGCAATCGTCGATAAGTACCATGCGCTCATGGGCCAGGCCTTCCAAGACTTCGGCATCCGCTTCGACATCTACCACCGCACCAGCAGCGACCTGCACAAAGAGACCTCGCAAGGCTTCTTCCTGAAGCTGCTGGAGAACGGCGCCTTCAGCGTGCAGGAAGAGCAGCAGTACTTCGATGAGGAAGCCAAACAATTCCTCGCCGACCGCTACATCATGGGCACCTGCCCGAAGTGCGGCAATACCGATGCCTACGGCGATCAATGTGAGAAGTGCGGCAGCGCGCTCAGCCCAAAGGATCTGATCGACCCACGCAGCACCCTCAGCGGATCGAAGCCCGTGCTGAAGCCCACCAAGCATTGGTACCTGAAGATGGACGAGGCCCAGCAATGGGTGGATGCGTGGATGAACACCGGCGTGCTAGACGGCGCACCACATCATGATCCAAAGGAGTGGAAGGCGAGCGTGCTGGGTCAGTGCAATAGCTGGCTGAAGGACGGTCTGCGCCCTCGTGCCATGACACGCGACCTGGATTGGGGCGTGCCCGTGCCGCTGCCCGGCGCCGAAGGCAAAGTGCTTTATGTGTGGCTCGATGCGCCCATCGGCTACATCAGCGCGACGAAGCAGTGGGCGACCCTTCGGCAGGCTCAGGGTCATCAAGCCGATTGGGAGAAATGGTGGAAGACCGACGATACGCGCCTCGTCCACTTCATCGGCAAGGACAACATCGTCTTCCACGCCATCATCTTCCCGATCCTGCTGAGGCTGCATGGCGGCTACGTGCTTCCGCAGAACGTTCCAGCGAACGAATTCCTCAACCTCGAAGGAAAGAAGATCAGCACCAGTCGGAACTGGGCCGTGTGGCTGCACGAGTACATCGAACGCTGGCCGAACCGCCAGGACGAATTGCGCTACTGCCTCGCCACCATCATCCCCGAGCAAAAGGACAGCGAGTTCACGTGGAAGGATTTCCAAGAGAAGAACAACAGTGAGTTGGTGAGCATCATCGGCAATTTCGTGCAACGCGTGATGGTGCTCTGCCACAAGTACTACGGCGGCAAAGCGCCCGAGGCCGGCACCTCAACACCCGATGACCTCGCGCTCTGGGGCACCGTGCATGGCAACGCGGAAGAGATGGTGCGCAGCATCGATGCGTTCCGCTTGCGCGATGCATTGAGCGCAGCGATGAACGTTGCGCGCGCAGGCAACAAGTACCTCAGTGACCACGAGCCGTGGAAGCTGGAGAAGACCGATCCCGATCGTACGCGTGCCATCCTCGGCAACAGCTTGAATGTGGCCGCCGCGCTGAGCACCGTGCTCGAGCCATTCCTGCCGCACACGGCGGAGCGTTTGCGCCGCATGCTGCGGATCGATGCGCTGCCTTGGGACAGCGCGATGCGCAGCGACCGCATCCAGCCCGGCCATGCGCTGGGCGCAGCGGAGCATCTCTTCAAGCCCATTACAGACGCGGAGATCCAGCCGGAGATCGACCGCCTGCATGCCGCTGAAGGTCCAACAGGCGCCCCGCCTGTTGCACAAGCAACGCCAGCAGGTGTGCCGGCGGGTGGGCAAGCGGCCGACGGGACGTCGGCCGGACGACGGAGCATCGCGTTCGACGACTTCGCCAAGCTCGACCTCCGCGTGGGCACCATCACCGCTGCCGAGCGCGTGCCCAAAGCCGACAAGCTGCTCAAGCTCACCATCGACATCGGCGAAGCAACGCCGCGCACCGTCGTGAGCGGCATCGCGCAACACTATGCCCCAGAGCAACTTGCCGGGCAACAAGTGGTGCTGGTGGCCAACTTGGAGCCGCGCAAGATGCGGGGCGTTGAGAGCCAAGGCATGGTGCTCATGGCAGAGGATGCCAATGGCAAACTCGTGTTCGTGCAGCCGAAGGAGGTGATTGCGCCCGGTGCTGAAGTGCGCTAGGCACAAGCCTTCTTCGCGACACCGCTGCTGCTACCTCATTGGGCGACGGCTTCACGTCCAACACTTCTTCAGCAGTGAAAGTGATCATTGATGAGGTGTGCGTTGCATTGCGGACCTACTCCGCGCTCGCCAGCCCCTTGATCACCACCTCCGCCTTCTTCGCGCCCACCGTGGCGATCACATCCTCTTCCATAGCTTCTTTGATGCCCTTGATGCTGCCGAAACGCGTGAGCAGTTTCTGCGCGGTGCCGGGGCCGATGCCGGGGATGGCCTCCAGTCCAGTTTTGATGATGCGCTTGCTGCGCTTGCCACGGTGGTGCGTGATGCCGAAGCGGTGCGCCTCGTTGCGCATGTGCTGAATCACCTTCAGCGAGGAGCTGCGCTTGTCGATGTGCAATGGCACGGAGTCGTCGGGGAAGTAAAGTTCCTCGAGCTTCTTCGCGATGCCCACCACCGCGATCTTGCCGCGCAGGCCGAGGCGATCGAACACATTGGTGGCGGCGTGCAACTGCCCTTTGCCGCCATCGATCACCACCAGCTGGGGCAGCGGCTCGCCCTCGGCGATCAGGCGCGTGTAGCGGCGCTCAACGGCTTCTTCCATGCTCGCGAAATCGTCGGGGCCTTGCACCGTGCGGATGTTGAAGTGACGGTAGTCCTTCTTGCTGGGCTTGGCATCCTTGAACACCACGCACGCGCTCACGGAATCGGTGCCTTGCGTGTTGCTGTTGTCGAAGCACTCGATGTGGCGCGGCAATTCGCTGAGGCGGAGATCCTGCTTGAGCTGCTCGAGGATGCGGTTGGTGGCGGCTTCGGGATCAACGAGCTTCTCCTGCTTGCGCTTGTCGAGGAGGAAGTACTTGGCGTTGCGCTCGCTCAGTTCCAGCAGCGCCTTCTTGTCGCCGCGCTGCGGAACGGTGAAGGCGAGGCCAGGCACCTCGATGCCGGGGTCGATCGGCACGATGGCCTCGGGCGCAGAGCTCTTGAAGCGCTCACGCAATTCGGCGATGGCGAGCTGCAATAGTTCGGCTTCGGTTTCTTCGAGCTTCGGTTTCAGCTCCACGGTGATGCCATGCACCACGGCGCCGTCGATCACGCGCAGGTAGTTCACGCAGGCACCACCGGCATCGATGGCCAGGGCGAACACGTCCACATCGCCGATGTCGGCATGCACGATGGTGTTGCGCGCCTGGTAGCGCTCGAGCTGCTCGATGCGCGTGAGCAGCACTTCGGCTTTCTCGAATTCGAGCGCGTCGGCGTGGATGTGCATCTGCTCCTTCAGCAAGTTGGCCACGCCGCGCGTGCGGCCGCGCACGATCTGGCGGATCTGCTTCACGTGCGCGTCGTATTCAGCCTGCGGTTGCAAGCCTTCGCAGGGCGCCTTGCAGTTGCCGAGGTGGAACTCGAGGCAGCGCTTGTACTTCTTGCGCTCGATGTTGCGCTCGCTGAGATCGTAGTTGCAGGTGCGCAGCTTGTACATAGTGTTCACCAGCTCCACCACGGTCTTCATCACGCGGCTGCTGGCGTAGGGGCCGTAGTACTCGCTGCCGTCGTCCTCCGGATTGCGCATGCCCTCCACGCGCGGGAATCGCTCGTTGCGGATGCGGATCCACGGGTAGCTCTTATCATCCTTCAGCATCACGTTGTAGCGCGGCTGATGCTGCTTGATGAGCGAGTTCTCGAGCAGCAGCGCATCGAACTCGGTGGCCACCACGATGATGTTCACGTCCACGATGTTGGCCACGAGCTTGGCCGTCTTGCCGGTCTCGAACTTCTGCTTGTTGAAGTAGCTGCTGACGCGGTTGCGGAGGTCCTTGGCCTTGCCGATGTAGATGATGCGCCCGCTGAAGTCGAGAAATTGATAGACCCCCGGCTGGTGTGGGAGCAGCTTCACTTTCTCGCGGACGTCGAGCTCGGGCATGGCCGCTCAAAGATTGACCGTGCAGCTACGCTTGAACAAGTGGCCGTTCAACATCCGGTCTCGAGTTTCTGTTTGTCGAAGTAGCTGAAGACGCGGTTGCGCAGATCCTTGGCCTTGCCGATTGATGATGCGCCCGCTGAAGTCGAGGAATTGATAGACCCCCGGCTGGTGCGGCAGGAGGCGGACTTTCTCGCGGACGTCGAGCGGTTCCATGGATCGCAGCAGACCCGCCTTAAGACCAGACGACCGCCGTGCCGTAGGCAGAGAATTGCGGATCCTTGGTCATGACCGTCAAGTCTTCACAAGCCGCCTGAGCCACCAACATGCGATCGAAGGGGTCCCGATGATGGAAGGGAAGCTTGGCACTTTCGAGCATGTGCCGCTCGGTGATGGGCAGGACCTCGAAGCCTGTCTGGCGGATCAGCAGGAAGATGTGGGCCAGGCCGGTCTTCAGGTGCAGCTTCCCGATGGAATGCTTGATGCTGATCTCCCAAAGCGAGGCGGCGCTCACGAAGCAAGCATTGCTGGTTGCTTTCGCGATGCTTCTCGCGCGCTCCGGAAGGGATGGGTCTTCCGTGATGAGCCACAACACGGAATGCGTGTCGAGCAGGACCCTCATTCCATGTAGGGCTTCAGATCCTCCAAGGGCTCGTCGAAGTCGGGAGGAATCTCAATCAGGCCCTTGGCCAGTCCCAGCTTGCGCTCTTTCGGCTCCTCGGGCAATCGCTTGCGGCGCTCCATCAGGAAGGCGATGAACTCCATTACCTGTTCACGCACATCGGCAGGAAGCGAAGAGAGCTGGGTGAACTGGAAGTGCGCGCTCATGCCACGAAGGTAGCGTCAGTCGCGCGGTTCGTCCAACAGATACCTTGGCGACCTCGAAGAACCCAGCCCATGCAATTCACCGCAGCCCAAATCGCCCAACTCCTGCAAGGCACTGTTGAAGGAGACCCCAACGCGACCGTGAGCAAGCTCTCGAAGATCGAAGAGGGCGGCGCGGGGTCGCTGTCCTTCCTGGCCAATCCGGCGTACACGCAATACGTCTATGACACCACCGCGAGCGTGGTCATCATCGGCACGGCATTCGAGCTCAGCGGTCCGGTGAAAACGACGCTGGTGCGCGTGGCCGATGCGCAGGGCGCCTTCGCCAAGGTGCTGGAGATGTACAACACCATCAAGCTCGACAAGAAGGGGGTTTCGCCGCAGGCGGTGATCAGCAGCGGCGCCACGCACGGCGACAACTGCTACATCGGCGCGCTGGCTTTCATCGGCGAGAACGCACGGATCGGCAGCAATGTGAAGATCTACCCGCATGCTTACATCGGCGACAACGTGGTGATCGGCGACAACACCACCGTCTTCGCCAACGTGACCATCTACTCCGATTGCACGGTGGGCGCGCGGTGCATCATTCACAGCGGCACGGTGATCGGCAGCGACGGTTTCCGCTTCGCCACGGGCCCCGATGGCGGCGCCAAGATCCCGCAGATCGGCAACGTGGTGATCGAGGACGATGTGGAGATCGGCGCCAACTGCGCCATCGACCGCGCCACGCTTGGCTCAACCATCCTGCGCAAGGGAGTCAAGTTCGATAACCTGATACACATCGCGCACAATGTGGAGGTGGGCGAAAACACCTACTACGCGGCGGGCGGCGTGGTGGCAGGCAGCACCAAGATCGGCAAGAACTGCATGTTCAGCGGACAGGTGGGCATCATCGGCCACTTGAAGATCGCCGACGGCACCATCATCGCGGCGCAGAGCGGCATCAGCAAGGACACGAAAGCGGGTGAGGCCTATATGGGGTCACCGGCCTTCGAGGTGCAGAAGTACCGCAAGAGCTACATCCACTTCCGCAACTTGGAGAAGTTGGTGGCAAGGGTGGATAAGCTGGAGAAGCGCGGGGAGTGAAAGCGCTTGAGGGCTACGGCTACAACGTCCCCCTCGCCTCCTGCTCCCGCTCGATCGCCTCGAACAGCGTTTTGAGGTTGCTCTTCCCGAACCTCTTCGCACCTCCCGAAAGATCGGGACGAAGACGCTTGCGCGATGATCTCGAAGAACATCGTCGGACGCTTGTCCGCTTGCTTCCAGCACACGTTCACTCACAGGATCCGTTTTGGCGGAGGTGCCAATAGCTGCTTACGCAGTTCTGCGGTCAGGTTCTTCCGCGTGATCCCGTGCCGTTCAAGTGCTGGCCAGGGATCTTCCCCGCCTGTGAGCAGGGCGAATAGCGCATCCTTTCCCGCGCTTACCAGGATCCGTTCGCACAGCAGCGCGCCCATGGCATACGGAACGCTGGTGTCCTCATTGATATAGAACCGCACGGTGGGATTCGTGAAATCGTTGAGGTCGATGGTATCGTTCGCAGCGAGCCAGCGTGCGAGGTTCGCGCGATGCCATGCGTAGTCATGTTCCTGACTTCCTGCCAGGAAGGTGGCCAGACCTTCTTCCAAGAGGCCTGGAGTTGCGTTGCCGAACGTCTTACTACAGTAGAGATGCACGATCTCATGCGTGTAGATGTCCTTGTCGTTCCCGCAGAACACGTTGCCTGCATCATCCGCGCGGCCTCCCGTTGGGATCACATACATCAACGGATGTTGCTCGTAGCCTTTGAGCCGGAACAGGTCGGTAGGGTCTGAGCAGGAATAGTACGTGATGGGGAACGCTGCCACGCCGAAGAAGTTCGATAGTCGTTCGATATCGGCGCGTTGTTCATCAGCCTGTTCGGGAGAGAACACATGCTTGGGAGAAATGATGTAGCGCACCGTTCCGACCTGTTGGGCTTTCCAGCCGCGCGATAGATGATCGATCGGCGATGCGAGCCGGACGCCATCAGCCGTGCGCCGCGCAAGGAAGTCGAAGACATAGCGGACATCCGTTGCCACGCCTGTGCTGTCCGTTCGCGCCCAACGGACGGTCAAGATCCGTTCTTCGGGGACTTCCGTCGGCCGGATATGCAATAGCGTTGGGCGGTACCGCGGATCACCTACAGAGTCGAACTCCGCGTAGCGCAGCTCTTCGTCAAAGGCCCCGAATCGCGCGAGGCTCGCGTGATCCAAGTAGTCATTCTCCGCCTCGCGATCGAACTTCTTCGCGCAGAAGCGGCGTAGGCAGGCAATGGCCTCCGCATTGAACGCATCCAGCGTATCCACACCAGGCCAGATAAGCGGTTCCAACAGCCTTGGGACATTGTCCTGGGCTACCGCGACAGGTCGCTCAGCAAGGGGTTCCGGGTGCGGCGCGCTTGCGCATGCGAGCAGCACGATCGCGAACGAACCTGGTACCCATAGCGACATGGAAGGGCGGACCCGACATCTCATGTGATCGCCAAACGGCTACAGCGTCCCCCGCGCCTCCTGCTCCCTCTCGATCGCCTCGAACAGCGCCTTGAAGTTGCCCTTGCCGAAGCTCTTGGCGCCCTTGCGCTGGATGATCTCGAAGAACATCGTGGGGCGGTCGAGCACCGGCTTGGTGAAGAGCTGCAAGAGGTAGCCCTCGTCGTCGCGGTCCACCAGCACGCCGTGCTGCTTCAGCACCGCCAGGTCCTCGTCGATCTCGCCCACGCGGTCCAGCACGTCGTCGTAGTAGGTGGGCGGCACGTAGAGGAACTCCACGCCGCGGTCCTTCAGCGCGCTCACCGTTTCGATGATGTTGTTGGTGGCCACCGCGATGTGCTGCACACCGGCGCCGTTGTAGAACTCGATGTACTCCTCGATCTGGCTCTTCTTCTTGCCCTCGGCCGGTTCGTTGATCGGGAACTTGATGCGGCCGTTGCCGTTGCTCATCACCTTGCTCATGAGCGCGGTGTAGTCGGTGCTGATGTCCTTGTCGTCGAAGCTCACCAGCTGCGCGAAGCCCATCACGCGGGCGTAGAAATCCACCCAGGTGTTCATCTCGCCCCAGCCCACGTTACCCACCATGTGGTCGATGAATTTCAGGCCGGTGGGCGGTGGATTGTAGTGGCTCTTCCATGCGCGGTAGCCGGGCATGAAGGGACCCTTGTACTCGTTGCGCTCCACGAAGATGTGGAC
>JBATND010000038.1:0-2113 GCA_049290175.1 Flavobacteriales bacterium | reverse complement strand
GGGCCTGCAGGTGGCGGATGTAGGCCATGTTGTACTTGGCCTCAGCGCCGCGCGCGGTGGTGCTTCCGGTGGCCACGGCCTTGAACTTCGTGTAAGCCGCGTCGAGCTCGCCCTTGTCAGCCAGATTGCGGGCGATGAGGATGTTGGCCTCGCTCTTGAGGTCGGCGTTCGATTGCTCGTTGGCCACGACCTTCTCCGCTGCGGCCCCGGCCTCAGGGATGCGGCCCAGCTCGCGCAGGCAGCGCATCTGGCCCACTTGCGCCACCAGCGTGTTCTGCGGCGATGCCGCGATGGGCTCGAGGCGCCTGAAGTGATCCAGCGCGCCTTCCCAGCGCTCGTCGCGGAAGTTGATGTCGGCTGCCATGGCCGTTGCGCTCTCCATGAATTGCACGCCGTCGCGGCGGATCACCTCTTCCAGGTCTGGCAGGGCCTGCTCGTAGCTGCCTGCGCGGTAGTGGCAATCGCCGCGGTAGTACAGCGCATTGAGCACGTAGCCGCCGTTCGGGTACTTGCTGATGTAGTCGCCGAAGGCGCCGATGGCCTGCGGGCACTTCTCCTCGAAGTAGAGCTTCTCCGCGCTCTGGTAGTACTTCTCGTCGAACTCCAAAGTGCCGGGGTCAACCCATTTCAGCGAGCGCACATAGGCCTCGTACTCGCTCACGCGTCCCAGCTCCACATAGATGTTCTCCAGGCCGGCCAGGGCCTCGCGCGCGCCGTCCATCGTCGGGTACTTCTCCACCACGGCCTTGAAGCCGGAGATGGCCTCCTCGGTGCGGCCCTGGCGCTTGTGGATGAGCGCGCTCTGCAGCATGGACTGCCGCACGAGCGGGCTGTTCGGGTGGACGTTGGTCACCTGGGTGTAATAGCTCAGCGCCTCGCTGTCGCCGCCCTGCACGATGTAGGTCTCACCCAGCTGGAACTTGGCATCGGCGGCGTAGCGCGAGTTGGGGAGCTCCGCGAGCAGCGCCTTCAGCGTGGCGATCTTCTCCGGATAGCGGCGCAGCAGTCCCTGGCACACGCCTTTCTGGTACATCGCGTAGTCGCGGTCAGGCGATCCGGTGCGCATGGCATCGTCGTACCACTTCACGGCCTGCTCGTTGTCCTTCAGCACGAAGTAGCAATCGCCGGTGCGCAGCATGGCATCCGCGCGCTGCCTCGCCTCCCCTTTCTTGCTCAGCACATAGCGGCGGAAGGCCACGGTGGCCTCGGTGTAATCCTTCTGCTTCAGGTAGGCGTAGCCCATGCCATAGCCGGCCTGCTCATACAGGTCGGTGCTGTACGCGCCGGGTGAATTGCGCAGGTCGTCGTACTTCTGGAGCGCTGCCGTGAGGTCGCCCTTGCCGTAATGGCTCTCGGCCATCCAGAAGTGCGCGCGCGCATTGGTGCCCTGGTTCACCGGGTACTTCAGCGCCCGTTCGAAGAAGAGCGCGGCATCGCTGTACTTGCGGCCCTCGTACAATTCCACCCCGCGGTTGTACGCCAGCTTCTGGTAAGCCTCTTTCAAGCGCAGGTCCTTGTTCTGGATCTCATCGAGCGAGGCGAGCGCGTCCTCGTAGTTGCGCGTCTTCAGGTAGACGTTCAGCAGGAATTCATAGGCCTCGTCGCGGCGCGGCGTGTTCGGATAGGCGCGCAGGTAGCTGCGGAGGGCGGTGATGGCCTCGTGGTAGGGGTCGAAGCTGAGCTCGTAGGCCAGCTTGGCGTACTGGAAGAGCGCATCCTCGGTCACCTGCGGGTCGCCCTTCGCCTCGCCCTCGCCCGGCTTGCCGATCTCGTAGGCCTTCTTGAACGCGTTGCGCGCGTAGTTCTTCTCATTCAGCTTCAGGTAGCAATCGGCCATGTGGTAGCTGGCCAGCTGCGCGAGGCTGTCGTCGGCATTGGCCACGATCACGAGTTCGTTGAGGGCCTTCGGGCAATCGCCGGTCTTGTAATAAGCGTAGCCGAGGATGTAGCGGTCGCTGCGGTCAACGCCCACGCGCTGCGCGCTCTTCTGCAGGTAGGGCAATGCCTCGGCGTAGTTGCCGCGCCGGTAATTCGCCTCGCCTGCCAGCCGATTGAGCTCCGCCTGCCGCTTCACGCCCTCGGGGTCGCTCAGCAGCGGCTTCAAGTACTCGGC
>JBATND010000037.1:0-1689 GCA_049290175.1 Flavobacteriales bacterium | reverse complement strand
GCCCCGGTGAACACGGCGCGACCCGATGCCAGAGTGACCTTCCGCTTCACCCGCGCGCGAGGCGACGCGTGTTCTCGCGGCGCCGAAGGCCCCACCCGATGGAACTCGCTGAGCTGTATAACGATTGAGGCGTTCAGCAGCGAACGCCAGGAACAACATCACTAGATTCTACCACGCACGCGCGGGGGTGTGGCCGAGCTTCGCAAGATGCGAGGCGCTAAGCCCCGCGCGCAGGGCGGGACCACTTCACCAGCAAGCCCGGCAGCGTTCGTCTGCTGCAACGTCCTGTTAGGCGGGGCCCCTGCCGTACGCGCGTCGAACTGTCTCGGGATCCTGCCGGAGGTCAACCACCGCCAGTACCGTGTCGCGCTCGCCGGGTTCGTAAAACAAGCCGAACGGGAACCGGCGTAGGAGAACGCGACGGACAGGACCATCCACCAAAGTGAAAAGAAGAGGCGTCTCGCGAATCAGCGATATCGCGTGCTCAATCTCGTCAAGAAACGCTATCCCAAGACCTGGACGCTCTGATTCGTAGTATCGAGCGCCCGCAAGAACATCCGCCTGCGCGTCAGGCGAGAGACGGGGCTCGGGGCGCATCAGCGTGTCGGTCGATGTTCGAGCAGACCTTCAATATCGCGTCGCGCCTCAGACCAGGGCCGAGCGGCTTCTGGGTTCGCCCTGTGCGCCACGAGGCGCTCCCGGACAAGTGCGCGTTGAGCGTCAGAGATCTCAAGCGTGTCTTGCGTACCGAGAACCCTGTCCCAGAGCGCAGACACGTACTCGACCTTTTCCTGTGTCGTGAGGTCGTCAAACCCAGGAGGCGGATTCGGGATAGGCTGTGCCACGACCGTGAGCATAGCGTCCGTCGATCCACCAGGCAACGTGCTGGCCGTTCGGAAAATGCCTCCGCCTAACGGGAGTGGCGTTCACCCGCGAACGCCGCGACCGAAGATATCAGAGCGCGCGGCGCTGCACACGCGGGCGAGTGCCGCATCAGAGTGGTCGCCCGCGGCCGCGGAACGGAGGATGAAGTCGGCACGGCCGGCGTTCGTCGGGTGCAACAGCCAGTTAGACCGCGCGCTCGCGCCAGTAGCCCGGTCGGCGCTTGCAGTGTGCCACCGCTACAACCAACACGTGCTCGCCGCGAACGCGGTACACGACCTCGTACGGAAATCGGTGAAGGAGGAACCTGCGTGTGCCTTCCAGATGAACCGGCCACATTCCGGGCGCTTCCGCGATCTCGTCGAACGCCCGCCCAACCTCAACCTCAAACGCGACGGCAGCGAGCGGACTGCGTGCCGCGTACCAGCGAGCGGCTTCTCGCGTCTCTTCCGCTGCAGCATCGAGTACGTCAAGTACGACTGCCACCCGCGATCGCCTTCAGGTCGTGCAGGAGGTCGTCGCCTCGGATGGCATGCAGCTCACCCGCGTCGTAGGCAGCAAGTCGTCGGCGGATCTCGACCGCCCACGCGACGTCGCGATCCACGTCGGGCGGGGCGTCGTCAAGGCTGGAGATCAACTCGCCCACGAGCCTCGCTCGAGCGTCGAGGGGAAGGCGAAGAGCTTCCTGGAGGAGTTGGTCGACATCCATCCGCATACTCTACCAGAGCGCGCGACTCGAGCCACAAGCGCGTCCGGGGTCGGTCTAACGATCCGGCGTTCACCCGCGAACGCCGGAGTTCATCCTAG
>JBATND010000036.1:0-14741 GCA_049290175.1 Flavobacteriales bacterium | reverse complement strand
GCTCTTTGAGCGCTTCCAGCACCACCTCGCTCTTGAAGGTGGCGGTGAACTTGCGTCGGTCTCTTCTGCTCATGGTTGGAAGTTAGCTAGCGCCTTCTTCCTGTCCAGGTTTAGCCGACCACCTCATTTGTTTCAGCTGATTCCTTCATGCATCCAAGCTATTGGGTTCGAGACTATATCCGTAATCCTAATTTCTTCGATACATGCTGTCGCTGAACTTCGCGTGAGCGATTGCAGCGGAAAGCCCGGAGCGAGGAACGAGCGAGGACTTGCACCGGAAAGCGCGACGGCGAGTCTTCGAGCCGGCACGCCCCAAACATCCATCACTCCACCCAACTCTTCCAGTACTTCCCGTCATCGATCTTCAAGCACTCCTCGGTCACCATCAGGGGCTTGAAGGTATCCACCATCACGGCGAGCTCGTCGGTCACTTTCTTGCCGATGCTGCGCTCCATGGCGCCGGGGTGCGGTCCGTGGGGGATGCCGGCGGGGTGCAAACTGATGTGGCCCGGGCCGATGTCGTTGCGGCTCATGAAGTCGCCGTCCACGTAGTAGAGCACCTCGTCGCTGTCGATGTTGCTGTGGTTGTACGGCGCGGGGATGGCCTGCGGGTGGTAGTCGTAGAGGCGCGGGCAGAAGCTGCACACCACGAAGGCGTCGGTCTCGAAGGTCTGGTGCACGGGCGGCGGCTGGTGTACGCGGCCGGTGATGGGCTCGAAGTCGTGGATGCTGAAGGCGTAAGGGTAGTTGTAGCCGTCCCAGCCCACCACGTCGAAGGGGTGGCTGGCGTACACCAGCTCGTGCAACATGTTCTGCTTCTTCACCTTGATCACGAAGCTGCCCTTCTCGTCGTGCGTCTCCAGTTTCTTCGGGCGACGGATGTCGCGCTCGCAGAACGGCGAATGCTCTAGCAGTTGGCCGAAGTAATTGCGATAGCGCTTCGGCGTGTACATCGGGCGGTGGCTCTCCACGATGAACAGGCGGTTGTCGCTGTCGGTGAACTCCATCGTGTAGATCATCCCGCGGGGGATCATCAGGTAGTCGCCGTACTTGAAGTCGATGTTGCCCAGGAAGGTGCGCAGGGTGCCGCTGCCCTTGTGCACGAAGATCATCTCATCGCAGTCGGCGTTCTTGTAGAAGTAGTCAACGCTCTTGGCCTGCGGTGCGGCGAGCACGATGGCGCAATCACTGTTCACGAGGATGGCCTTGCGCGCAGCGAGGTGGTCCTTTTCGGGCTTGGTCTTGAAGCCGTGCAGCCGCAACGAGCGCATGTTCTTTTCCACCGCGATCTTCGGCGTGAGGTCCTTGGGCTTGCGCAGCTCCTTCACCATGGTGGGGCGATGCGTGTGATAGCTCAGGGTGCTCATGCCATCGAAGCCGATGGTGCCGAAGAGCTGCTCGTAGAAGTAGCGGTCCTTGCCGTTCTTGAAGATGGTGTGCCGCTTGTGGGGGATCTTGCCCAGAGTATGGTAGATAGGCATCGTTCTCGGCCTTGAGCTTTGTTATGGACGGAGTTGGGGCGGGAAATTTCCCGCCCTTACGTGGCTTTAGAGATGATATCGCTCAGCTCCGGATGCAGCGTGCCATTGAGCGCGAGCAGTTCCTCTTCCTCGCGAATGCGCTTCCTCAATCCGTCAGGATCATTGATCGCCTTGGTCTTGGTGCTGCGCGTGCTGCGGCCCTTGCGCCATGCGCGTTGCACTTCGACGGGCAGCTGGTGGATCTCGCGGCAGCTGGGCGAGCAGCAATCGGCGTAGGTGGTGGCGCACGCCTCGCATTGCACCAGCAGCATGTTGCAGGTGGCCTCGAGGCAGTTGGTGATGCGGTCGCTCTTGGTGCCGCATTGCATGCAGGTGCTCACCACATCGTCGGTGATGCGCTCGGCCAAGCGCTCGTCGAACACGAAGTTCTGGCCGAGGTATTTGCTCTTCAGCCCTTCAGCCTTCAGTTGGCGTGCGTAATCGATGATGCCGCCGTGCAATTGCGCTACGTTCGTGAAGCCTTCGTGCTTCAGGTAGGCGCTGGCCTTTTCGCAGCGGATGCCGCCTGTGCAGTAGAGGAGGATCTCGGGTTGGTTGTCTGGTCGACCCAGGGGGTCGACGGTACGGGTGCCATCATTGGGCCTTGGTGCTGGCTGCTTGCGCAGCATGTCCACCACCTCTTCGATCGCGCCGCGGAATGTATCGGCCTTGGGCAGGTAGGCGCCCTCGAAATGCCCGATCAGGCACTCGTAGTTGTTGCGCATGTCGATCACCAGCGCGCCTTCTTCCATCTTCCGGTTGAAGGTCTTCGCGTCGAGGTGCTCGCCCACGTTGGTCACGTCATAGGCGTCATCGGCAAGGCCATCGGCCACGATCTTCTTCTTCGCTTTGATCGCCAGCTTCAGGAAGCTCTTGCCATCATCTTCCACGGCGATCTTCCACGGCACATCGCGGAAGGCCTCGCGGCTGTTCAGGTTGCTGCGGAAGGCTTCGAGCATCGCGGTGGGCACGCTAACCTGGGCGTTGATGCCCTCCTGCGAGATGTAAATGCGGCCCAGCACGCCGAGCGCTTCCCATTCCGTGTAGAGCGTGTTGCGCAGGGCTTCCACCTCGGTCAGTCGCACGTAGCGGTAGAAGGAGAGGGTGGTGCGCGGTACGCCTTCGTGCTCTAGTCGAGCGCGGAGAATGTCGGGGCGGTGAAGGTTGCGGAGGCGGTGGGCGTCCATGTGGCGAAAGTACAGCCGGGGCCTGTGCCGATGCGGCTGCCGAATAGCTTCGCCGACCGCTGGCGTCTGAATGGTCCGCCGCACCAAGCAATGAGCAAGAGAATCCTCGTCATCGGCAGCTCCGGCCAGATCGGCACCGAGCTCGTGGAAGGCCTGCGCGCCCGTTTCGGCAATGAGAATGTGGTGGCCAGCGACATCAAGCAGCCGCAAGCGAAGCAGGACGGCCCCTTCGCCATGGTCGATGCGACGGATCGCCGCGGCATCGAGCGCATCATCGACAAGCATGGCATCACAGAGGTGTATCTGCTCGCTGCATTGCTGAGCGCCACTGCTGAGAAGGATCCGGCCTTCGCATGGAAGCTGAACATGGAGAGCCTGTTCATCGTGCTGGAGTTGGCGCGCGAAGGGAAACTGAAGCGCGTGTATTGGCCCAGCAGCATCGCGGTGTTCGGCCCCACCACGCCGAAGGACAACACGCCGCAGCAGACCGTGACCGAGCCAACCACGGTGTATGGCATCAGCAAGCTCGCTGGCGAAGGCTGGTGCCAGTACTACCACAAGCGCTACGGCGTGGATGTGCGAAGCATCCGCTATCCCGGCCTCATCGGCTGGAAGAGCGCGCCAGGTGGTGGCACCACGGATTACGCCGTACACATCTTCCACGAAGCGATCAAGCACGGCAAGTACACGAGCTTCCTCGGGCCGAAGAGCACGCTGCCGATGATGTACATGCCCGACGCCATCCGCGCCACCATCGACCTGATGGAAGCGCCGGCCGAGCAGGTGAAGGTGCGCAACAGCTACAACCTCGCGGGCTTCAGCTTCGACCCCGAACAGATCGCCGCCGAGGTGCGCCGCCATATCCCCGGCTTCACCATCGATTACGCACCGGACCACCGCCAGGCCATCGCCGATAGCTGGCCGCGCAGCATCGACGATAGCGCCGCCCGCGCTGATTGGGGCTGGAAGCCGCAGTACGACCTCGCGGGCATGGTGGATGAGATGATGGTGAATCTGAAAAGGTTGATAGGAGGTTGAGGGTTGATGCGGGTTGAGGGTTGTTCCTTCGCTTCGCTCGGAATGACAGGGTTGATGCGGGTTGAGGGTTGAATGCGCCCAATCCTGAACTTCGAGTCCGGTGCAACCTTCATTCGACCTGAGCCGTTTCGCGCCTCGCGAAGCACAACACGCCATGATTCGTCAATTCACTCTTCTGTTTCTCCTGCTCGTAGCAGGTCGCGTTGCCGCATTGGCCCAGGACACCCTGAACGTGATGGACGAGATGGGCCGCAAGCAGGGCTACTGGAAAGTGCTGGCCCCGAAAGCGGAGAAGCCCGAGTACAACGATGGCCAGCTGATCGAGGAAGGCCGCTACAGCAACAGCAAGCGCGTGGGCACTTGGAAGCGCTATTGGCCCAACGGCAATGTGATGAGCGAGATCAACTACCAGATGGGCCGGCCCAAGGGCGAGTACATCACCTACTACCCGACGGGCAAGACCGAAGAGCGGGGCAATTGGGACCTTGACCGCAACACCGGCAAATTCCAGCGTTGGCACCCGAACGGGAAGCTCGCGCAGGACTTCATCTTCAACGCCTATGGCGTGCGCGATGGTGAGCAGAAGTACTACCACGAGAACGGTCAGCTCGCCGTGGCGGTGAACGTTGAGGAAGGCAAGGAAGACGGAACGTTGAAGCGCTACGATGCCAGCGGACAGCTCACGCAAGTGGCGCAGTTCAACGATGGCGTGATCAACGAGGCTAACAGCAAGTGGATCAAGCCCGTGCCTAAGGCTGATGACGTGAAGGTGGACCCGAAGGCCGAGGTCGCACCTGCACCAGCTCCCACCGAGCGCACCAACGCGGTGATGTTCCGCGAGAACGGCTACAACACGCTCTACGACAAGCAGCTCCGTCTCTCGCAGCAGGGCGAATTCAAGGATGGCCGCTTGTGGGACGGCAAGCGCTACGAATACGATGGCGACGGCTTCCTGAAACGGATCAAGATCTTCAAGCAGGGCCGCTACTTGGGCGACGCCGTGATCACCGAAGAGGATCTGAAGTAGCCGCTGCGCGGGCGGGTGCGATGTGCTGCCTTCCGCAGGGCAGGTATATTCGGCGCTCAATCGATTCACGCATGAACAAGGTGGTGGCCGGGCCCGATGCGGCGCTCGATGGCCTGCAGGACAACATGACGCTCATGGTCGGCGGCTTCGGGCTGTGCGGCATCCCGGAGAACCTGATCGCGGCCATGGTACGCCGTGGCACCAAGGGACTCACGTGCATCAGCAACAACGCGGGCGTCGATGATTTCGGACTGGGCCTGTTGCTGCAGACCAAGCAGATCAAGAAGATGATCAGCAGTTACGTGGGCGAGAACGATGAGTTCGAGCGCCAGATGCTCAGCGGCGAATTGGAAGTGGAGCTGATCCCGCAAGGTTCATTGGCCGAACGCTGCCGCGCTGGTGGCGCAGGCATCCCCGCGTTCTTCACGCCAGCAGGCTATGGTACCGAGGTGGGCGAAGGCAAAGAGGTCCGCGAGTTCAATGGCAAGATGCACATCCTCGAGAGCTGGCTTCGCGCCGACTTCGCACTTGTGAAAGCCTGGAAGGGCGATCGTTTCGGCAACCTCGTGTACAAGCGCACCGCGCGCAACTTCAACCCCATGATGGCCATGGCCGGCAAGATCACCGTGGCCGAAGTAGAGCAGCTCGTTGAACCCGGCGAGCTTGACCCGGACGAGATCCATACGCCCGGCATCTTCGTGCAGCGCATCTTCCAAGGCGGCGGGTACGAAAAGCGCATCGAGCAGCGCACGGTGCGCAAACGCGCCTAAGCCCCAATGTCGCAGCGCGCTGAACAGGGCCTCTGCGTCGCTATTACGCTGCTTGTCTTCCTGTTCCTGCTGCTGCGCGCGGCCGTGGTCCCGCTCATCCACGACGAGGCCGCCACGCTCCAGACCTACGTGCTCACAGGCAACTACCTGCCCTACCTCGCGCATTGGGATGCCGGCAATCACTTGCTGATCACCGCCGTGGCGCGCGGCAGCTATTTGCTCTTCGGCTCAGAGCCGCTCGCGCTGCGCGGGTTCTCGGTGCTCTGCTTCCTGGTGTGGAGCTGGTATGCCCTGCGATTCGCGCGGCTGCTGGATCGGGCTCTTCTGCGTGCTGCGCTCTTCGCTACGCTGCTGCTCACGCCCTTCGTGCTCGAGTTCTTCGCGCTCTTCCGGGGCTACGGGCCATCGCTCGCCTTCCTGCTCATGGCGCTGTTCCACGCCGTTCACTTCGCAACGGAAGCGCGTCGGAAGGACCTGTTCCTTTCGCTCATCGCCATGTTGCTGGCCTGCGCGGCATCCCTCTCGCTGATCATGCTCTGGTGCATGCTGCTTGCCGGGAGCGCCGCTGTGCTGCTTCGGAACAAGCGGCGCGATGCAATCAGCTGGGCGGCCCTGCTGCTCATCGGCGTGCTGCCCTTGCTCCTCGCTGCCGATTACTCTTTCGAGTTATCGTCGCGCGGACTGCTGTATTTCGGCACTGATGATGGATTGCTGACGGGCACCATGGCTTCGTTGGCCAAGTGGGTGCTGGGCATTGCCGATCCGTTCGTTGGAGCAGCGCTCATGCTCTTGCCCATTCCCTTGGGCGCATGGGCCTTGCGCGTTGGGCGGCATCGGGTGGTGATCGGCGCATTGCTCTTGCTCATCCTAGGCGAATTACTGGGGCGCTTCATCCTTGCCCAAGCCTTAGGCGTGCTGTACCCGCAGGACCGAACAGCCATGCACCTGGTGCCGCTGCTCATATTGCTCTTCGGCTTCTCCATTGCTGCGCTGGCGCAAGAACAACCTTGGATGAAGTGGGCCGCGATCATCCTTTTCATTCTGCCGATGCGAACTGTATTCGGATTGAATCTGGATCGAACAACGTATTGGCCAGAGCAAGCCATTCCCGCTGATGTGTTCGATGCGGTGACAGCGCTACAGGTGCAAAGCACGCGGCCCTTGGTGATCGGCGGCTACCATCAGCAAGCGGCGGTATGGGCATACGGAAGCATGCGCCGAAATGGCTCCTTGCCCATGCTCGATGTGAATGGATTCCCGCAGCCCACCTGCGACCTGATGCTCATCGACCGCAGCTACTTCACGGTACCGCAGGGGTTCAGCTTGATTGCCGAAGCCCCTCACGGCAAGCTCGCGCTCATGCAACGCGATTCGCCCTTGGCCACCACCATCGCGATGGATACGGCGACCTCCATTCAACCCACGGATGCTGAGTTCCGCGAACTGCTCGTCGCAGCGGATGCCGCATGGCTTGCTGAAGGATGCCTCATCGAAATCGAAGCTGAGATCCGGAGCGAAGCCATGCCCCTAGATCTGCGCTTAGTGGTTGAACTGAAGGATTCCGAGGGCACGAGCCTGCATTACGATGTGGTGGATGCGCAACGCATCCGCACGCATTGGCAAGGCGATGCGTGGCGCGAGATCCGGCACGTGCCCGCTCACCCAAGCGCAACGCGTCTGGTATGCTACTTCTGGAATCCGCAACGGCACGCCTTCAGCGCTGACCATGCGCGGGTGAAGGTCCTTCGCTTGCAATAGCCGTGAAGAGCGTATCTGCTTCCACGCGCGAACGCGGTCTCTTCATCGGGCTCGCGGCCCTGATGTTCGCCTATGTGCTGCTGCGCGCCACGCTGGTGCCCTTCGTGCATGACGAGGCCACCTCCTTCATCGCCTACGCGCAGCCCGGCGCGATCCTGCCTTTCGTCTCCATGTGGGATGCGAACAACCACTACCTCAACAGCCTTTGCGGGCACATCGGTTATCGCGTGTTCGGCTTGCACCCGCTTGCGCTGCGCTGGGCCAGCGTGCTGAGCTATGTGCTGTTCGCGTGGTGCGCATGGCGATTGGGTGCGCGGATCGAACGGCTGCGAATACGCTGGTTAATGTGGTCCGCCTTGCTCGCTTGCCCGTTCCTGCTCGACTTCTTCTCGCTCTTCCGTGGCTACGCGCCGGGCGTGGCTTACCTGCTCCTGGCCTTGGATCAGGCGCAGCGCTTCCTTGAATCAGGATCCAAGCGGAACCTCGTTGCGAGCCTCATCTCCATGAACGCAGCATTGGGCTTCATGCTGGGCCTGCTGCCCATCACGTTGGTGCTGCTGGTGGCGCTCTTCGTAGTCGCCTACCGCACGCGTCGGCACCTCGTCCTGTGGATCGCGCTGGGGTTGATGCCGTTTATTCAAATGGCCCTGCTCGCGCGGCACATGGCTGCTTTGGGGCTGCTCTACCACGGCGACACGGTTGGCTATGCCAGCACCACCATCGGCTCATTGCTCAAGGTCGCATTCGGCATTGAGGGCGATGGCTGGCCGCTTGTGCTTGCGCTCTTCATGGCACTGATCACCGCAAGGCTGATTGCGATGCGTCGTCGCGTGCGGCTTCCGCATCACCTCATGCTCGTTGCGGCACTGCTCTGGGGCGAATGGGCCTTGCGCATGTTGCTGGCGCGAGCTTTCGACGTGAATTATGCAGAGGGCCGAACCGCCCTTCATGTGCTCGTGCTCTTCGTCGTGTTCGTTGCGTACGCCGCCGATGCTCTGCAACGCTCACGCGTCACTGCATGGTTGTTGGCACTGCCGCTGATCGTCTTCCCCTTGCGCAGCGCATTCACGGCCAATTTCGACCGCACCGTTCTCTGGCCCGAGCAATCCATCCCCGCTCGTTTCATCGCGCGCATCGAATCGCTGGAGAAGGAGATCGATCGCCCGGCCATCGTGGGTGCGCACCGCCTCGCAACCATGCCCTTCGGCTTGCAGCGCCGATTGCGAGGCGGCGAGGGCGATGCCACGGCGGCGAACTGGCCGAACTCACTGGCCGATGCACGGATCGAAATGCGCGGCGTGCCATTCGATCAAGACCCGCGTTATGCGCTGGCTGATAGCGCACCGAATGGACTTCGCTTGTACCTGCGTTCGCCCAAGTGGCATTCTACCCTAGTGGGCGAGAGTGCATTCAACATGGAATCGAAAGGAGGATTGCGGTCGGAGGGTCTCCCGATACCAGCTCACCTCCTTCGATCGAGCGATGTCATCGTTGAGGTGAGCGGGGCACTGCGCGCCACAAGCACACTCGACTTGCGCGCCTGCGTAGCCGTGTTCGACAGCGCCGACACCGCTCTGTTCGTGGACCATTTGATGCTCACCACCCGTCGTGCGTTCTGGGATGGCGAACGGTGGCGAACGGCATTGGCGATCCCGCGTACACCGCTCGCCGCGCGCGCCGAGTTCTTCTTCTGGGAGATAGGCCACGAGCCATACATGGTGAGCGATGGCCGCTTGCGCGTGCATGCGATGCATTGAGCCGACGGGCGTTGCGTTGCGGTGGATGTGGGCCTCTACATTTGGCGCAACCCCATTCGCATGGCGCTCACCAAAGACCAGATGGCCAAACGCATCGCACGCGAACTGCGCGATGGCTATTACGTGAACCTCGGCATCGGCATACCCACATTGGTGGCCAACTACATCCCCGAAGGGATCAACGTGGTGCTGCAGAGCGAGAACGGGATACTAGGCATGGGGCCATTCCCGTATGAAGGCGAGGAGGACGCCGACCTGATCAACGCTGGCAAGCAGACCGTGACGTTGCTGGGCGGCAGCAGCATCTTCGACAGCGCCACCAGCTTCGCGATGATTCGCGGGCAGCACGTGCAGCTCACGGTGCTCGGCGCGATGGAAGTGAGCGATAGCGGCGACATCGCCAACTGGAAGATCCCCGGGAAGATGGTGAAGGGCATGGGCGGCGCCATGGACCTGGTGGCCAGCGCGGACAACATCATCGTGTGCATGATGCACGCCAACAAGGCCGGCGAGAGCAAGCTGTTGAAGAAGTGCAGCCTCCCGCTCACCGGCGTGGGCTGCGTGAAGAAGGTGGTCACCGACCTCGGCGTGTTCGACATCACCCCCGATGGATTCAAGCTCCTGGAGCGCGCGCCCGGCGTGAGCGTGGAGGAGATCAAGGTGAAGACAGAAGGACGCTTGGTGGTGGAGGGGGAGGTGCCGGAGATGAGCCTGTAACCGGAATGAAAGCTCCGGGTTGGGTCGCCGCTTTGAAAAGGCCGTTCCCTATGCGATGGGGCTGGGCTGCGTTCACCGCGTTCACGGGTTTCTTCATCTGGTCCTCCATCGACTTCAACACCAAGATCCCCTTGGATGATTGGAGGCATGATCTGCGCGGGGATGCATCGGGTTATTACATCTACCTGCCGGGCACCTTTCACCACGGCATGCGCGCAGCCCATGTGAGCGACAGCTTGCAGGTGATTGCGGGATACGGATTCACGATGGACCGAGAGCATGACCGCATCATCACCAAGTACACCTGCGCTCCGGCCATCCTCATGCTCCCTTTCTATCTGATCGCTGAGGCCATAGAGGGCTGGGGGGTCAGCGATGGCTGGAGCCGGACCCATCACCAAGCCATCGAAGCGGGCGCCATCATCTATTGGTCGCTCGGCCTGATGCTGCTCGCATTGGCCTTCATGCGGCGCATGCCCGCCCCGCCCCTGATAGCTGTGCTCTGCATCGCGTCGGTCGCATTCGGCACCAACACGTTCTACTACGCCTTCCGTGCGCCGGCATTCTCGCATGTGTATTCGTTCTTCCTGGTGTGCGTTGCCATTTATGCGGCCTCTGCCGATGCGGGTAAGCCCATGCGCAAGAGCATGCGTTGGCTCTTCCTGTTCGCCTGTGCGATGATCGTTGCGGTGAGGCCGACCGATGTGGTGGCTGCGCTCGCCCTCCTAGGGTTGCTGGGAATCGAGCGCCCAGTCGAATTGCGCCGCCCTGGTTTCTATCTCTCAGGCCTGATGGCGGGCTTGCTAGTGGTCGCGCCACAGCTCATTTACTGGAAATTCGCGCATGGCCATTGGGTCGTTTACAGCTATGGCGATGAGAGCTTCTCCAACTGGGCATCTCCTCTCATCAAGGAAGTGCTCATGGCGCCGAGAAACGGACTGCTTCCCTACGCCCCTGCGCTCTTCTTGCTGCCATTCGGCTTTTGGGCACTTTGGCCGGATAGCCGCCGTGTTGTGCTGTTGCTCCTCGCAGCGTTCGCGGTGATCCTCTACTCCTTCGCCGCCTGGCATTCTTGGGATTTCGGCTGCAGCTATGGCATGCGGCCCTTCGTTCAGTACACGCCATTCGCGGGCCTGGTCATTTGGGCGCTATTGCAAAAGCTGCATGCTCGCATGCCCCCCGCTTTCTGGTCTTTGGCCACCGTGCTGGTGCTGGTCTGTTTCGTGAATTACCGCACCATGCTGCAATATGGTGGATGCTACGTGTGGGAGCCTTGGGACTGGCTGCCGTTCGGCCGCAACCTGTGGGAGGCTTTCTTCGGCCGCTTCCCGTGCTGATCGCTGGTCTATTTTCGCAGCCCTTGCGCGCGGCTGCCCGCAAGGGCCTCCTCGCCGCATGACCATCCGCACCCTTTCCATCATCATTCCCGCCTACAATGAGGAGCGCACGATCCATTTGATCCTGGACAAGGTGCGCGATGTGGTGCTCACCCACGGCATCGGCAAGGAGGTGATCATCGTGAACGACGGCTCGAAGGATGGGACCGTGGAGGCCGTGAAGCGCTACATGGATGCCAATCCGGCCATGGGCATCAAGTTCTATGAGCAGCCGCGCAACATGGGCAAGGGCGCGGCCATCCATCGCGGCATCAAAGAGGCTACGGGCGAATACCTGCTGGTGCAGGATGCCGACTTGGAGTACGACCCGCGCGAGTACAACGACCTGCTCCGCCCCGTGGTGGAAGGATTCGCCGATGTGGTCTTCGGCTCGCGCTTCATGGGCCATCATCCGCACCGGATCCTCTTCTTCTGGCACAGCATCGGGAACAAGTTCCTCACCTCCCTCTCCAACGCGTTCAACAATTTGAACCTGACGGACATGGAGACCTGCTACAAGCTCATCCGCAGCGACATCGCCAAGGGGCTTGTGTTGAACGAGAAACGCTTCGGATTCGAACCGGAGGTCACCGCGAAGCTGGCGCGCGTGAAGGGGACACGGATCTATGAGGTCGGCATCAGCTATTACGGCCGCACGTACGCCGAGGGCAAGAAGATCGGCTGGAAGGATGGCTTCCGTGCGATCTGGTGCATTGTGAAGTACGGGCTGTAGCGCATCGTTCTTCGGGCAGTATGCAGGGCGTGCCATCTCAAGCAAGCATGGCTAGCATGCTGCGCAAAAGCAGAACGGCCGCTTGCGGCGGCCGTTCCATCAACGTTGTACGGGTTCAGCGACCGCGTGAGGTGCTGTAGTTGATCTTCAGCGCGTTGCTCTTGCGGAGCTCCTGCTTCACGTCGGTCACGAACTTCATGTAGGTGTCCTTATCCACCTTCAGTGAGCGGGTGATCTTGCCTTTCAGCACTTCGTCACGGCGCTCGTTGCCGGCTTTCACCCAAGGGTCGATCTCGTCGAGGCGGGCGAAGTCGTCGTTGAGCTGCAGAAGCGGCTCCGTGCCGAGTTGCTTATTCGATGGCGGCCCGATGTAGAGGTAATCCACCAGCGCCTTGTCCTCGAGCTTGGCCACCTCCTTGGCCTCAGGCAGCACCACCTTCACCTTCAGCTCCACTTCGCGCATCACGGTGGTCACCATGAAGAAGAAGAGCAGCATGAAGATGATGTCGGGCAATGAAGCCGTGCTGATCGCGGGCGTGCCTCCTTTCTTTTCCTTGAAGCGAGACATGGCTATTTCTTCTTGGTGAGGTCAACAGGCTCGGCCTCGGAGATGCGCTGCGGGTACACCAGGCGAACGGCCTTGATGCGGTCCTGATCAACGTCGTTCTTCTCGTCGAGCTCGGTGAATTTGCGGCCGAACTTCTCTTTGCTCAGCTCATCGCGCAGCTCGCGGATGGCCGACTCCAGCTCGTTCTGCACCTGCACGTACATGTTGTAGCTGGTCTTCGAGCCGGTTTGAAGGGAGATCAGGGCATCGTTGGGCAGCTCGGTGTACTCGCCGAGCAACTCAAACGCCTTCAGCTTGCCTTCCCACTTCTTCACCCCGTCCTCGAAGCGCGCTTTCGAAGAGTCGTCTGCCGCTGCCAGCCAGCCCTTGTACTGGCTCAGCTGCTCACGGCACTCGGCGGCGCTCACGCGGCTCCGTGCTGGAAGGTTGTCCAGGTTCGAGGGGTTGGTCATGAACTCCTTCGCACCCGCGCGGAGGTCCTTGATGTCCATGAACTCCTTCTCCACCAGCAGCATGTCGGCGTCGTTCACCAGTACCTCGTACACGTTGCGCTGATTGATGATCTCGGATTCCTGGTCCTCCACGATGGGTGGCAGCAGGCGCAGGATACCCACGTCGGTGTCCATGGTGGTGGTCACGAGGAAGAAGATGAGCAGCAGGAAGGCGATGTCGGCCATGGAGCCGGCATTGATCTCGCCTGGGCCTGAGCGTGCGCGTTTCTTCAGCATGGCTTGTTCACTTGAGCATGCGGGTGACTTCGCCGTAAATGATGGCGCCAATGGCTCCGAAAAGGGCCACGTACATGGTGATCAGCCCAGCGCCGACCCACTTCGAGGCGCCTTCGGAGAGGTTGTATTTCGCGGCGTCCGATCCATCAGAAATCAGGTAGGCAATCAGCAGGAGCCCAACGAAGGCGCCGATGCCGATCAGTGATTTCTTGGTGAGCCCTGTGACGGAGAATCCGATGGCCGCGATCGTGGCGACGCCCATGGCGATGTACGTGATCCACAGGCCGCCGTCGATGCCGAGTTCGCTGCCGGTGAAGATCATGATGGTGAAGAGCACGCCGAGTCCCATGAGCGCCCACTGCGCTATGCGACCGATGCTGTTCGTTGAGGTGTGCTTCATGGCTAGTGCTTGCTCATGTTGTGCTTCACCAGCATGTCAACCAAGCCGATGGAGGCCTCTTCCATTTGTCCGCTGATGCTGTCGATCTTGCTCTGCAGGTAGTTGTAGAAGATCTGCAGGATGATGGCCACGATAAGACCGAACACGGTGGTGAGCAGCGCCACCTTGATACCGCCCGCCACGATGGCCGGGCTGATGTTGTTGGCGACTGCGATCTGGTCGAACGCGAAGATCATCCCGATCACGGTGCCAAGGAAGCCGAGCATGGGGGCGAGAGCGATGAAAAGTGCGATCCAAGGAAGGCCGCGCTCGAGGCGGCCTACTTCTACGCCACCGTAAGCCACGATGCTCTTCTCGGCGATATCAACGCCTTCGTGCGCTCGGTCGAGGCCTTGATAAAAGATGCCCGCTACAGGGCCGCGGGTGTTGCGGCAGACCTCTCGTGCTGCATCGATGCCACCGCTCTTGAGCGCTTCTTCAACGGAGCCGAGCAGCTTGTCCGTGTTGGTGCTGGCCATGTTGAGGTAGATGATGCGCTCAATCACCATCGCCAAACCAAGGATCAAGCACACGAGAACGGGCGCCATCCAAATGGGATCACCCTCAATGAAGCGTTGCTTGAACATTTGGTGGCCACCGGCCGAGGCGGTATCGGTCACTTCGGTTGAAGCAGCAGCCGGGGCGTCCTGCGCCATGACCGGTGTGCTGAGCAGGCTGAGGCCCACGAGGCCAGCCAAGCAGAGGGACAAGAACTTGCGTACCATGTTTGAGGGATTGCGTGTGGGGGTTGTTGTCTGTTTGTTCCGGTTAAGGGCGGTCAAAGATGGCGGTTGCATGCGGATGCCACGATGGTTGGCCAGCATGCGGCCGGTTCTTTACGATTCGGTGATTCAGGCTTTGGGTCATTCGCGCTGCAAGCGGGCCATTCACGAATGCGAGGGATTGGCCTCCTATCGGGCTTTCCCGTTGGGGGAGGGCTATTGCAGATCGACGGCCCTTCGGGCCTTGCATCATCTGCATCGTCGGCTCGCTCGGGCAAGCTTTCCAAGATGCTTTTGAATCAAGGGGATTGGCCTCCTTCGTCGGCCTTTCCCGTTGGGGGAGGGCTTCATTCCATGGCGTCGGTCCTTCGGACCTCCGGCTGAATGCGCTGTCCGCTCGC
>JBATND010000035.1:0-6258 GCA_049290175.1 Flavobacteriales bacterium | reverse complement strand
CCCGCTACTTCGTGTGCATGCAAGGCGGCTGGAGCATGATGGGCGGCAGCAACAGCTCCTTGCTCACCGGCAACGCGTGGGACCGCCGCAGGCTAGGATGGACAGCGCCCGGCAACCCTTATGCGATCGGCGCGCAGGACGCGAAGGGCAATCGTGTGAACAGCGACCTCGACCCCTTGATGGGCGACACCGGCGTGTTCGTGCTGCGCGATTTCATTCCGAGCGGCGATGCCTTGCGCATCAAGCTGCCGCACTTGCGCAACGATGAGCATCCGCAATTCCTCTGGCTCGAGAACCACCAGACCTGGACGCGCAACGGCAACGAGATCGATGCCTTCCACTACGAGAACGTCGATGCTTGCGTGAAAGGCGCCGTGCCCGGCATCTACGCATACATGCAGGTGGATCGTGAGCGCATGTACGGCACCGACATCTTCGGTGGGCAATCCGATTACTTCCGCGCCATACCAGCAAGCGGCTTCCACGACTACGCGCTGCGCGGCGACACCATCCGGTACGAGTGCCTCTGGCCCGGCCCTACTGCGCCTTTGGTGCAACGCAAGGCATTCGCCAATGCGCTCACCGGTGGAAGCGAATTGGAGATTCCGCTCTTCGATACCGGGCAAGACGAGCTCAAGGGCGTGGTGCCGCGCATCATCGTCGAGAACGGCAACTATCAGGATGCATCACATTTCTTTGGCAATGCGCGCCAAGCCTTCGTGCCCGGCAAGCATGCAGGGCTCGGACTGGGCACCAATCCACCGCTGGCCAACATGCTCACATGGACGAACAACCAAGGCAAGCCCTTGCACCGGAGCGGCGGCCCCGACAACCGGATCGTACACCTCACCGACATCGCCGTTGACCTGATGCAGCAGCGCAGCGACGGCGCGATCGTGGTACGCGTAGCCCGCAATCGTGTGCGCATCAAAGGCGAAGCGCGCTTCTGCGCTGATAGCGTTGTGCTGCATCCGCCGCTCGATCGCAGGCTCCCTGCGCTGCACGCCGAGCGCGGCGCCACCATCCGGATTGACCGCAGCATCACCCCTACTCGTGCCGAGCGGCCTGAGCGCGCTGGCAGCAAGCGCTGGTACAGCAACCGCACGGGCTTCGCGCTGATCGATGGCGCGCGCATGCAGCTCGATGAGAAAGCGGTGCTGGCGATCGAGAACGGGAGCCATCTGCATCTGCTCGCGGGAAGCGCCATCGATATGCATCGCAAGGCACGGATCAAGTTCGATAACGATGGTCGCTTGGTGCTGCATACCGATGCGCAGGTGCGTGGTACGCGCAAGCAGTTGCGCAAGCTCGAACGCTCTGGCCGCTTGCTCCGCGTTCCATGAGCCTGGGCCGCTGGACCAAACAGGCACTGCTCCTGGTAGTGGTGGTCTGGCTTGCGGCGGCGGCGCGTTATCGCGTGCATGGCGAAGGTGGCGGCGCATGGGGCAACACGGTGAACGGCGATGGCCACGGTTATCACGGCATGCTGGTGGGCCTCTTCCTCCATGGCAATCCCGCCGCTGCACCCATCCGTGCAGGCTTCTTCACGCCCGCTGGACAAGGGCACGCAATCAAATACACCTGCGGAGCGCCGCTGATGCAAGCGCCCTTCTTCCTGCTCGCTCACGGCATCGCCTTCTTGCGCGGAACGAGCGACCCCACCGGACTGAGCATCGAATACCAGCTCGGCTCCCTCGTGGGGGCTATCACCTGGTCACTGTTTGGTCTCTTGCTCATCGCGCGTATTGGTTCACGAGCGGGAATAGCTGATCCGGTCATCGCATTCACGCTGGTGCTGATCGCGCTTGGGACCGGACTCATGTACTACGCCATCATCACGCCCGCTATGGCGCATGCCTACGGTTTCGCAGCGGTGAGCTGGTGCTGCTTTGAGGCACAGCGCGTATGGCAGCAACGCAAGGGCGCCCTTCCTCGCTTGGCGTTCGCGCTCGCGTTGGCGGTGCTTGTTCGCCCTACGCTGGTGCTCATCGTTCCGATGCTGGCCGTGGTGGCCGTTCTGGCGCAGGGCCGATGGCAGCATCTGGCGAATGCGCGCAGCATCGTCCAAGCCGCGCTTGCAGGATTGGCGGTCCTGATGCTTCAGCCCTTGCTCTGGAAACTGCAGAGCGGCGCATGGCTCGTGGATGGCTATGCCAGCGAGGGCTTCAATTGGCGCGATCCCCGGATGTGGTCCGTGCTCTTCGGCGCGCGCAAGGGCTTCTTCTTCTATTGGCCAGCGCTATTGCTGCTGCTGCCAGCATTGGCGTGGGCGTTGTGGCGAAGGCCAAGACCCATGATGCCTGTTCTCTTGGGCCTGCTCGCGATGGCCTACGTCACCAGTGCTTGGTGGAACTGGTATTACGGTCACGGTTATGGCATGCGGGCGCTGGTGGATGTGCTGCCGGTGTGCGCGTTGCTCATCATGGCTTGGTTCGCGGCGATAGGCTCGCAGGCGCGCAACGTCGCCATGCTGTGCGCAAGCCCGCTCATCGCGCTGCAGCTGTTCCAATCGTGGCAGCACGAGAAGGGCATCCTTCATCCCTTCAACATGGACCGCGAGAAATACGCGCTGAGCTTCTTGCGCACCGATACCCGTATCGGACAACGCTTCGGCAATGGCTACATCGCCGAGCTCTACGCGCCGCATGGCTGGGACACCGTGGCTTCGGTATCACTGTCCGCCGATTCCACCCTTCACCTCAGCGGCTCGTGGCAGCACACACCTGCGCTGCGGCTCAGTGGGGATCGGCTCCCGGCGGGTCGTGAGCTCTATGCGAACTTCGAATTCTCGCGCCGCTCCATCGACCCCTTCGCTTCGGACAGTGCGTTCGTTGTCTTCACCTATTCCACCGAAGGCATCCAGCGCATGCACGAGACCTTCGCCATGAACGATATCCGCGGCCTCGACGACACGCAGTGGCGGCAATGGCGACATGCCTTCAACATGCCAAAAGCAGAAGCCGGAGAGGAAGTGGCCATTTACCTCTGGCAGCCAGGCCATGGCCGCATCGAATTGCGCGACCTGCGCGTAACCCTGCGCGCAGTGCGCAATCAGTAAGCCCGCACGTTCTTGCCCTCGCGGTAATTGATGAAGGCGCGGTTCACCACGCGGTTGCCGCCGGGCGTAGGATAGTTGCCGGTGAAGTACCAATCGCCGTTGTGCTGCGGGCACGCGGCGTGCAGGCCTTCGATGCTCTGATACACCAGGCGCACCTCGGCGTTGATGCCCTCGGGCGTGAGCAGCTCCGAGATCTTGTCGCTGATCTGCTGCGGGCTGAACGGCTTGTAGATGTCCTGCACCACGTTCTGCTGCTCCGCCAGCGGTCGGCCCACCATGGCGAGGGCGCGGTCATACACGTCGTCGATGATGTTCTCCTGCTTGGTCTCTTGCAGCAGCGCGATGGCGGCGCGGAAGGCCACCAGGTCGCCGAGCTTGGCCATGTCGATGCCATAGCAATCGGGGTAGCGGATCTGCGGCGCACTGCTCACCACCACGATGCGCTTGGGCCCGAGGCGGTCGAGCATCTTGAGGATGCTCTGCTTGAGCGTGGTGCCGCGCACGATGCTGTCGTCGATCACAACCAGGCTGTCGATGCCGGGGCGCACGGTGCCATAAGTGATGTCGTACACATGCGCCACCAGGTCGTCGCGATCGTTGTCGTTGGTGATGAAGGTGCGCAGCTTGGCATCCTTGATCGCCACCTTCTCCAGTCGCGGGCGCATGGAGAGGATGGCGCGCAGCTGATCAGGGTCGGGCGATGCGCCAAGCTCCAGGATCCGTCGCTCTTTGATCGCATTGAGGCGGTCCTCCATCTCCTTCAGCATGCCGTAGCAGGCCACCTCGGCGGTGTTGGGGATGAAGCTGAACACGGTGTTCTCCATGTCGTGGTCCACCGCTTCGAGGATGGCTGGGCAAACACTGCGGCCCAAGGCGATGCGCTCCTGGTAAACATCACGGTCGCTGCCACGGCTGAAGTAGATGCGCTCGAAGCTGCACGCGCGCTTTTCCATCGGCTCGCGCACCAGCTGCTCGGCGTAGCTGCCATCCTTCTTAATGATGAGGGCGTGGCCCGGCGTGAGTTCCTGCACTTCTTCGGTGCGCACATTGAAAGCGGTCTGGATCGCAGGGCGCTCGCTGGCCACCACCACCACTTCCTCATCGGCGTACCAGAATGCGGGACGTATGCCGCTGGGATCGCGCAGCACGAAGGCGTCGCCGTGGCCCATCATGCCCGCGAGGGCGTAACCGCCATCGAAATCAATCGCGCTGTTCACGAGTATCTGCCGCACATCGAGCTTCTCGGCGATCACCTGCGTGATCTGCTTCTCGCTGTAGCCGAGCTGCCGGTGAATGGCCGCGATGCGCTCGTTCTCCACATCGAGGTAGTGGCCGATCTTCTCCAGCACCGTCATGGTATCGGAGCGCTCCTTAGGGTGCTGGCCAATGGAGACGAGCAGGTCGAAGAGCTCATCGACATTGGTCATGTTGAAGTTGCCGGCCACTACCAGGTTGCGCGTCATCCAGTTGTTGAGGCGACGGCGCGGGTGGCAATTCTCCAAGCCTTGATTGCCGAAGGTGGCGTAGCGCAGGTGGCCCAGCATCACTTCCCCAGCGAAGGGCATCAGTTCTTTCAGGCGCGATGCATCGATGCCCGCTTCCGGTTCCAATTCAACCGCGTCGGCGTAGGCCTTGTCCACCTTGGCGAAGAGCTTGCGGATGGCATCCTTGTCGGTACTGCGCTCGCGATCGATGTAATTCAGGCCCGGGGTCGGGTCGATCTTGATGCTGGCGATGCCCGCGCCATCCTGCCCCCGGTTGTGCTGCTTCTCCATCAGCAGGTACAGCCGCTTCAGCCCGTAGAGCGCCGAGCCGTACTTGTCCTGGTAAAAGCTCAGTGGCTTGCGGAGGCGGATGAGCGCGATGCCGCACTCGTGCTTGATGGCTTCGCTCATAGGTTGCCCTCCAAAGGGCGCCCAAAAGTACCCAACGGCCCCGTGGTCCGGGACATGGAAGAACCATTCACGGCCAAGCAACTTCGGCGGGGCAAGGGCTGTCTTCACCCCGTACTTTGGCCCTTAGCGTTCAGGCCCTTGCGCATTTCAGCCCTCATAGCACTCCTCGCCCTTGCGTTCAGCGCTTCCGGCGCAGCGCCCAAAGCCCAGTTCGTGGAGAACAAAGGGCAGTGGCCCGAGCAGGTGCTGTACCGCGTGCTCATCCCCGGTGGCGCCCTTTTCGTTGAGCGATCGGCCTTCACCTATGTGCTCTTCTCCGACAGCCCGCTGCGCCATCACGGACTGAAGCACGATGGACGAGTCCCACCCGGTGAAGGCAAGGCGCATGCGTACCGCGTTCACTTCGAGGGCGGACAAGCGCGATACCACCAAGGGAGTTTGCCGTTGCCGCATTACGAGAACCATTTCATCGGCAACGATCCAGCGCATTGGGGCACTGGTTGCAGCGTGTTCGGCGAAGTATTGCTGAAAGAAGTGTGGCCGGGCATCGACCTGCGCATCGATGGCCGCGAAGGCATCAAGTACGATTTCATCGTGGCGCCCGGCGTTGATCCACAGCAAGTGCGCATGCGTTACGAGGGGCACAACCGCTTGCTGCTGAAGAACAGTGAGGTACGCGTAGGCCTAATCACAGGCGAAGTGATCGAGGGCGCTCCCATCGGATACAAGAAGCGATTGCTGAATGCCCATGGCGAAGGCGGCACCTTGCATGCGGAATACGCCGAACCGAAGCCGCATGCCCTGCGCTATGTGCTCGAAGGCGATGTGATCTCCTTCACCGCGCAGCGCGATCCGGAGGCACAGCTCATCATCGACCCGCTGCTCACCTTCGGCAGTTACAGCGGCAGCACTGCGGACAACTTCGGATTCACGGCCACCTACGACAACAGCGGGCATCTCTACGGTGGCGGCATCGTGTTCAACACGGGTTATCCGATCACCTTGGGCGTGCTGCAAGGCGTGTTCGCAGGCGGCAATTGCGATGTGGGCATCAGCAAGTGGAGCCCCGACGGATCAACGCTGGTATGGAGCACCTACTTGGGCGGCAGCGGCAGCGAGAGCCCGCACAGCTTAGTGGTGAATGATCAGGATGAGCTCTTCGTGATGGGCGCCACGGGATCGGCCAACTTCCCCACGACACCGGGCTGCTTCGACTCTTCATTCAACCCCGGTGGCGGCTCGGTCTCCTGGACCAACATCCTTGGTGGCTATGGAATCACGCATCCCAACGGAACGGACCTCTTC